>NZ_SSXI01000261.1 GCF_004803405.1 Nocardioides sp. | reverse complement strand
CGCGGCCAGCTCGGCGACGACCTCGGCGCGCACGTCCTCGGGGCCGACGATCCGCACCCGGCGTCCCAGCTCGTTGAGCCGGGCGCGCAGCGCCGCCCGGTGGGTGACCAGGTAGCGGATCAACACGGTGTCTCCCCCGGCGCCGGGCTCGACGGAGAGCGGCTCGCCCAGCCAGCGTCGTACGTCGGGCTCGAAGTCCGCCGTGGTCTGCAAGGTCACCTCGACCGGCGGGTCGATCTGCCACGTCATCGGGTGCAGCCCGGTGTGCCGGACCGCCGGGAGCGCCCGCGCCGACCCGGGCGCGCCGACCTCGGGGTCCTTCATCCGGCCCACCACGAAGGCCTTCACGACCGCGCTCTCCGGTCCGGCCGCGCTCCCGGAGAGGTCGGTCTCCTCGACGCCGCGGAGGTACCACGTGCCGTTCTGCGTACGGAGCGACTCGGGGTGCACCTCGCGTGCCGTGCCCTTGTAGCCGAACCGCAGCATGCACCGATCACGGACGGCGCGTACGACGTGGGTGAGCCGCTGGTCACCAGGCGCCGCGGCCGTCGGCACCTGGGCGTCCACCTCGGACGGCTTCGACGACTCCGGCAGACCCAGCCGTTGCACCAGGTCGCCGCGGTCGGCCAGCAGCACCGCCCGCCGCAGCGCGGCCTGCTGGCCGGGCGTCAGCCGGACCCGGAGCCGGTTGTCGACGGTGGTCATCCGGTAGACGGCGGTGCCGCCGGGCTCGCCGATGTTGTCGATCTGCCAGCCCTGGCGCTCGAGGTACCGCAGCTCACGCTTGAGCTGACTGCCCGGGTCGGCGCCCGTGAACCCGGCGAGCTGAGCGAGGCGGTCGCCATCCACGCCGTGCTCGCTGTTGGCGCGCAGCACGGCCGCGATCCGCACCAGCCGCTCCATCGGCTCTCGCTGGTCGCGTCCCGGACCGTTGACCACGTCGTTCCCTCCCGAAGGACTGCTACTCGAAGGCACCGTGCCGCCCGGCTCCACCGGCGAAGCGTGCCACGCCGTGGAGAGTATCGGCGGCGAGCGAGCGCAGTCCGTGGCGCCACTCGACCATCAGCGCCTCGTCCAGTGCCAGGCCCTCCTGCTCGTACGTCGCCAGGCGGTCCTCGCGCAGGCACGTCTGCGGGAACGCCGCGAGCTGCGCGGCCAGGACGAGCGCCTCCTCCAGGGCCGCACCCGGGGCGGAGACGCGGTTGGCGAGCCCCATGCGCAGCGCCTCCTCGGCCCCGACCTCGCGGCCGGTGAGGACCAGGTCGAGGGCGTGCGAGTGGCCGATCAGCCGCGGCAGACGGACCGTGCCACCGTCGATCAGCGGCACACCCCAGCGCCGGCAGAACACCCCGAAGCTGGCGGCCGGGTCGGCCACCCGCAGGTCACACCAGAGCGCGAGCTCGAGGCCCCCGGCGACGGCGTAGCCCTCCACGGCGGCGACCACGGGCTTCGACAGCAGCATCCGGGTCGGGCCCATCCCGGCGGGCCCCTCCCCCGGTGCTCCGACCTCCACCTCGCCGCGGCTCACCGCCTTCAGGTCGGCACCGGCGCAGAAGGTCCCGCCGGCGCCGTACAGCACGGCGACCGCGGCGTCCGGGTCCGCGTCGAACTCCTCGAAAGCGCGGGTCAGCGCCCGTGCGTGCTCGGCGTCGACGGCGTTGCGGACCTCCGGACGCGCCAGGGTGACGAGCGTGACCGGACCGCGCTTCTCGACCTCGACAGCCATGGCCGGAGACTACGGTCTCGTGACGGTCGCTGCGCGACCTCCTCGACCTGGGATGGGTCGCTGCGCGGCATCACGGTCTCGACCTGCGTTGGGCCTGCGTCAGCTGCCGCGCAGCACGACGGTCGCTTGCAGCGCCGCCGACACCTGCGCCGGCGTCCAGGCGAACCTCACCCAGCGCTCCTGGGAGAAGAGCTGTGTCTGGTCCGAGGACCACGGGGACGCCGGGTCGTCGTACTGCCCGTAGGTCAGGATGGTCTGGGCGTCGAGCGAGCCGTCGGGGAGGTAGGAGACGGCCTGGATGTGCGAGGAGCCGTAGGAGATCGGCTTGTACCGGGCGGTGTTGGCCGGGGCGTTGCGTGACGCGACGGCGTTGGCGTTGCCGGCGAGGTCGCCGTTGCCCCCACCGATCGGGTAGGCCGGAGCGCCGCGGTCGCCGGCGACCTGGAGTGAGCCCCACGCCGCGTCGAACGACACGCCCTTGGCCCGCACGTGCGCGATGGCGTCCCTCATCGCCTGGACGACGGCCGCGCCGGTCTTGAGGCCGCGCGGAGTGTGGAACGGGTCGTTCGCGTCGAACGGCACGTCCCAGAGGTTCATCCCGGTCGGTGCGCGCTCCACGAACGCCTCGAAGATGTGCGTCCCGACGGAGTCGACGTCCGAGTGCCCGTCCCACGCCCTCAGCACGGCGCACGCCTCGGCCTCCCCGGTCTGGGCACAGACCTCGTCCAGCCGGCCGTCCTCGCGCATCACCTCGGCGGCGCGGACCCGGTTCTCGTGCTGGTGGCCCCGCAGGCTCTGCGGGGTCTCCCTGCCCACCTTCAGCCGGTCCACGACGTACTGCGACACCATCCGGGTCCGCATGGTCCGCACGCACTTCTCGCAGCCGATGATCGAGGGGTACCCCTCGAGCCGGACCCGGTCGTTCGGCGTCCAGTAGGAGTCGTTGGCGTTCATCACCCAGTCGCGTCGTACGACGTCCGGCAGCTTGGCCGGGCCGAGGATTCCCGGCCGTTGGGCGTCGGGGTCCGAGCCCCACTTGCAGGGACCGTCGGCGAGGGTGCCGTTGAGACCGGGCAGGCGGGCGACGGTCTTCAGCAGCAGGCCCACGACGGTCATGCAGCGGCTGGCCATCTCGTCGGTGACGTGCGGCACGACGCTGTGGTCGGCGTACAGCACGTCGCCGTGACGGTCGGCCGCGGTCGTGTTCACCCACGGCATGCCGCCGCCGGCGTCCTGTCGGGCGAGCAGGTCGCGGCTGCTCGTCGCCTCGCCCATGCCGAGGAAGGTGTCGATGGTCCGCAGGTGCTCGGCGTTCGCGTCCCGGATGGCCCAGAAGCTGGCCGGCGTCCAGCCCATGAACTGCGAGGGGCTGTCGATCACGTAGCCGAGGGGCACCCGGTAGAGGTCCTCGCGGACCGTGGTCAGCGAGTCGTCCGGCTGCCTGACCTCGACGTCGACGAGCCGGCGCTCGGCGTTCTTCGCCAGGCCGTTCGCGGTGAGGTACGTCGTGCCGGGGCCAACGGTGGGGAACTCGTAGGGCGTGAACCGGTAGGCCGTGGAGACCGTGTGGCTCCAGGCGACGTCCTTGTTCCATCCGATGTTGACGACCGGGGACCCGATCAGCGAAGCGCCCGCGACGTCGTACCTGCCCGGGATGGTGAGGTGCTGCTGGGTGAACCGGTAGCGCCCGACCCAGGGGAAGTGCGGGTTGCCGAGGATCATGCCGCGGCCGGTCGCGCTCGCATCGCCACCGATCGCGGTCGCGTTGGAGCCGAAGTCGCTGTCCTGGCCGAGCGACTCGAGCAGCGCCTCCCGGTCGACCGTCGCGGCGTACTCGTCGACCTGGGCCTTCGACGTCGGCAGCGGCAGGCCGGAGCCGGGCAGCCCGGGGTCGTCGAGGGTCGGCGGGTCGGCGTCCACGATCTGCTTGACGAAGACACCCGAGGAGGCGAGCAGGTTGGCCAGGTAGACGCCGTACCAGAGGTCGAGCGGCGTCGCATCCGGTCCGATCCAGGTCGCGTCCTTGCAGGCGGGGTCGGTGACCTCGTTGTCGCGCAGGAAGCGGTTGATCCCGGCGGTGTAGCCGCGCACCATCTCCCGAGCGCGTGGGCTCGGACCGGCCGGGGACTCGAGCAGCCTCTCGACCACCCTGCGGTTCCGGAGGTCGGTGACGAACGCATCCACCTGGAGGTTGCTGGCGTCCATCGTGACCCGGTCGGCGTAGCGGGCGTCGCCGCCGAGGTACTTCGACCGCTGGCCGCGGGCGGTCAGCAGGGTGTCCGCGACGTTGCAGATCGACGAGCGGGCCACGGCGTAGCCGCTTCCGTAGCCGAGGGATCCCCAGTCGTCGGCGACGACGTGCGGAATGCCGTGGTCGGTGATCCGGATCTTGGCGGCGAACTCCGGACCGGCGACGGCCCGCACCTCGGAGGACGTCCGGTTCGTCACCTGCTGCCGGGCCTCGGCGGGCCCGGTGGCCGCGAGCGGCGGCACGATCAGGAGGGCAGCGAGCAGCGGAAGGAGCCGGGGGGATCTCACAGACCTGTAACGCGTTTCACCTGACTCGCGTTACGCCCGGCGGCCCGGGCCGGTCTCAGAGGTAGAGGCCGGCAGCCTCGTCGGCGAGCCGCTCGGCGGCGACCGCATGGATGTCACGCTCGCGCATCACGACGTACACCTCGCCCGAGACCTCGACCTCGGCCTTGTCCTCGGGGTCGTAGAGCACCTTGTCGCCGGCCACCACGGTCCGGCAGTGCGGCCCGACCGCGACGACACGCGACCAGGACAGGCGCTTGGCACCCATCGCCGCGGTCGCGGGGATGACGATGCCGCCGGACGAGCGCCGCTCGCCGGCGTCGGTCTCGGTCTCGCACAAGATGCGGTCGTGCAGCATCTTGATGGGCGTCTTGTCGGACACGCCTACTTCGTGATCTTGCGGAGGACCACGATCGCGACGATCACGCCGACGACGCCACCCACGGTCTTGAGGATGTTGTCGGTGCGCGGCTCGCCGGTCTCGGGGTCGATGTAGTACGCCTTCACCTGCGCGACCTCGCGGCTCACGATCGTCTTCGGGTGCGAGCGGTAGAGGAGCTGGTCGATCGTGCCCGCGAGGCGCTCACGGGCCTCCTCGATCTCACGCTCGATGTCGGTGGGGAGATTGCTCACCCGGGCAGGCTATCAACAGCACCGGACCGCCCATCCGCGATCCCGCGCGGATCGAAGCCCCATGGCAGCTCCAGCCGATGCGCGCGCATCAGGGCGTCGTCGGTCAGCACGTCGTACGTCGTGCCGTCCGCGACGACCCTGCCCCCGCTCAGCACCACGGACCGCGGGCACAGCTCGAGGGCGTACGGCAGGTCGTGGGTGACCATCAGCAGCGTCACGTCGAGCCCGCGCAGGATGTCGGCGAGCTCACGCCGGGAGGCCGGGTCGAGGTTGGACGACGGCTCGTCCAGCACCAGGATCTCCGGCTCCATCGCCAGCACCGTCGCCACGGCGACCCGCCGCCGCTGGCCGAAGGAGAGGTGGTGCGGCGGCCGGTCGGCGTACTCGGCCATCCCGACCTGCTCGAGCGCGTCGGTCACCCGCTTCTCCAGCGCCGCGCCGGTGAGGCCGAGGTTCGCCGGCCCGAAGGCCACGTCAGCGCGCACGCTGCCCATGAAGAGCTGGTCGTCGGGGTCCTGGAAGACGATCCCGACCCGGCGGCGGATCTCCAGCAGGTTCCTCCTCGTGACCGGGAGCCCGCTGACCGCGACCGACCCGGCGCCCTGCCCGGCCGACGCCGAGAGGATGCCGTTGAGGTGGAGCACCAGCGTCGTCTTTCCCGCACCGTTGGGGCCGAGCAACGCCACCCGCTCCCCCGGGTGCACGTGCATGTCGACCCCGAAGAGCGCCTGGTGGCCGTCGGGGTAGGCGAAGGCGAGACCGCGGACGTCGAGGACCGGCGTGCTCACGGCAACCGCCCGTCGTAGCCCCGCGACAGCATCGCCAGGTGCACCCGCTCGCCTCTCTCGTAGGACCGCACGAACAGGGCGCCGAGCGTACGCGCCAGCGCCGGCCAGTGCCGCGGCGACCGCGGGTCCGCACCGCGGGACCGCATCGCCGTCAGCATCCGCTGCAGGTCACCGGTGACGACGGAGAGGTAGCGGACCATGAAGCCCATGATCTGCACGATCAGGTCCGGCATCCGCAGTCGCTGCAGACCGGCGAGCACGGCGACCGGCTCGGTCGTCGCGGCCAGGGTGAGGGAGGCCAGGACTCCGATCGTGCCCTTCGCCGCGAGTCCCCAGGCGGCAAGCAGGCCGGGCTCGCTCAGCCCGACACCGAGCACCTCGATCTCCGGCCCACGGACCACGAACGGCATCAGCGCCGCGAAGACCAGGAACGGCACCTCGATCACCATCCGCTTCGCCAGCCACCCGAACGGGATCCGGGCGACGAGGAGGGCCACCCCGAGGATCGCCACCAGGTAGCCGCCGAACGCGCCGAACCACTCCCGAGGCGTGGCGACCACAGTCAACACGAAGGCCAGCAACACGAGGATCTTCACGTGCGCCGGGGCGCGGTACACCAGAGTGCGGCCCTGCCCGGTTCCGCCGGGGAGCCCCGACCCGTGCCCGGCCCCCACTAGAGGCTCACTTCGTCTCGGAGAGTGCGGCCGGGTCGGGCTTGCGCCGCAGCAGCATGAAGAGACCCCCCGCGAGCAGCAGCGTCGCCAGCACCCCGACGACGCCGGCGATGCCGCCACCGACACGCGGGTCCTCCACACCCTTGGTGCCGTAGTCGGCGAACGGACTGTCGGCGGCGGCGCCGTCCTGGGCCGAGTCGATGAATCCGGTCCGCTCGGCCACGTACTCCAAGCCGTCGGGGTGGCCGCTGGCGTAGTAGGACCCGACGCCGGCGATCAGCAGGGCGGTCAGCAGACCGACCAGGAGGAAGGCCCGCTTGGAGATCCGGGGACTGGTCACGCGAGACCGCCCCTCACCGGCTCCGCGTCCGGCAGGACCAGCGGCGCCTTCGCGGCGGCGAGGCCACGGGCGCCGTACACGAGGTCAGGGCGGGAAGCGACGACGGCGCCGATCACCAGGCCGGTGACCGCCGCCTCGCCCGCGCCGATCACCGTGTGCCAGCCGAGCATCGCGGTCAGCACCGTACCGAGGGGCACGTCGGCCGTGCCGCCGGCCGCGAACAGCGCGGTGAAGACGGCCGCCGCGGCCGGGACCGACACCAGCGCACCGATCGCGCCGGCGACGGGCACCGAGCTCACGTTGCGCGGGAGCACGAGCAGCGCCAGGCGGAACGCGGCGTACCCGACGAAGACCCCGACCAGGCCCATCAGCGTGATGTTGGTACCGAGCGCGGTGAGTCCGCCGTCGGCCATGAAGAGGGCCTGCACCATCAGCACCACGCTCAGGCACAGGGCGCCGGTCCACGGTCCGACGAGTACGGCGGCCAGGGCCCCGCCGAGCAGGTGTCCACTCGTGCCGGCGCCGACCGGGAAGTTCATCATCTGCCCGGCGAAGACGAACGCGGCGACGAGGCCCGCCATCGGTGCGGTGCGGTCGTCGAGCTCCGCGCGCGCCTTGCGAAGCGCGATGCCGACGCCCGCAGCCGCGACGAGACCGGTCGCGATCGACGTCGGAGCGTCGAGGAATCCGTCGGGGACGTGCATCAGGCGGTGCTCCTGTGTTCGGCGGGAGGTGCCCGGGTAGTTAGATGGTTCCGAGCACGTCACCCACGTTATTGCATGGGACTTGCAACAACATACCCGTATCAGGAGACCGCAGCATGAGCGACCAGGTCCGCCTCTCCGCCGGCGACCCCGCCCCCGACTTCACCCTCGCCTCGGATCAGGGCGACGAGGTCAACCTCTACGCCCTGCTCGAGGAGGGGCGGAAGGTGATCGTGTACTTCTACCCGGCGGCGATGACGCCGGGGTGCACGAAGCAGGCTTGCGACTTCACCGACTCCCTCGACTCCCTGCAGGCGGAGGGCTACACCGTCGTGGGGATCTCGAAGGACACCACATCGAAGCTCGCGAAGTTCCGCGAGCGCGACGGGCTCACCATCACACTGCTCTCCGACCCCGAGCTCGTCGTGCACGAGGCCTACGCCGCGTACGGCGAGAAGTCGCTCTACGGGAAGCTCGTGCAGGGCGTCATCCGGTCCACCTTCGTCGTCGGCACCGACGGTCGCATCGAGATCGCGCAGTACAACGTCAAAGCGACCGGACACGTCGCGAAGCTCCGCAAGGACCTCGGCCTTGCGGCCTAGGACCTGACCGAACCTAAGGAACCCAGATGGTGCTGCACCAGGCCCTCGCCGAGCTCGCCCGGGACCACGGGCACGGCCTATTCCGGGACGCCTCGGCGTTCCGCGGGTCGCTCGACGACTACCTCGACGAGGGTCAGGCGTCCAGCGGCACGATCAACCTCCTCACCGACGCGGTTCGCCTGGGCGCCCTCGACGGCATGCTCACCATGCTCGACAGCGGCGCAGCCCCGGCCGACGCGGTCGACTCGGCCGGCCAGCGACTGGCCCGCGACCGCGGCAGCGCCGACGTTCGCGGCTGCCAATGGGCGGTCGCCGTGCTCGGGTTCGCACTCGGCAGGGTGCCCGAGAACCTGGTGACCGGGCTCGACCCTGAGGCGCACACGGCCGCACCGCCGCATCACGGCCCCGGCGGAACCACTCCCGTGCAGTACCCGGTCCAGTCACCGCCGCATCAACCCTTTGCCGGACCCGGGTACGCCCCCGCCGGGCAGCCGTCGTACCCCGGTGGCTGGTCGCAGCCGCCCGCGAGCAAGAAGAGCAGCGCGGGCCTCGTCATCGGTGCCATCGCCGTCGCGGTGGTCGTGATCGTCGCCGGGATCGTCGGCATCGTGCTGCTGGCCAACGGCGGTGGCGAGGACCCGTCGGCCGACGAGACGTCGGAGACCGTCGATCTCGGCGGCATCACGATCAAGGGCCAGGGTTATCAGGTGCAGGCTCCCGAGGGGTGGAGCGACGGCACCGAGGAGTTCGTGAAGAACAACCCGGGACTGACCACCCTCGACAAGGTCGTCCTGTGGGGCGACACCTTCAACACCGCGCGCGCCAACATCATCGTGGAGACGCAGTCGTCCTACGGCGCCACCGACCCGAACGACCTCAAGGATGCCTGGAAGGAGGCGCTGGTCTCGGGCGACCCGACTGCCGACGTCACCGACATCCCGAACGTCGCCATCGACGGTCAGACCGCCCTGGGCGTGGAGATCTCCCGCACCAACGACTCCGGCGTGAAGGTCAAGCAGCGCTCGCACCTGGTGATCAGCGGCGAACTCGGCTACTCCATCACCGTCTCTCTCAAGGACGGTGACGAGAAGGTGCTCCCCCAGTTCGAGGAGATCCTGACCACCTGGGAGTGGAGCGAGTGACCTGAGGTCAGCGGCCGTGGCACACATCCCCGGCCGCATCGAGCGCCCGTAGCCCAACTGGCAGAGGCACACGGTTTAGGTCCGTGACAGTGTGAGTTCGACTCTCACCGGGCGCACCAGCAGCGGGTTGACCCACCTCCGGCGAAGCGGAGATCGTGTCGCCATGACCCGGTTCGTCGACCATGTGGTGGACGGGACCGCGGTCGGCCGATGCGTGGTGCTTCCCGGCAGGCGGTACACCCCCGACGGCCCGCTGCTCTTCTTCGCCACCCAGGTGGCGCTGATGCGGGGATGGGACGTGCGCCAGGTCTGGTGGGAGCCGCCGGCGTTGGACGGCGACGCCGCCGAGGTCGCCTGGGTCGGCGCCCAGCTCGGGGCGGCCCTCGATGACCACGACGGACGGGTGCTCGTCGTAGCGAAGTCGCTCGGTACGCTGGCGGCCCCGCTCGCCGCGGCGCGCGGATACGACGCCGCCTGGCTCACGCCGCTGCTGACCGAGCCCGACGTTGCCGAGGTGCTGCTGTCCTACCCGGCCGAGCAGTTCGTCATGATCGGTGCGAGCGATCCCTACCTGAGCCGCGAGGTGCTCGACGCGCTGCCGGGTGAGCGAGTGGTGGTGCCGGGCGACCACGTCCTGCGGGTCCCCGGCGATGCAGCGGCCATGGTCGCCAGCCACGACCGCTTCGTCCGGTCGTTCGACGCATGGCTCGGCGTCATCCGCTGAGCTCCCCGGTCACGCCAGCATCTGCGCGACGAGCGGCGCGATCTCCCGCAGCGCCTTCCCTCGGTGCGAGATCGCGTCCTTGGCGTCCCGAGACAGCTCCGCGGTGGTGAGGTCGGGGAACTCGTCTGCCACGAAGAGGACGTCGTAGCCGAAGCCCCCGCTCCCTCGCACTTCGCGGATCACCCGGCCGTCCATCCGACCCTCGACCACGATCTCCCGGCCGTCGGGGTGCACTAGCGCGACCGCGCAGCGGAAATGAGCCCGCCGACGCTCGTCCGGCACATCCGACAGCTGCGCGAGCAGCAGTTCGTTGTTGCGCTCGTCAGACTTCGGCGGCCCGCTCCACCGTGCCGAGAGCACACCTGGCATCCCGTTCAGGGCCTCGACGCAGAGGCCGGAGTCGTCGGCGATCGTCGGCAGCCCGGTCGCGGCGACTCCGGCGCGCGCCTTCAGCAGGGCGTTGCCCTCGAACGTCGGCTGGTCCTCGACGGGTTCGTCGAACGGCTCGACGTCGTCGAGCCCGACGACCTCGACCGACTCGAGATGCTCGGCGAGAATCCGTCGCATCTCCTCCAGCTTCTTGGCGTTGCGGGAGGCGACGAGGACCGTGCTCACGAGTCGAGCGCCTCCTGCTGCATCCGGGTCAGGTCGGCGCAGCCCTTCTCCGCCAGCGCCAGCAGAGCGTCCAGCTCGGCCCGGTCGAACGCCACGCCCTCGGCGGTGCCCTGCACCTCGACGAACCTGCCCTCGCCCGTCATCACGACGTTCATGTCGGTCTCTGCCCGGACGTCCTCGACGTACGGGAGATCCAGGCGCGGGACGCCGTCGACGATGCCGACGCTGATCGCGGCGACCGACCCGGTGAGCGCTTGCGTGACGCCGAGCGTCGCGCACGCGTCGGCGAGGGCGATGTAGGCGCCGGTGACCGCGGCCGTACGCGTGCCGCCGTCGGCCTGGAGCACGTCGCAGTCGATCTGGATGGTGTTCTCGCCGAGCGCCTTGTAGTCGATGACCGCGCGCAGCGAACGACCGATCAGTCGGCTGATCTCGTGGGTCCGGCCGCCGATCCGCCCCCTGACCGACTCACGGTCCGAGCGGGTGTTGGTGGCGGCGGGGAGCATCGCGTACTCCGCGGTGACCCAGCCGAGCCCGGAGCCCTTGCGCCAGCGCGGCACGCCCTCGGAGGCGGACGCCGCGCACAGCACCCGGGTCCTCCCGAACTCGATCAGCACCGACCCCGCCGGGTGGTCGAGCCAGTTGCGGGTGATCTTGATGGGGCGCAGCTCGTCGTCGGCGCGACCGTCCACTCGGGTGCTCATGACGGCAAACCTAGCGACCGGCTCCGATCGCCCGGCGCACCGCCCACGGCCCCAGGTCCCGTGCTCGCCGTCCGAACCACGGCGCGCCCTCGATCACCATCCACGCCATGTCGCGCCGCCAGCTCGGCGGGCACCCTCCGGCCGGCTCCAGGCTCGGCAGCGCGAACTCGTACCCGGCCGCACGGAGCTGCTCCCCCCAGGCGCGGGCAAGTGCGCGATGGCCGACCTCCGATGGGTGGAACCGGTCGATCGACCAGCACTCCCGGCGGGCCACCTCCGGGAGCAGCGCGAGGTCGAGGCGGAGGCCGCCGTACTGCTCGTGGATCTCGTCGTAGACGGCGTTGACGACCTCGATCCGCTCCCCGATCGGCCGGACGAGCATCCGCGGCAGCCCAAGAACGGCGCCGTGGTCGTGCCACCGCGCCGTCATCAGGATGGCGCCGATCGCGTCCAGCGATCCGGCGATGGCCAGCAGGTCCTCGCGGAGCCGCGCTGGATCCCACGTCGAGCGCAGTGTGTCGTTCACGCCGACCAGGAGGGAGGCGAGGTCCGGCCGGTGCGCGAGCGCGGCCTCGAGCTGCTGCTCCCGCACGATCGACGCCGTGGCGCCGGAGATGGCGACGTTGCAGAACGAGACGTCGTACGACGACCTCAGCGACTCCGCGAGGAGCCGTGCCCAGCCCCGCCACCCGCCGCCGGGGACGGGGTCGCCGAGTCCGACGGTGGTGCTGTCGCCGAGTGCGGCGAACCGCAGGTAGCCGTTGCGCACGCTCCTGAGCGTGGCGGGAACCGCTACGGGACAGGCACCACCAGGTGGCCTGTCCCGCAACGTTCGATGACGAATCGCCCCGGCCGGGGCGCTGCGACTACTTCACCTCGGCCCTGAGGATCCGCCACATGCCGAGAGCGACGGGCACTCCCACCCAGACCAGTGCGGTGAAGGCGGTCTGGACGTAGGTGACCGCCTCGACGTCCACCGGTCGACCCAACGGGTCGGCGCCGGTGGACAGCGGGGCCATCGCGAACCCGAGGTCGACCCACGGCAGCACGTCCTTCGCCCAGTCGAAGATGGCGTAGAGGGTGCCCCACACCATGAGCGGCAGCATCAGCGCGATGACGTAGTAGATCGCGATGGCGCCAGGGGTGTTGAGGAGAAGCATGCCGAAGGCGAAGCCCATCGCGAAGAACAGCATCTGCTGGATGACCAGCCAGACCAGCTCGGAGCCGTCGAGGTTCCACTCCAGCGGGTTGCCGGTCACCGCCGCGCACAGCACGTTGGTGAGGGCGCCGAGCACGAAGGCGACCGCGATCGTGCAAACCGCGAGCGTGGTGACGGCGACCAGCTTGGCCAGCACGACCCGCGAGCGATGCGGTTCCAGCGTGAAGCTGGTGAGCGCTGTGCGCTGGCTCCACTCACTGGTGACGATGAGGATCGCGAACACGGGCAACAGCAGCGACACCGGGATCGTCATCCCCTGGGAGATGCCGCGCGCGTCGACCTGGAAGTCGTTGAGGCCGACCACCAGCACGATGAGCGCCATCACGAGCGCCAGGAGGCCTGCGGTGATGGTGAGGAGCCAGAAGCCGCTACGGGTGTCGACCATCTTGCGCCACTCGACCTGGACGAGCCGGACGAAGGGCGTGCGCGGGGTGGACGCCACGTCGAGCGTGGCGGGGGGAACCATGGATGCGGTGCTCATGCGTGCGGACCTCCGGTAGGAGCAGTGGGCGAGTCGACGGGGGGCATGGGCGGCAGAGCCGGCATGTGCTCGTGCACCGGCCCGCCGGGGACCGCGTCGCGCTGCGTGGTGGACGTGAGCTCGAGGAACAGGTCCTCCAGGCCGGCACCGCCGGACCGCAGATCAGTGAGCACCGCACCCGCTTCCAGGGCGGCCCGTCCGACCTGCTCGCTCGTCGCATGGACGCGGAGCCCCTCGCCCACCGGGTCCACGACGTAACCAGCCTTCGTCAGCGCCTCGGAGAACGTCTGGTTGTCGAGCGAGGTCACCAGCGTGGTCGTCGCGCCCTCGGCGTTCGACAGCAGCGTGTTCCGGTCGCCCTGGGCGACGATCCGGCCGTGACCGATGAGGATCATCTCGTCGGCGATCTGCTCCACCTCGTGGAGCAGGTGGCTGGAGAGCAGCACCGTGCCACCCCGGTCGGCGTAGCCCTTGAGCAGGCCGCGCATCCAGCGGATGCCGGCCGGGTCGAGACCGTTGGCCGGCTCGTCCAGGATCAGCACGGCGGGATCCCCGAGCAGCGCGTGGGCGATGCCGAGCCGCTGCCGCATGCCGAGCGAGTAGTTGCGAAGCCGGCGCTTCGCCTCGGTCTCGGTGAGGCCCACCAGGGCGAGCATCTCGTCGACCCTGTCTTTCGGGAGTCCCATCGTCTGCGCTCCGAGGGTCAGGATCTCCCGGCCGGTACGGCCTGCGTGCTGGGCTGACGCGTCGAGAAGCGAGCCGACGTGTCGCCCCGGGTTCGGGATGTCGTGGTACTTCAGGCCACCGATGGTGACCTGTCCGTGCGTGGCGGGCGTGAGCCCCACCATCACGCGCATCGTGGTGGTCTTGCCCGCGCCGTTGGGACCGAGGAAGCCGGTGACCCGGCCCGGTTGGCACGCGAAGCTGACGTCGTCCACGGCGGTGAACCCGCCGTAGGTCTTGGTGAGTCGATCGACCGTGATCATGGTGCACAGCCTGCCCGGGAGCCCGCGCCGCACGCATCGGACCACGGTCGGCGCATAGGTCGACCAAAGTAGGGGGTGCTCCGGGCCCGCCGGCGCTGCCGCATGGTGCCCGCGGCCCCTACCCTCGGGTCCATGGACGGGCCTGGGACGAGCGACTACCAGCCGCCGCTGCACTGGTACAGCCACGTGTGGCGGTACGCCCTCTCCCTGGTGATCGGTCTCGTCGTCTGGGTGCCCGTGATCGAGAGCCAGGTCCGCGACCGGCCCGTGCTGTTCTGGCTCGACCTCGTCGTCGGGCTGCTCGCCTTCGTGCTGGTCTGGTGGCGGCGCCGCTGGCCGATGACGATCGCGGTGATCGCGGTGCTGCTCACCCCGGTCAGCTCGTTGGCGGCCGGACCGATCACGCTCGCGGTGGTGTCGGTCGCCACCCGCCGGCGGTGGGGCGAGCTGATCACGCTCGCGGTGCTCAACCTGGCCATGACCGGCGTCTACTACCTGATCCAGCCGGTCAGCGACAGCGAGCCGTGGTGGCTGATCACGATCTTCACCGTCGCCGCGATCGCCGCCTCCCTCGGCTGGGGCATGTTCATCGGGTCCCGGCGCGAGCTGATCTGGACGCTTCGCCAGCGAGCGGAGACGGCCGAGGCCGAACGGGACCTCCGTGCGGCACAGGCGCGCTCGACCGAGCGTGCCCGCATCGCCCGCGAGATGCACGACGTGCTCGCCCACCGGATCTCCCAGATCTCGATGCACGCCGGCGCCCTGACGTTCCGCGACGACCTCACGGCCGACCAGATGCGCAGCAGCGTCGCGGTCATCCAGGAGAAGGCGCACGAGGCGCTCACCGACCTCCGGGAGGTGCTCGGCGTCCTGCGGGACACCGTGGGAGGCTCCCCGCTGACCGGCCCGCAGCCGACACACCGCGACGTCCCGGCGCTGGTCGAGGATGCGCGGGCCGCGGGCGCAGCCATCGAGTACGACGACCGGCTGGCCACGCACCCGACCCTGCCCGACGCGGTGGGACGGACGGTCTACCGGGTCGTGCAGGAAGGCATCACGAACGCGGCGAAGCATGCACCCTCGGCCACCCTCCGGATCCACGTCGCGGGCTCCGCGGAGGATGGAGTGGACGTGCAGCTCCGCAACGCCGTCGGCTTCGGTCCGACCCGCACTCCCGGCGCCGGGCTCGGCCTCGTCGGGCTGGCCGAGCGCACGGCGCTCCGGGGCGGGTGGCTCGCGCACGGGATCGAGGAGCCGGGAGCCGGCACGAGCGTGCCGATCTTCGTGCTCCATGTGTGGCTGCCGTGGGCCGCCGACCTGGAGGAGGTGAGCCGGTGACGGACCTGATCCGCGTGGTGGTCGTCGACGACGACCCGTTGGTGCGGTCCGCGCTCACCCTGATGCTCGGTGGGCAGCCCGACGTCGCCGTCGTCGGCGAGGCGGGGGACGGCCGCGCAGGCGTGACGTTGGTGCGTGAGCTGCGACCCGATGTCGTGCTGATGGACATCCGGATGCCGCGGCTCGATGGCCTCGCCGCGACCCGTGAGCTGCATGCGCAGCCCGACCCGCCGCGCGTGATCGTGCTGACCACCTTCGACGCCGACGACCACGTGGTCGGTGCCCTGGCGGCGGGTGCGGACGGGTTCCTGCTCAAGGACACGCCACCGCCGGAGATCGTCGCTGCCCTGCGCAAGGTTGCCAGCGGCGACCCGATGCTCTCTCCCTCCGTCACCCGCACCCTGATCGAACGGGTCCGCAGCGGCTCCGGTGACGGCCGCGCCGCGGCGGCGCAGAGCAGGCTCGCGGCGCTCACCGAGCGGGAGCTGGAGGTGGCGCGCGCGGTGGGTCGCGGGCTGTCCAACGCGGAGATCGCGACCGCGCTGCACCTGTCCGTGCCGACGGTGAAGGGCCACGTGTCGAGGCTCTTCGACAAGCTCCACGCCACGAACCGGGTGCAGATCGCGATCTGCGTGCACGACGCCGGGCTGGCGGCCGAGTAGGCGAGAACGCCGCGCTCAGACGACGTAGACGGCACCCATCGTCGCCAGCTCGGTCGGTCCGTCGTAGGCCTTGCTGGCCTCGCTGAGCATCGTCTCCGCGTCGTGCCACGGCGGGACATGCGTGACCACGAGCCGCTTCACGCCCGCCTGGGTGGCGAGCTCCCCGGCGTCGTGGCCCGTGAGGTGCAGGCTCGGCGGGTTCTCGTCGCACGCGCGGAACGACGCCTCGCAGAGGAAGAGGTCCGCGTCCCTGGCGAGCTCGGTCAGCACCGGCGTCAGCCCGGTGTCGCCGCTGTAGGCCAGCGTCCGGCCGAAGGCGCTCACCCGCATGCCGTACGCCGGCACGGGATGGTCGACCTCGAACGGCTCGATCGTGAACGGGCCGACCGTGACCGGCGCGCCGTAGAGGTGGAACTCGAACTCCTCGCGCATGCCGGGCTTGCGCGGCAGGTCGTAGGCCTTGGCGAGCCGCTTCGCGGTGCCCTTGGGACCCCACACCGGGATCTTCGGCTGGGTGCCGGAGGGGTGGTACTTGCGCAGGACGTAGTAGCTCGTCATGTCGACGCAGTGGTCGGCGTGGAGATGGCTGAGGAAGACCGCGTCGACGTGGAGCGGGTCGATGTAGCGCTGCAGCACGCCGAGGGCGCCGTTGCCCATGTCCAGCACGAGGCTCCAGGTGCGCAGGCCGTCGGCTGCCTGGACGAGGTAGCAGCTCGCCGGCGATTCCGGACCGGGATAGGAACCCGAGCAGCCGACGACCGTCAGCCGCATCGTGCGCACCGGCACCGGGGCGAAGTCGGTCATGCCAAACCTCCCGCGAACTGTGCTGCAGCGACCAGCTCGGGGCCGAGGAACCGGCGGCCGATGGTCTCGAACTCCGCCGGCGCCCCGGTGGTGACGAAGGAGTACGACGGCGTGCCGGTCTCCCGCATCAGGCCGGTGTCGGCGAGCATCTTGTAGACGTCCTTCGCGCACTCCTCGGCGCTGCTGACGAGGGTGACCGCGTCCCCCATCACGTAGGAGATGACGCCGGTCAGCAGGGGGTAGTGGGTGCAGCCGAGGATCAGCGTGTCGATGCCGAGCTCGGTCAGCGGGTCGAGGTACTCGTGCGCCACCGCGATCAGCTCGTCACCGCCCGTGACGCCGGCCTCGACGAAGTCGACGAACCGCGGGCAGGCCCGCGTCGTCAGGGAGAGGTGAGGAGCGGCGGCGAACGCGTCGTCGTAGGCCATCGACTCGGCGGTCGAGCGCGTGCAGATGACGCCGATCCGGCCGTTCCGGGAGGCGGCGACCGCCCGTCGGGTCGCTGGGTAGATCACCTCGACCACCGGGACGTCGTACCGCTCGCGGGCGTCCCGCAGCATGGCGGCGCTGGCGGAGTTGCACGCGATCACGAGCGCCTTGACGCCCTGTTCGACGAGGTGGTCCAGGCACTCGAGGGCGTACTCCCGGACCTCGCCGATCGGCTTGGGACCGTAGGGCTGGCGCGCGGTGTCGCCGACGTAGGTGATCGACTCGTGCGGGAGCTGGTCGATGACGGAGCGGGCCACCGTGAGGCCGCCAAACCCGGAATCGAAGATCCCGATCGGGGCGTCGACATCGACGAGGGTCTGGGGCCGCACTTCTCCAGACTAAGGCGTCGACACCACCCGGGTCGGCATTACGGGATCGAGATCACGTCCGATGGGCCTACCCTTCCGTGGTGACTTCCTCGGCTCGTGGCGAGTGGCTGCTGGTCGCCGCCCTGACTCTCGCGCTCACCCTGCTCGTCCCCGCCGCCGGCGGACCGACCACCGCGTCGACCCAACCGGCCGCTCGTGAGACGACCTCGGTCAACGGGATGCGGGTGATCGCGATCTCCCTCGACGGGCTGAGTCCCCGGGCTCTCGTCCGGCTGGGCCGGGCCGGGGCGCCGCACCTGCACCGGATGCTCACGACCGGCGCCGGGACCCTCAACGCGCGCACCCAGGTCGAGCTGACCGTCACCCTGCCCAACCACACCTCGATCGTGACCGGCCGCCGGATCGCGGCCGCGCACGGAGGTCACGGCGTCACCTGGAACGACCACCTCTCCGGCACCACCGTGCACGGTGCGGCACGCGCGCCCGTGTCCTCGGTGTTCTCCGTGGTCAAGGCCGGCGGCGGCTCCACCGCCGTGTTCGCGACCAAGCGGAAGTTCTCGCTCTTCGACCGGTCGTGGCCCGCGGAGATCGACCGGTCCGTGATCCGCGAGGAGGACGACGCTGCGGCCACGAGGGCGATGCGCCGCGACTTCCTGGCCCGCGCGCGATCGTTCGTGCTGCTGCACCTGGGGCTGGCCGACCGGGTGGGCCACGCCCGCGGCTGGATGAGTCCGGCGTACCTGCGGGCCGTGATGCGGCTCGACCGGCTGGTCGGGTCGGTGATGCGGATGGTCCGCGGGCATCCCCGGCTGCGACGTTCCACTGTTGTCGTGCTGACCGCAGACCACGGTGGCGTTCCGGGTCAGCGACGCCACAGCGACGCCAGGAGCCGAGAGAACTACCGAGTGCCCTTCGTCATCTGGGGCCGCGGCGTGGCGGACGCCGGCCTCTACCGCCTCAACCCGTCCCGCAAGTGGCCCGGACGGACTCGGCCCGGCTTCGCCGGCCGCCAGCCCATCCGCAACGGCGACCTGGCCAACCTCGCGACGGACATCCTCGGCCTCGGCCCGGTGGCCGACAGCCTCTGGAACCACGACCAGCGCCTCGCGTGGCGCTAGGCCTCAGCGCAGCTCGCTGCGGATCGGCCAGGGGTTGAACCGGCGGCCGTCGAGCCCCGTGGACTGCGTCATCTCCACCGGCGCGGGGCGGCCGGGCGCCGGGCACGCGCGGTGCCCGTGTCCGAGCCGGCGCGTCATGCGCCCACCCTAGGTGGGGCTCACGCCCAGAGCTGGCCCTCGAGCCGGTCCTCGGCCTCGTCGATGGTGCCTTCGTAGGCTCCGGTGGAGAGGTACTTCCAGCCGCCGTCGGCGACCACGAACGCGATGTCCGCGCCCTCCCCCGCCTTCGCCACCTTGGCGGCCTGCCCGAGCGCCGCGTGCAGGATCGCACCGGTGGAGATGCCGGCGAAGATGCCCTCGAGCTCGAGCAGCTCCCGCACGCGTCGTACGGCGTCGCGCGGGCCGACCGAGAAACGGCTGTCGATCAGGTCGGCGTCGTACAGCTCGGGGACGAAGCCCTCGTCGAGGTTGCGCAGGCCGTAGACCAGCTCGCCGTAGCGCGGCTCGGCGGCGACGATCCTGACCTCGGCCTTGGCCTTGCGGAAGAAGCGCCCGACCCCCATCAGCGTGCCGGTCGTGCCGAGACCCGCGACGAAGTGCGTGATCGAGGGCAGGTCGGCCAGGATCTCGGGGCCGGTCCCCTCCTCGTGCGCGAGGGCGTTCGCGTCGTTGCCGTACTGGTAGAGCATCACCCAGTCGGGGTGCTCGGCCGCGATCTGCTTGGCGACGCGGACCGCTTCGTTGGACCCGCCGGCGGCCGGTGATGAGACGATCTCGGCGCCCCACATCCGGAGCAGCTGCCGCCGCTCCTCGGACGTGTTCTCCGGCATCACGAACACGGTGCGGTAGCCCTTGAGCGTCGCCGCCATCGCGATCGAGATGCCGGTGTTGCCCGAGGTCGGCTCGAGGATCGTGCAGCCGGGAGTCAGCAGGCCGGACTTCTCGGCCTCCTCGATCATCCTCAGCGCCGGGCGGTCCTTGATCGAGCCGGTCGGGTTGCGGTCCTCCAGCTTCGCCCAGATCCGGACCTGCGGCCTGCCGTCGGCGTTGAACGGCGCGGACAGCCGCGGAAGCCCGACGAGCGGCGTGCCGCCGACCGAGGCGAGGAGGCTGTCGTAGCGGGTCACGGCTCAGCGAGCTCCGCCGGCGACGGCCGGCAGGATGACGACCTGGTCGCCGTCGGAGAGCTCGGCGTCGAGGCTCCCGATGAACCGGACGTCCTCGTCGTTGATGTAGATGTTGACGAAACGGCGCAGGTCTCCGTTGTCCTCGAGGAGGCGGCCCTTGATACCGGGGTGGCTGGCGTCGAGCGCGTCGATCAGCGCGTGCAGGTTGGCGCCGTCGGCGTTGACCGCCTTCTCGCCACCCGTGTAGGTGCGCAGGATGGTCGGGATCCGGACCTCGATGGCCATGTCAGCCAGTCTCCTCGTGTGATGCCTCGGGCGAGAGCGTGGCGACGGCTGCGTCGACCTGGACGTCTTCCTCGGTCACGACACCGTCGATGATTCTGTAGGACCTGAACTCCACCGGCCCCTCGTTATTCCCGTGCTCCCGGGTGCTGACGAGCACGTAGTGCGCTCCAGGCTCGCTCGCCAGGTTGATGTCGGTGACGCTCGGATAGGCCTCGGTCGCGGAGTGCGAGTGGTAGATCACCACCGGCTCCTCGTCGCGGTCGTCGAGCTCCTTGTAGAGGTGCAGGAGATCGGTGGAGTCGTACTCGTAGAAGGTCGGGCTGCCCGCCGCGTTCACCATCTCGACGAGCCGCTCCGGTCGATCGCTCCCGACCGGTCCCACGACCATCCCGCACGCCTCGACGGGGTGATCCCGCTTGGCGTGCTCCACGATGGCGTCGTACGTCGCCTGGTCGATGCGCAACACGCCGTCCAGCGTATTGGCTCCGCGACGTCAGCCCGGAATCGGCCCGGAGGCCGGACAGCGACGACGGGGTGGGGTCAGGCCGCCGTGCGCACCGTCTTCGACTCGATCCGCTCGGGCGTGGGCCAGCGCACGTCGCGCGCCCAGCCGAGCTTCTCCAGCACCCAGATCACCCGCGCGGAGGTGTCGAACTGCCACCGCTTCACACCGTGCCGGGCGGAGGTGGGGTCGGCGTGGTGGAGGTTGTGCCACGACTCTCCCCCGGACGGGATGGCCAGCCACCACACGTTGCCGGAGAAGTCCCGCGAGGCGAACGGCCGCTCGCCGAGCGTGTGGCAGATCGAGTTGATCGACCAGGTGACGTGGTGGATCAGGCCGATCCGCACGATCGTGCCCCAGAAGAACGCGGTGAGCGCCCCCTGCCACGACCACGTCAGCAGGAACCCGAGCAGCGGCGGCAGGAACAGCGAGGTGAGCACCCACACCCAGAAGGTGCGGGAGATCCGGACGAGGTCCTTGTCCTTGGCCAGGTCCGGGGCGAACTTGTCGACCGGCGTCTGCTCGGGGTCGAACAGCCACCCGACGTGCGCCCACACGAAGCCCTTGGTCAGGCCGCGCAGGCTGTTGCCGTAGCGCCACGGGGAGTGCGGGTCGCCGTCCTTGTCGGAGAACTTGTGGTGCTTGCGGTGGTCGGCGACCCAGCGGATCACCGGTCCCTCGATCGCCATCGAGCCGAGGATCGCGAGGGTGACCTTCACCGCGCGGTTGGGCTTGAAGGACTTGTGGGTGAACAGCCGGTGGTAGCCGACGGTCACCCCGTGCAGCGTCAGCGCGTACATGGCGGCGGTGATGGCGACGTCGCTCCAGCCGAGCCAGCCGCCCCACGCGATCGGGATCGCGGCCAGGAAGGCGATGAACGGCACGGCGATGAAGAGCGCCAGCGCGAACCGCTCGGGCCAGGACTGGGTGTCACCGCTCAGGGTGACCTTCTCAGGAGGAGAGTCGGGGCGGTTGTCGATCGCAGTCACGTGTTGCTCCCAAGAACTGATCGGGTGGATGGAATCGTCCCGCTGAGGCGAGCCTAACTGACTTGCGGTACCCGATCCTCATCGCTCGATCCGGTACCGCCGCTCGTCGTGGGGCGAGCCGGTGGCCGTGGTGGTGTACTGCGTGATGGCGGTCATGCTGCTCGCGATGGTCGTCACCGGGCTGCGGAAGCCCGCCGAGCCCGAGCAGGACGCCGCCGAGGAGAAGGAGCTGGTGAGTCGATGAGCACCTCCAACCCGCTGCAGCCGCGATGCGTGGTCGCGGTGTTCAGCCCCGACGAGTACGGCAGGGCCGCCGTGCTCAACGGAGAGACCATCGCCCGGGCGACCGGCGCCCGACTGGTCGTGGTCAACGTGACCCGCGGCGACAGCCTGGTCGACACGCGTTACGCGCACGAGGACGAGGTCACCGCCATGCTGGACCGGATGGCGGCCGAGGGACTCGAGGTCGAGGTGCACCGCGAGGTCGTTCCCGACATCGCGGAAGCGGTGCTCGAGGCGGCCACGCAGGCCGGGGCCGACCTGATCATCGTCGGTGTGCGGCGCCGTAGCCCGGTCGGGAAGCTGCTGCTCGGCAGCATCGCCCAGCGGGTGATCCTCGAGGCCGCGTGCCCGGTGCTGGCGGTCAAGCCGGCCGTCTGAGCGGGTGACCGGCCTCAGGCCAACGACAGGATCAGCGTCTCCTGGAGGTAGCCCAGCCACTCGTAGACGTGGTGCGCCTGGGCACGGGGGTCCTCCTCGGGCAGGGCGTACCACTTCTCCTCGTCGCCCTCCTCGACACCGAGCCGGGTGCCGAGCGCGAGCCGGAGGTCGGTGAAGGAGCGCAGCCAGACCTGGGCGGTCTCCTCGTCGAGCTCGACGTCGATGGTCAGCTCCTCCTCGCCCGGCTCGGGCGGCAGCCCGGCCTCCTCGAGGGTGTCGATGATCGTCGCGGCCGCCCGCGCCTTGCCGTCGCGCAGCGAGCCCTCGGTGAACCGCCGGAACTCCGCTGCCGCCTCGTCGTCATCCCGGTAGGCACTCGGGAAGAGCCGCTTCAGCACCGGGTCCTCGGGCTCGGTCGTGGGACCGGAGAAGTCCAGCATCGCCTCGAGCGGATCGGTTCCGGCGGACGGCATCGCCGACTCGTTGTGCAGCAGCTCGACCAGCTGGCTCGCGAGCGAGCGCAACAGGTCGGCCTCGAAGTCGGAGAAGGTCGCGTGGATGCGCTTGCTCCGGCGATGCCGGACGAAACCCGAGGACACGGGTCACTCGGCCTTCGACAGGGTGGCCCAGAGGCCGTACTCGTGCATCGCCTGGACGTCCCGCTCCATCTCCTCGCGGCTGCCGCTGCTGACGGCGGACTTACCGTCCTCGTGGACCTCCATCATCAGCTTCTCTGCCTTCTTCTTCGAGTAGCCGAAGTGCTTCTGGAACACGTAGGTGACATACGACATCAGGTTCACCGGGTCGTTCCACACCACGGTGACCCACGGCGTGTCGGCCAGCGTGATCTCGTCGGGGGTGAGGTCCTGCTCGACTCCCGGGTCCACCTCGACAGGGCTCGCAGTCACGGCTCCATGGTGGCACAGTCGCCGACTCCCCAATAACCGCTTGACAGTACGGCGGCCAGCCGGTCTACTCCCCAACGAACCTTGGACAGTAGAACGGGGCGGCCGTGACCGACGAGCACATCACCTCACTGCGGGCAGCCGCACATCCGTTGCGCCTGCGCATGCTGTCGCTGCTGACCGGCACGGCCATGAGCGCCGCGGAGGTGGCGCGTGAGCTGGACACGACCCACGCGAACGCGTCGTACCACCTCCGCGTGCTGCTCGACGCCGGCCTGATCGTGGTCGAGGGCGAGGAGCGCATCCGCGGCGGGGTCGCGAAGCGCTACCGCTACCTGGTGGGCGAGGGCCCGGCACAGTCCGAGGCCGACCTCGCGGCCGAGGTGGAGGTGATCGCCCAGGAGCTGGTGCGGCGCCACCGCGAGGGCGCGCAGGCGCCGCGGGTGATCGCCGACGCGGAGCTGTGGCTGGCGCCGGAGACCTGGCAGCAGGTGGTCGACCTGCTGAAGCAGGCATCACGGCTCATGCACGAGGGGGCGCTGCCGCCGCGCACCGACGGTGCCGTCAAGGCCAACCTGTCCCTCGCGGCCTTCCGGATGTCATGAGCGGCGCCGCCCTCGCTCCCCTGCGCGACCACCGGTTCCGGTGGTACTTCCTCTCCCGTGTCGTCGACCTCGTCGGCGACATCATGGGCAGCGTCGCGCTCGTGTTCGCTGTCCTCGCGGTCAGCAGCTCCCCGATGGCCCTGGGTGCCGTGCTGGCTGCGCACAGCATCCCGGTCGTGATCTTCCTGCTGGTCGGCGGTGTGCTGGCCGACCGTTTCGGACGCACCGTGGTCATCCAGCTGAGCAACGTCACCGCCGGTCTCACCCAGCTCGCGATCGCGACACTCGTGATCACCGGCGCCGCAGAGATCTGGCATCTCGTCCTCCTGACCGCCATCAACGGTGTCGCGGCGGCGGCCAACGGCCCCGCCCTCGCCGGCCTGCTTCCCCAGCTGGCACCGAAGGACTCGCTCCAGCAGGCCAACGCCCTCAACGGCCTGCTCCGCAACATCGCGCTCGTGATGGCCCCCGCCCTCGCGGGCGTGCTCGTGGTGGGTGTCGGAGCCGGCTGGGCGATCGCGATCAACGGAGGCACCTACCTGCTGGCCGCGATCCTGCTGCTGCCCATCAAGCTCCCGCCCCCGGCGTCGCGCGAGGACGGCGACAGCATCCTCCGCGATCTTGTGACCGGCTGGACCTTCTTCCGCATGACGACGTGGCTGTGGGTGATCGTGCTGGCGTTCGGCGCGCTGAACGCGCTGCACAGCGGCGGATTCCGCACCCTCGGTCCGCCACTGGCCGAGGAGTCGGAGCTCGGCGTCGAGGGCTGGGCCATGATCCTCTCCGCCGGCGCGATGGGCCTGGTGGCGACCTCGGTGGTCTTCCTCCACGTCCCGCTGCGCCGCCCCCTGCTCTACGGGATGCTCGGCTGCGCGGTGTACTCCGTACAGATCATCGCGCTGGGCTCCACCACCCAGCTCTGGATCCTGGTGGCGGCCGCATTCGTCGGCGGCGCCGGCATCGAGATCTTCGGACTCGGCTGGGAACTCGCCATGCAGGAGCGGGTGCCGGAGGACATGCTGTCGAGGGTCTACTCCTACGACATGCTCGGCTCGTTCATCGCGATCCCCGTGGGGCAGCTCGCGTTCGGTCCCCTCGGCGAGGCGTTCGGCCTCCAGAAGATGATCCTGGTCGCCGGCGTCGCCTACCTCGCGATCTCGCTGCTCACACTGGGGTCGAGGTCCGTGCGGGACCTGCAGCGCGCGGACCAGGAGCCCGAGGTCACGAACACCACTTCCGTGCCAGGGTCGTGACGACGTTGAGGTTGCGGTTCGTGGCGACCACGCCGAGAGCCTTCTCGACCTTGTAAAGATCGACGTTTCCGGCCGCGTATCCAGGGCCGAGCAGCACGTGCGCAACCCGTCCGCGCACCACCACCGTGTTGACCTCGTCGCTTCGTCCCTCGACCGCGGCGACCTTCTCAGGGTCCGGCTCGTCCTTGAGGAGGTAGAGGTAGTGCCGCTCGAGGTCCGAGCGCGCGCCGCTGAGGTCGAGCGCATCCTCGGCGACGGCCAGGAGCTCGGCGGGGGTGAAGGCGATCGTCGGCACCTCGAAGCCGGCGCGCTCGAGGTAGGCGGTCTCGAGCGCGGTCTCGAGCTCGGCGCGGGACCGCAGTGGACTGGTGAGCCGGACGTTGCCGGTGTTGATGTGGGTGGCCACGTCGGTGCACCCTGCGGCCTCGGTCGCCGCCACGATCTCGGCCTTCGGGAACTTGCGGTTCGGCCCGAGGTTGATCGCCCTCAGGAACGCGACGTAGGACTGCATGACCCCAGTCTCGGACATCCTTCCGACCCGCGCCTGCTCGTCGGAGCGGTCAGCTGAAGATCATGCAGGTCGAGGTGGCGTGGGCGACCAGCCGGTCGGAGCCGTCGTAGAGCCTCGCCTCGGCGAGCGCGGTGCGACGGCCGCGCTGGAGCACGGTGCCGACGGCACGCAGGCGGCCGGAGTCGGCGGTGATCGGCCGAAGGAACTTCACGGCGAGATCCAGCGAGGTGTACCCCTCACCGACACCCAGCGTCGAGTGGACCGAGCATGCGCAGGCGGTGTCGAGGAGCGTCGTGTGCACGCCGCCGTGGACCGTGCCCAGCGGGTTGTAGTGGCGAGGCTCCGGCACCAGCTCGACCGCGACCGAGCCGCGCTCGAGGAGCTCGAACCCGGTCATGCCCAAGGTCTCCGCGATCGGCGCCGGCGGGAGGAGTCCGTCGATCATCGCGGCGAGCTGTTGGTAGCCGTCCAACGTGGACGGATCCACCTGGGTCTTGGTGAGGGACTCAGTCATGCTGCATGGAACCAACCCGAGACTGAGTCTGTCAACGAGACCTAGATCGCACTATCCTGACCGGGTGACCGCGCATCTCGTGCCAGTCGAGTCGCCCGCCGCTCTCGCCTGGTCGGTCGACAACTGCACCGTCGGCCGGGCGATGGCGATCCTCGGCGAACGATGGACGGTCGTGGTGCTGCGAGAGGTCTTCCTCGGCGTACGTCGCTTCGACGACATCCGGCGGCACTCGGGCATCCCGCGCCAGGTGCTGACGAATCGGCTGGCCATGCTGGTCGAGCAGGGACTTCTCCAGAAGGTGCCCTACCAGGTCACCGGCGCCCGCTCCCGCCTCGAGTACCGGCTGACCCCGAGGGGACTAGAGCTGCAGCCGATCCTGCTCGCCATCGTCCAGTGGGGAGACCGTCACCTCGCCGATCCCGATGGGCCCGCCCTCGAGTTCGTGCACCGGGACTGCGGCGAGCCGGTCCACGTCGAGCTGCGCTGCTCGGCTGGGCACGCGCTGGACAACCCGAGCAGCGTGACCAGCACGCCGGGTCCGGGCGCCCGCCCGTTCTCGGGTCCTCAGATCGCGCCTCAGGCGCGCGAGCGCGCCAGCAGGAGGACCAAGTAGGGCGCCTCACGTGGGAGGTGGCCCGGATCAGGACGTCTTGCGCATCGCCCACTCGCGGATCTGGTCGATCCGCTTCTGCAGCTGTGCGGCGTTCGCCACCGCGGCGGCCGGCCCGCCGCACTCCTTGCGGAGCGCCGCGTGCGTGATGCCGTGGGCCTGACCGGTGCGGTGGTGCCACGACGCGACGAGACCGTTGAGCTCGCGGCGCAGCACCGCGAGGTGCTCGTGCGTGGTCACGTCGGCGATGCTGTCGGCCGGGCGCTCCTCGGCTGCGGGCTTGCGGACCTTTCGCCGGTCCTCCTGCCGCTGCCGCAGCAGCGCCCGCATCTGGTCGGGCTCGAGCAGCCCGGGGATGCCGAGGAAGTCCATCTCCTCCTCCGAGCCGACCTGGACCTCGCCCTCGTGGCCGAACTGAGCGCCGTCGTACAGCGCGTGGTCGAAACGCGCCTCCGAGCCGAGCGCCTCGAACGGCACCGCCTCGAGGTCGGCCGACGCGGCCTCCCCCGCCTGGGCGCGGGCCATCAGGTCCTCCTCCGCGGCGAACCAGTCCGCGTCGTCAGCGTCGCCCTTCGCCTTCCCGAGCACGTGGTCACGCTGGACCTCCAGCTCCGAGGCGTAGGACAGCAGAGTGGGGACGGAGGGCAGGAACACCGACGCGATCTCGCCGCGAGTCCGCGCCCGTACGAAGCGACCCACCGCCTGGGCGAAGAAGAGCGGCGTCGAGGTGGTGGTCGCCCAGACGCCGACCGCCAGCCGCGGAACGTCCACGCCCTCGGAGACCATGCGGACCGCGACCATCCAGCGGCGGTCGTTCTCGCTGAACTGCGAGATCTTCTTCGACGACGCCTTCTCGTCGGAGAGCACCACCGTGGCGGCCTCACCCGTGATCGAACGCAGCAGCTTCGCGTAGGCGCGGGCGGAGTCCTGGTCCGACGCGATCACGAGTCCCCCCGCGTCGGGGACGTGTCGGCGCACCTCCGAGAGCCGCTTGTCGGCCGCGGCCAGCACCGACGGCATCCAGGACCCCTCCGGATCGAGCGCGGTCCGCAGCGCCTGCGCGGTCAGATCCTTGGTCAGCGGCTCACCGAGGCTCGCGGCGACCTCGTCGCCGGCGCGGGTCCGCCACTGCATCTGACCGGAGTAGGCCAGGAACAGCACCGGTCGCACCACATGATCGGCGAGCGCCTCGGCGTAGCCGTAGGTGTAGTCGGCAGCCGAGACCGGGATCCCGTCGGGGCCGGGCCGGTAGGTGACGAACGGGATCGGGTTCACATCGGAGCGGAACGGCGTGCCGGTCAGCGCGAGCCGGCGAGCAGCCGGCTCGAACGCCTCCCGCACGCCTTCACCCCAGGTCAGCGAGTCACCGGCGTGGTGGATCTCGTCGAGGATCACCAGCGTCTTGAACCGCTCGGTCCGGATCCGCATCGCGAGCGGGTTCACCCCGACGCCCGCGTAGGTCACGGCGACGCCGACGTAGTCGCTGGAGATCTTCCCCTTGCCCGCCGAGTAGGTCGGGTCGATGGGCAGCCCGGCCCGCGCGGCCGCCTCCGCCCACTGGAGCTTGAGGTGCTCGGTGGGCGCAACGATGATCAGCCGGTCGACCAACCGTCGGCCGAGCAGCTCGGCTGCGACGGTGAGCGCGAACGTCGTCTTGCCCGCCCCGGGCGTGGCGACGGCCAGGAAGTCGCGGGGGTTGCGGTCGAGGTACCCGCGGAGCGCGGCGGTCTGCCAGGCACGCAGCGAAGGCGCCGTGCCCCAGGCCGCCCGCTCCGGCCAGGCCGGAGGGAGCGAGCTCACTCCGAAGAACCAGAGGAACCGTCGGCCCCGTCGTCGCCGATGCTCTCCCAGATCTCCTTGCATTCCGGACAGACCGGGTACTTCTCCGGCGCGCGGCTCGGCACCCAGACCTTGCCGCAGAGGGCGACGACGGGCGTACCCATCACCATCGCCTCGGTGAGCTTGTCCTTCTCCACGTAGTGGGAGAAGCGCTCGTGGTCACCGTCGTCGGTCGGGACGGTCCGACGCTCGTGGAGCGTGTCGGTGTCGGTCGAGAAGCCGATGGTGGTCACGAGGAAGAGTCTAGACGCCAGGTCGGCGCTCGCGGCGCCCGATCCCGCGCGAGCTCGCTCGCCGCCCTGCGCCGGAGACGCGCTCGGCCAGTTCAATCAGCCGGCAGCGCGGCGGGAGGCGCCGTCGCGAGCTTGCTCGCCGCCCTGCGCCGGAGACGCGCTCGGCCCGTTCAATCAGTTGAGGTCGGGATCGGAGGGACGGGTGGCGTGCAGGGCGAGGTCGCCGGGCTGCCGCTTCATCACCTGGCGCCAGAGGTCGCGAGTCTCGGTGCCGAAGATGTCGTCGACCTGCGCCGGCACGACGTACCAGCTTCCCTCGGCTATCTCGGCCTCGAGCTGGCCGCCGCCCCACCCCGCGTAGCCGGCGAAGATCCGCAGCCGGTCGACGGCGCCCTCCACGAGCTCGCTGGGGGTGTCGAGGTCGAGCAGGCCCAGCCGGTCCCACACGGGCCGGAATCCGGCGGAGTTCTCGCCACCGGGCGCGGCGAGGGCGATCGCGAGAGCGCCGTCGGTCGCGACCGGCCCGCCCTGGAACAACACCTCGGGCTCCTCCACGACGTCACCCCATTCGCCGAGCACCTCGGCCACGGGCAGCGCGGTGGGGCGGTTGAGCACGACGCCGAGAGCGCCCTCGTCGTTCACGTCGAGAAGCAGCACCACGGTGTCGGCGAAGTTCGGGTCGAGCAGCTCCGGGCTGGCCAGGAGGAGCATCCCGGCACCGAGCTCGGTCACCCTGGCCATGGACCCATCATGGCGCATCCGCGAAGCCCGCAGGATCAGGCGGCGACCACCGCGCGCAGGCGCTCGAAGAGGCTTGCGCGCGGCTCGGGCTCCTCCATCGACTCCGGCGTGACCACGGGGATGCCGCGGTGCAGCAACCGGGCCTGCTCCTCGATCTCGGCACCGACGCGCGCGGCCGCCTCGTCGCGGAGACCGGCCAGGCCGGACATCACGGCGAGCAGGTGGCGCTCCTTGGCCGTTGCCGCGGCCATCGCCTTCGCCATGGCGTCGTCGACCGGGTTCTCGCGGTAGTTGTCGAGGATGAGTCGTACGCCGGCGAGCTCGTGGGCGGTGTTGCTCCACGCGATCGTGACGGACTCGCGGAGGTCCAGCGGCTGGTGCACCGTCATCTGCTCGATCTGTCCGGACAGGCGGGTGTGCCACTTCAGGGTCAGGGCGGCGAGCAGGTCGAGCTCGTCCCTGAAGGACTCGGCGACGCCGTCGACATCCATGGGGAGGATCCCGTCCCGGCGCTTGTCGGCGGTCGTGATCACGGAGCGGAGGGTCTCGCCCCGGGTGTGAAAGGCCGTCCAGGTCATGGTCAGCTCCTCTTTCTCGTGCGGCTGCCGGTGGTCGACATACCGCAGGTACGTACTCTGAGTATGACGGACACTGCCGGTATGCCACACGCGGCGGGACCGTGATTCCGCCCACCTCGCGACGTGACCGGCGCCACGTTCGTCACGCGACGGCCCCTATGCTGGGCCGGTGCCGAAGGCGTCCGTGTCCAAGCTCGTTCCCAAGGTCCCGAAGGTCCCCAGCGTCCCCGGCGCCAGCCGCCGGGCGGCGTACTCCGCCTCCACCAAGCGGGCACTGGTCGAGGTGGCGGAGGAGCTGTTCACCGAGCACGGATACGCCGCGACGTCTCTCGACGCGATCGTCGCCGGTGCCCAGGTCACCAAGGGCGCGCTCTACCACCACTTCTCCGGCAAGCAGGCCCTCTTCGAGGCCGTCTTCGAGCGGGTGGAGCAGGACGCCGCGAAGCGCATCCAGAAGGCGCTCCGCGGTCGTCGCGACCCGTGGGAGAAGGCTCTGGGCGGCCTCCGCTCGTTCCTCACCGTCGTCCAGGAGCCGCAGTACCGACGGATCGTGATCCAGGAGGGCCCCGCCGTCCTGGGCTACGAGCGCTACCGGGAGCAGGAGGAGCGCTCGACCTTCGCGATCATCGTGGAGATCGTGCGCGCCACGCTCGAGGCCGGGTCGTGGCACCTGGACGAGGAGATGCTGCAGACGTTCGCACGGATCTTCTTCGGTGCGATGTCGTCGGCCGGCGAGTCCGTGTCGACCTCCGAGGACCCCGAGGCCGCCGCTCAGCGGGTCGAGAGCGCGATCGGGTTCCTGCTCGCCGGCGTGCAGAGCCTCGTCGAGACCGGTGCCGACCTGCCGAGCGCGTTCGAGCCCGGCCGAATCACCGAGAGCGGGCCGGGGATCGACCCCGACCCGCCCTCGTCAGTCTGACGAAGCGCTACCGCCTCACTTGCCGAACGCGACCGAGCCGTTGTTGCCGTCGACGGGCACGAGCTCGACCCACACCTTGCCGGCGGGGACCTTCAGCTCGCCCTCGGGCGTCGAGAGCGCGATCGCCGAGCTCAGCTTGTCCTTGCTCCAGCTGCCCTCGATGACCTTGCCACCGTGGAACAGCTGCGCCGTGCCCTTGCCCTCGAACTTGCTCTCCGGGACGAAGTTGCCACCCGGGTCGGTGTAGCCGGCGTCGACGACCTTCACCCGGAGCACCAGCACGGAGTCGGCCTGGAACCGGTCGCCCTTCGCGGCATAGCTGTTCTTGTTGACGTACTTGCCGCCCTGGAACGCCCAGTTGGTCGTGTGGTTGCCGAAGTCTGCGGACAGCGTGCGGGCGGGTATCCCCTCGGGCAGGTCCTCCACGGTGCCCCACGGGAGGTAGTCCGCCGGTCGCTCGTCGGTGCCGTCCTCGGTCTCGGCGGCGACCTTCGACAGGTCGGTGAAGAGGTTGTACGGCGCGTAGCGACCGTCCTTGCGATAGAACCCCGGGCTGCCCTCACCGAAGAACGGGATGCTCGCCCGCTTGATGCGGTCGATGGTGACCTGCGCGGCGCCGCTGGTCACGACCGTGGCGTCCACCGGCGAGACGATGCCGATGTCGCTGGCGCGCATCGACCGGACCGGACCGACGTCGGTCGGCACCTGCGAGTAGAAGAACGCCGCGAGCCGGGTCGTGCCGCCCTCGACGAGCTCCTCCACGACGAGGTCGGCCTGGCCGAGGCCCAGCTGCGGCGCGCTGCTCTGGGAGTTGTCGATCTTGGCGACGAGCACGGGGTGGTCCTGCTCGACCGACTCACCCTCGGCGGCGGGCAGGCCGGTGAGCGGCCAGGTGGCCGGCTCCTCCGGGGCCGGGGCCTCGGACGTCTCGTCCGCGGACTTCGACTCGGCGGCGTCGTCGCCGCAACCGGCAAGGAGGAGGCTGAGCGCTACCAGCGCGGCGGGCAGGGCGGATCGCTTGGAGAAACTCACCGGACCAGTCTGACCCACCGTGCCCGACGTGCAGGGAGCCACCCCCGGTGTGTCGTGGGGGTGGCTCCAGGCTCTGCGGTGCGGCTCCCGTCAGGTGCCGAGGCTGATGCCGCCGTCGACGAACAGCGTCTGCCCGGTGATGTACGACGCCTCGTCGGCGCAGAGGAAGGTGACCGCCGCGGCGATGTCGGCGGGCATGCCGACGCGCTTGACCGGGTTGGCCTCCGCGTTCAGCCGGCGGAACTCCTCGACGTCCATCTTCAGTCGCGCGGCGGTGGCGTCGGTCATCTCGGTGGCGATGAAGCCGGGAGCGATCGCGTTGACGTTGATGCCGAACGGGCCGAGCTCGATCCCGAGCGTGCGGGTGAAGCCCTGGATGCCGGCCTTGGCAGCGGAGTAGTTGGCCTGGCCGCGGTTGCCGAGAGCCGAGATGCTGGAGATGTTCACGACCTTGCCGTACTTCTGCTCGACGAAGTGTCGCTGCGCCGCCTTGGTCATCAAGAACGCGCCCTTGAGGTGAACGCCCATGACCAGGTCCCAGTCGTCCTCGGTCATCTTGAACAGGAGGTTGTCGCGCGTGATCCCGGCGTTGTTGACCAGGACGTGGATGCCACCGAGCTCGGTCACCACCCGCTCCACCGCTGCGACCACCGATGCGGCGTTGGAGACGTCTGCGCCCACACCGATCGCCGACGCTCCGTCGACGACGGGCAGTTTCGCGGCAGCCTCCGCGGCGGCGGACTCGTCGAGGTCGACGATCGCGACGGAGGCGCCCTCCTCTGCGAACCGCGTGGCGGTGCCGAAGCCGATGCCGCGCGCGGCCCCGGTGATGACGGCAACTCTTCGGTCGAAACGACCCATCGTGTTCTCCTCCAAGCTCGACGGCGGTCCCGCTGCGCCGGGACCGCCGGTCACTCTAGAGGGTGGTCGCGAGGCACGGCCCGGCCCTCGTCACAGGGCTCCCCGTAGCCGGGCGGCGAACTCGGCGGACTCATCGCCGGCGTACCTGGTCCGCGGCCAGAAGAACCCGCGCAGCCCGTCGCCCTTGGTCCGGGGCACGACGTGCAGGTGGAGGTGCGGCACGGACTGGCTGACCGTGTTGTTGACCGCCACGAAGCTGCCCTGAGCGCCGAGCGCCTCGACCATCGCCGTCGCAAGCCGTTGCGCAGCCTCCAGGAAGCCGTCACGCAGCTTGGCAGGCAGGTCCGGCAGCGTGACGACGTGCTCTCGCGGCACGAGCAGGACGTGCCCCTTGAAGACCGGACGGCGGTCCAGGAACGCCACCAGGTCCGGCTCGTCGAGCACGAGGTCGGCGTCCACCTCGCCCGCCACGATCGCGCAGAACACACAGTCAGCCATGTCAGTGGCAGACCTCGCCGGGCGCACAGCCAGGCACCCGGATCAGCCGGCCGCCGCGCGGCACCGCGTCGAAGTGATGCGCGTCGGCGCGGCCGTAGGTCCAGCGGAGGCCGTGGCGCGCCATGATCCGGACGACCCGGTGCGCCCGGGAGCGCCAGGCGATCCGCGCGTCCGAGCGACTCGGCCACCACCTGTTCGGAACCCACCCGTGGCTGGACCGGTACGGGTTCTCCCATGGGTTGATGTCGAGCGACCTGCCGTAGGAGTGCGGACTCCGCACGCCCTGGCGACCGACCACCCAGCGGCAGTTGAAGGCCGAGGTGTTGTCGGCGGCCATGGACCGGTAGTCGTCGGCCCCGCGCAGCCGGCGGGACCACCCGAAGCGATCGACGCGGTACATCCGCCGGATCGGGAGCTCGGCGCGGTACATGTCGCTGAGCGCGCCGGCCATCTGCTGGATGACGCTCGCGGCGGCGACGATCTCGCCGCGGTGCCGGTAGCCGTTGAAGCCCCAGTAGTTGATCCGCAGGATCCGCAGGCCCCTCCGCCCGACCGGGCAGCCGCGGTGCCAGCTCCGCCCGACCATGTTCCGCCACACGCCGTCGGGGATCCGGGAGATCACCGGGTTCGGACCAGCGCCGGTCGCCCGCGCCTGCGTCGGCAGGCTCAGCCTCGGCCGCGGCGCGGCCCTGGGAAGGCGCACCGGCACGCCGGGCGGCAGGTTGTCGATGCGGAGCGTGCCGCTCGTCGAGCCAACAGCCCACACGAGCGCTCCACCCACGGCCCGCCACCGGCTGTCGGACCTCGGCGAGACGGCCGTGGCGACGGTGCCGGAGAGGCTGGTCGTCAGGGTCCGGACCGAGCGCCATCGGCCGTCGACGTACCGCTGGAGGGTGACCGGCCCGGGCACGGCCCGGCCGTCAGTGGTCTGTCGCGTGATCCGCAGGGTGGCCGACCTCTCGTCCACCACGCTGCGCGGACCGCTGATCCGGGTGGTCGTCGGGTGCGGTCTGATCGGCAGCCGGTACTGGACCTCCGCGCCCTCGTAGGTGCCGTTGGCGGCGTAGGTCGCTCGCAGCAGGTTGTCCGCCGGTGACCTCTCGACCCAGGCGGACGTGGTGAAGGCGCCGTCCTCTCCCGTGGACGGTGCGGCGATCTGGATCCACTGGCCCGTCGCCGGGTCGTGCCGATCGACCACGACCTCCTCCCCCGACACCGGGAGGCCGTCAGCCAGGAGCTGTCCGGTGACGGTGACCCAACGATCGGCGTACTGCGCCGGCGCGGACAGGGTCAGCGTCGTGGGCTGCTGCGCCGCGGCGGACGCCGTGCTCGGGAGCGCCGAGGGCAGCACCCCCGCGATCAGCACGGCGACGAGGCCGAGGAACGGGACGCGGGCGCTGGGGGATCCGAGATGCACCACCTCATCTTCACCCACGCCACGCGTACTGTCGCCCGCCCCCGGCCCCGCAGCGTGTCGCTACCGCGCGGCGACGGCGCTCCGGTCCTCCACCCACGCGTCGCGGGCGGTCACGCCCACGTCGGGGTGGTCGGTGAAGAGCGCGTCGACGCCGGCGTCGAGGAGCGCCTGGGTCTCGGCGACCATGTCGCCCGGAGCGTTCGGGTCGGTACCGACCCTGAAGTTGGTCGCCATGAACTGGTTCTCCAGGCGCAGCGTCCAGGTGACCACCTTGAGACCGGCGGCGTGGGCGTCGCCGACCAGCGCTGTCGGCTCGCCGGTGGCTCCGGTCGCCCGGTCCCGCGGCAGGATCAGGCCCTTGGTCGGGGACACCCACTCCGCGTAGGTGGCGATCTCGGTGAGCCCCGCCGGCGTGATCATGTCGCGGTAGGTGGTGGGCGAGCCTGCGGCCCGAAGGTCGTACGGCGCGCCGCTGCCGTCGATCAGCTGCGCGATCGGGACCTCGGTCATCTCGGCGAGGTCGCGCAGGTTGCCGGTCTCGAAGGACTGCAGCACGACCTTGGCGTTGGGCCGGTCCAGGCCGTGCCTGCGCAGGGTGGCGACCAGCGGCTCCTCCATCGAGAGGCCGATCGAGTCGAAGTACGTCGGGTGCTTGGTCTCCGGCGCGAGACCGATCCGACGGCCGGCGCGACGGGACTCCGCCTTCACCAGCCGGATCACCTCCGACAGCGTCGGGACCTCGAACCTGCCGTCATAGACAGTGTTGCCGGGCCGGACCTGCGGCAGCCGCTCCTTGGCGCGGAGCGTCTTGAGCTCGGCGAGCGTGAAGTCCTCGGTGAACCAACCGGTGATGGGCGCGCCGTCGATCAGCTTGGTCGTGCGGCGGTCCGCGAACTCCGGGTGCTCCGCGACGTCGGTCGTGCCGCTGATCTCGTTCTCGTGACGGGCGACCAGCACGCCGTCCTTGGTCGAGACCAGGTCGGGCTCGACGTAGTCGGCACCCATCTGGATCGCGAGCTTGTACGCCGCCAGCGTGTGCTCGGGCCGGTAGCCGGAGGCACCGCGGTGGGCGATCACCAGCGGCTTCGCGTGGTGCCGCCCGCGGTCCGCGCGGTCGTGGTCGTGGCCGCCGGGGCCGGCGTGGGCCGGGACGGTGGTGACGCCGAGCGCCAGGACGGACGTGGTGGCGAAGGCCGTGAGGGCCCGCCCGATCAGGGGGGTCCGGGAATCGGTTGTCATGGCCGCAGCCGACCAGCCGCAGGTGGCGGGCCGTCGATCGGCAGGTGAAGCGCCGGGAACCGTCAGTCGGCGAGGAGGAGCACGGGTTCCCGGATCCGGTCAGGCGTCCTCAGTCGTCCCCCAGTAGTCCTCAGTCGTCCTCATTGAGCGTGTGTGCGACCAGCGCGTTCGCATGCCCGTGTCCCAGACCGTGCTCGCTCTTGAGGAACGCGACGAGATCAGAGTGCTTGGCACCTGCTCCGTAGCCGGTGTGCGCACGCAGGATCTGCTTCCAGTCGGCGATGGGGCGGCCGTACTTCTTCTCGATCGAGGGGAAGTAGGAGGCGGGGCCGTTGGTCATCGAGCTCTCCTTGGTCATGGACGTCGAGACTCTCGCAGGCGGGCAGAGTCATCGCCCGACGACCGACTCCAGCCCGGCACCCTCGTCGCGAACCGGCAGTCCTGGGTCGGGCATAAGGTCACGTGACCATGACATCCGACGTCGAGATCATCGAGCGATCACGGCGTCATCCCGAGTCCTTCGCCGCGATCTTCGACCGCCATCACCGCGCGATCCATGCCTACGTCGCTCGACGCGCTGGCAGCCAGGCAGCCGACGACGTCCTTGCGGAGGTTTTCACGGCAGCGTTCTCGCAGCGAGCCGAGTTCGTCTCCGAGGCGGGATCCGCCCTTCCCTGGCTCTACGGGATCGCACGCAACCTGACCCATCGACACTTCCGGAGCACCGCGAGCGCCCAGCGCGCGTTCGGCATGTGGGCCGCGCTCCAGCCGGACGCGTCGAACACACACGACGATGAGGTCATCGCGGGGGTCGACTCCGAGCGCAGGTGGGTGGCGGTGCGGGACGGACTCGCAGCCGTCGCATCGGACGACCGCGAAGCGCTTCTGCTCTACGCCTGGGAAGAGCTGTCCTACACCGAGATCGCGGAGGTCGTCGGCGTCCCCGTCGGCACTGTCCGCTCCCGCATCCACCGCGCTCGCGCCGCTCTGCGCGCCGGGCTCATCCCCGCACTCGAGGAGACTCCGCGATGATCGACGAACTCACCTTGCTCCGCGAAGCCCGGCCGGACGTCGCAGCGCCGGATCAGCTCACCGTCACCCGGGCTCGTCGCCGACTTCTTCGCCGAGCCCTCTCAGGCCGTCGACACCGTCGCCCACTCCGGCTGGTCGCCATGGTCGTCGCGACAGCGGCTGCGATCGTCATCGTCGGGCTGGCCGTCCCCGGGGGTGGCGGCTCCGCCGTGGCGACCCCGCTCACCGCAGCGCACCTCGCCGTCCACCCCGAGGTGGGACCCGATGAGTTCCTCCACATCAGGCGCGTCGAGCGCACCTGGGGCTACGGGAAGCCGGGCGCCGTGGACCACGAGGGACCGCGGCTGGAGTACTGGATCCCGGGGGACGGAACCTCCGACTGGGTCGAGCGCTCGGTCTTCGGCGGCCGCACCTACACCCACGCGTTCGACGACTGGGGCCCCAAGCTCTACGTCCAGCACGCGGCCGACGTCACCGGCCTGTTGGAGGATCTCCGCGACTACGCCCAGGAGAACCAGCAGCGCCGCGACCTGCACGGCCTCTGGACGGTCGCCTTCTGGATCGTCAACGATCCGACCGCCCCCGAATCCTTCAAGACCGAAGTCCTGAACGCACTCGTCACCCTCGACGGGGTCAAGGTCGCGGATCCCGACTTCACCAGTCCCGGACTCGCGGGCAAGGCCATCACGATCGACGGCGAGCACGAGGTCTGGTTCGTGGTCGACCCCGCCACGGGTGCGTTCCGAGGCCTGGTGGGCCACCCGGAGAAGGACGAGACCTGGGTCGGCCCTGAGCAGCCGATGTGGACCAGCACCTTCGAGACCGACGTGGTCACCCGAGCTCCGTGATCACGCGCCGGTTTCTTCGTCACTCCACTCCGTTGTCGCCCGCGTCGTTCGCTCATCGAGGCACGGGGGTGGTCAGGCACTCCCCTAGCTGTTGGGGGCGTTGGTCAAGCTGACCTGGGCTGACTCGATGATCCCTGCCAGCAGAGTTCCCGCTCGCATAAGGGCGAGTGCGCGTTGGGCGATCGCCTGCAGGCGCGTGTCGAGCGCGGTGAGCGAGTCGCTGACGTCGTTCAGGTCGCGGACTGCTGTGATCGCCTTCTGTACATCTGGGATGCGGTAGCCACCGGCACGGAGGGCTGCGGTGATGCGTGCTTCCCGGATCGCGGTGACGGTGTAGCGCCGTGCTGTCCCCGCTCGCGTTGCCACTCGCTCGGGTGCGACCAGACCGACCTTCTCCCAGAAGCGGAGCGTGGATGCCTTGACGCCGAGGGCCTGTGACAGCCCGGTGATGGTCATGGAGTCACCTTCGACGGGCGCGGCATCGGTCGTCGCCTCGGCGCGGATGGACTCCAGCGCACAACGTGCTGCGAGTGCCTGCTCTCGCTCGTCGTTGAGCCTGGCATGGAACCCGCAGATCAGCGCCGACGCCTGGTCGGGCGGCTGGACTCGTATCTCTCGCATCGCCCGTCGAGCCTCGACAGGCCCGACCGCGTGAGCGAGGTCGCGGTAGGCGCGAAGGCCGCGCACGTGCTCTGCGGAGAACTGCCGGTACCCGTTGGGTGACCTGGCTGCAGTGGGGATCACGCCAAGAGCCTCCAGGTCACGTACCTGCTGTGCGGAGTATCTCGACGCTGCCGCGACAGCAGCAGTGTTCATAGGTCGCGTCGCCTCGCCCGCTCGGTGCATCCGAACCCTCCATAAGCACTTCAACCACATGCTTGAACCATGAGTATGGACCGACTTCTCGAGACCATCCGAGCATTCGACGGGGTGCTTGAGCTTGCCCCCGACGAGGGCAGCGCATTCCCGGAGATCGCCTGGGGCGACCACTTCTTCTACTACTCGCCCAGCGGCCAGGTGCCTGCGCGCGAGCAGCCCTACGCCACCATCGTGACGAAGAACTATCCCGGCGACGCCCTGTGCGACCTCGACCATCCGGATCGTTGGCGACTGAACATTCATGTCGGCACGAATGCGTTCCTCGAGCTCACAGGTGAGAGCTCTCGGGCTCTGACGACCCCGTGGGACTACGCCGCCGCCGACGTGGTCCTTCCTCACCCGGTGTACCGCGCGCAAGGGTGGGTGTCGATCGTCAACCCAGGCAGGCGCACACACGTGCTGGCGACCGACCTCTTGCGTCAGGCGCATGAGGATGCGAGGCGCCGTGCGGATCGCCGGAGTGCGACCGAGCAGCCGGTCGTCGACACAGGTCAGGACGGCACCTGACCCGACCCGGGGGGCATCGACCGCGCGAAGTCAGCGGGTGTGAGACGCACCTACGTCGGGCAGGTGGGTGCCGGTGTGGTCGACGGTGCGTCGGATGCCGTGGGGTGTGGTCCATTCATAGGACCCAGGTCCGGTCTGGCGCAGGGTGTAGCCGTGGTGGGTCTTGGCGCGGTGATGTCGTCTCGTGAGGGGGGCGTCGTTGAGGTCGCCGGTCTGTCCGGGTGGGCCGCCCGGCTCGTAGGGGACCGGGTGGTCGTGGTCGACCAGCGTGGCACCCGGGAGGTGGGTGGAGTGGGGGAACACATCCCCCACCGTGCGCAGCTCGGTGCGGGTCTTCATCGCCGCGGGGTGCTCGTAGGCGTTGACCGAGGCCAGCTGGCGGAGGTCGATCACCGGGGCCAGTGCGATGTCGCTGCGGCCCAGCAGCTCCGCGAGCTGACCCAGTAGGAGCGGACCCAGGTCCTCCACCCGCACCACGCCCTCGGCGTGGCCGGCCAAGAACGGCCGCATCGACGTGCACGTGCACGGTGGCCCGGCGGGCGGTCTTGCGCTTCCGTTCGGGACACTGCTCCACGATCGCCCGCCCTGGAATGGCGGTGGCCTCGTCGAGGATCGCCGCCGCCGCATACGGGTCGGCCAGCACCGCCATCGCCTCCGCACGCAGCTGGTCACCCGTGGGCAGCTCGGCATCAGGATCCGCGGCGTACTCATCGGCCAGGTGGTCGGCGATCAGGTCCACGGTGTGCTCCAGCTCGGCGACCTGACCCGGCTTCAACCGCGCCGCCACCCGGCGCGAACCCGCCAGGCCGTCGATCTCCAGCTGCTCACCGGGCCGTGGTCGGGGGAACCACACCCCCCGCCGCACATGCGCCTCGCGAACCAGGTCCTCATGCGCACGCGTGTCGGCCTCGATCACCTTCGCCTCCACGATCCCCAGCACCCGCCCCGGGGACTGATCCAGCACCCCCACCGCCGCCGCATCCACGAACCACGCCTGCGCCTTCGTCAGCCGTCGGGCCAGCACCGTGATCCGGCGCAGCACCCACACCTCGCACACCAACTCCTGCGCCCGCGCCCACACCAGCGGGAACCGGTGCCGCAGATCCAGCGCATCGGCCATCAGGTTCTGCGTCGCCCGCACCCCGGCCTGTCGGACCACCGCGTATTCCACCGCACACAGCTCCGAGACATCCGGCGTCCCGTCCCCGCCGTACCGGGTCAAATGGTCCCCACCCATCGCCAACGGGACCGCCCCCGGATCGGACTGCGGGTCGACCGAGTTCAGGTCACACCACTCCAGCGCCTCCATCAGGTCTCGCAGCTCGGCTGTCCGGCGCAGGAACGGCGTCTGCTCCGCACGGAGCAGGAACTCCGCCTTCGAGCCGGAAGGAGGGGTGTGATCCATGCCTCATTCTACTCGAACGCCTGTTCGAAGCCAAGGCTCGATCACGGACTTTCCGCAGCGTCAGCGCCACTCTCCCTCCACTGCAGACCCGGCAGCCCACAGCTGTTGCGGCCGGACCGCGTCAGCCCGCAGCACTGGGCCCCACTACCGTGGGGACGTGGACACCGACACCGTGCTCAAGCTCCTGCAGGACGTCGCGGCCGAGGTGATCACCCCGCGGTTCCGCCAGCTCGCCGAGCATCAGATCTCCGAGAAGAATCCCGGCGACCTGGTGACCATCGCCGACCACGAGTCCGAGGAGCTGATCACGGCCGCTCTGCTCGCCGCCTACCCCGAGGCGGTCGTCCTCGGGGAGGAGGCGATGGCGACCGACCCGGAGCTGCTCGGCCGCTTCGGGGAGGCCGATCACGGCTTCACCGTGGACCCGGTCGACGGCACCAAGAACTTCGTGCTGGGGTCGCCGAACCACGCTGTGATGGTGTCGGAGGTCCGTGCGGGCGAGGTGACCCGCGGCTGGATCTGGCAGCCGCAGCACGAGGCCGCCTACGTCGCCGAGCGTGGCGCCGGCGCCTGGCACAACGGGGAGCGGCTCACCGTGAGCGAGCCGAACGGTGCGCCGTACCGCACCGCCCGGCGGCAGTGGGTCGGCCGCGACCTGCCCGGTCTCGGCAGGCTCGAGCTGACCTGGGCCTGCTGCGGGATCGACTACCCGCACCTGGTGGCGGGCGACGCCTCGGCGCTCGTCTACAGCCGCAGCATGCCGTGGGACCACCTGCCGGGCAGCGTGATCCTGACTGAGGCCGGTGGCGTGATCGGCACCATCGGCGGCGAACCGATCGCCCCGCTGGCGCTGCAGGGCGGCCTGGTGGCCGCGCCGGACCAGCAGACGTACGACGCCGTCGTCTCCGCGTTCGCCGCCTGATCCCGAGACGGCCGAAGGTCTTGCCCTGAGCGGGCGGGCCTCAGCAGGCAGCGGCGAGGTCGTCGGCCTCGTTGGCGGCGTAGCCGTCGTTGCGCGAGCCGATCGACCCGCCGGTCACCTTGCCGCTCGCCGGCTTCGCCTTGGCTTTGGCCTTCGTCTCCGGCGAAGCCTTCCCCTGGGCCTTCCCCTCGGCCTTGTCGATCGCCTTCCGGATCATGTCCTGCACGAGGTCGATGTCGGGGTTGGCGGTGTCGATCCGGGGCGGGACGAGCGAGACCGTCGAGATCGGCTGGCTGCGGGCACGGAGCGCCAGCTGGGCGAAGTCGTTGAGCGCCGCGCCCGGCAGGTCGGTCTGGATCATCGCGCTGGACGCCTCGGCGATCTCCTGGAAGTTCGTGAGCGCCTGGCGCGGGCTGATCTGGGTGAGCATGGCGTTGAGCACGCACTTCTGCCGCGCCATCCTCGAGTAGTCGTCGGATCCCTCGCGGGCGCGGGCGTACCAGAGCACGTCGTGCCCGTTCAGCTTCCGCGTTCCCGGCTCGATGTATCCGGTCACGTCGCTGCCGAGACCGCCGACGGGGATCCGGTCACGCACGGTGAGGGTGACGCCGCCGAACGCGTCGACGAGCCTCTTGAACCCGCGCATGTTGACCATCACCCAGTTGTTGACCCGCAGTCCGGTGATGCCCTCGACGGCCATCACGGTCGCGTCGACGCCGGCGGTCTCCTCGTCGTCGAACAGGTCGGTGTGGTCCTGGGCCCAGGTGCTGACGCCGTTGAGGTAGCAGTCGTCGCAGTCGAACCCGCGGGGGAACTCCTCGTGCATCACGGTGCCTTCGCGGAACGGGAAGTCCTGCATGTTGCGGGGCAGGCCGATCATCACCGTCTGGCCGGTCCGGGCGTCGACGGAGGCGACAGTGAGGGAGTCCGGGCGCAGGCCCCAGCGGTCGGCGCCGGAGTCACCCCCGAGCAGGAGGATGTTGTACCGGCCGTCGTGCGCCTCACCGAGCTCGCCATCGGCGAACATCGTCAGCCAGTCCCGCTGGGCAGCGGCGAGGTGCGCGCCGAACAGCATGGTGCCCGCGACGGAGAAGCACAGGATGCCGTTGACGCCGACGATCGCGCGGCGGTGCTGCAGCCGCAGGCTCATCGGTCGGCCGATCCGCCAGGCGTCGATGAACAGGCCCGCCCAGGCCACGGCGCCGACCAGGAGGTAGAGCCGGGCGGCGAGCAGCACGTCGGGGTTGAACACCAACCAGTACGCGAAGGGACGGTGCACCAGCACCACCGCCGCGGTCAGGGCGAGGGCGGCGACGGTCGCCAGCCAGATGCGGACGGCGAGCCGGCCGAGGTCGCGGTTCCCGGCGATCAGCTGGGCCGACCCGGGGACGACGAGCGTGAACGCCATCAGCGCCAGCGCGCGACGGAAGCGGACGCGCGCGGCCCGCTCGTCGACGGCGATCTGAGGCACGGAACCCAGTATCACCAGTCACAGGCGCCACAGAGGTTGCGACGCGCCGTCGTGCTCAGGCCGCCGCGAGCCTCGCGATCTCGTCGGCGGACGCGTTCGCGCCGGTGCAGATCACCGCGATCGGCCCAGCCTGCCGGCCGGTCCGGACCTCGCCCCGACGGTCGGCGATCAGCCCGGCCAGGGCGGCGGCTCCGGCACCCTCGGCAAGCGTGTGCGCCTGCGTGGCCAGGAGTCGGGCGGCCTGGTCGATGGCGTCGTCGCTGACGAGCACGAAGTCGTCGAGCCGGCCCCGCAGGACCCGTTGGGTCAGCTCGTAGCCGGTGGTCG
>NZ_SSXI01000043.1 GCF_004803405.1 Nocardioides sp. | reverse complement strand
TGGGCAGCCGAGCACGCCGGGCCGCGGCAGCCCCGGGTCCCAACTAAAAGCCGCTACGAGCGGCCCTGCGCCGTGAGGCGCTCCCGGCTCGGCGTGCTCGAACCGTCCACCGGCCGGCAGCGGCGCGTGACCGACCGAGAGCGTCGCGCTGCGCGGCGGGCAGGCTCGCGCCGCGCGTCCCGTGCGGGCGCCGGCCGCTAGGGTGGCGTGGTTCAGGGAGAGCGGCGGATAGGGCGAGGATGTCAGGCGTGGGTCGGTTCGACTGGCGGACGATCGCAGTGGTCGTGATCGTGGCGGTGGCGGTGCTCATCGGCATGATCGCCATCTCCGACGGCAGGGCCGAGCAGGACCCGCCGGCGGAGCCGACGACCAAGCCGACGGTGGTGCAGCTCGACCTCGCGGTGTGGGGCAGCGACGCCGAGATCGCGGCGTTCCAGGCAGTGGTCGACGACTACAACGTCTCGAGCAAGGACACCAACGTGTCCGTCAGCTCCTGGCCCGACGCCGGGTCGATGCTGGAGGACATCCGCAGCGGCGCGGCGCACCCCGACCTCTACCTGCTGCCGCGCAGCGAGCTCGCCGAGACGATCGCCGAGAAGCGCAACCGGCCGCTGCTCGACCTGCTCGAGGAGCGCGAGATCCCCATCGGCGACGACTTCTCCCGCGATGCGGTCGCGGCGTTCTCCGTCAACGACGACCTGCAGTGCATGCCCTACACGACCTCACCGATGGTCATCTACTACAACACCGACCTGGTCGACTTCGAGAAGATGGAGGAGGAGGGCCTCCCCACCCCCGACCCCGAGCACACGGGCTGGGACCTCGCCGAGTTCCGCGCGGCTGCCGAGTTCGCCAGCCGGCCGCGCCAGGGGACCCGCGGCGTCCACATCGACCCGACGCTCGACGGGCTGGCGCCGTTCATCCTCTCCGGCGGGGGCAAGCTCTTCGACGACGAGGCCGCGCCGACCAGCCTGGCGCTGAGCGAGGACGACTCCGCCGACGCGCTGCGGCAGACCCTCGAGGTGCTCCGCGACGCGCGCCTCACACTGAGCTCCAAGCAGCTCCAGCGCCGTCCCGCGCTGGAGTGGTTCAAGCGCGGCCGGGTCGCCATGATCGCCGGCTTCCGCGAGCTCACCCCCGAGCTCAGGAGGACCAAGGGGCTCGACTTCGACGTCATGCCGATGCCGACGCTGGGGTCCAGCCACACCATCGGCGAGGTCAACGGCATCTGCCTCACCGGCGGCAAGCCCCAGCGGGTGCGCAGCTCGGCGGACTTCCTGACCTACCTGGTGAGCGAGGAGGCCGTGGCGCGGGTGAGCCAGACCGGCTACCTCCAGCCGAGCAACCTCAAGGTGGCCCTGTCGCCGGCGTTCCTGCAACCCGACCAGGCGCCGGAGCACTCGATGGTCTTCAACAACGCCGTCCGCACGGTCGTGCTGCCGCCGATCATGGAGGAGGGCGCGGAGCTGGAGGCGCTCGTCGCCCCCGACATCGAGGCGCTGCTGACCGCCCCGGTGTTCGGCGACCTCAAGGATCTGCTGACCGCGATCGACGACAAGTCGCGCACGCTCCTGGACCCGGACTACGAGCCGGAGGAGTCCGACGCCGACTCCGGGGCGCCGTCGTCCGACGCCTCGTCGCCCGGGGCCTCGACGTCCGGGGCCTCGACGTCCGGAGGCTCCACGTCCGAGCCCTCGCCGTTCGAGCCGTCGCCGTCGGGGTCGGCCACCGACGACCGCAAGCGAGACTGACGCTTCCACTCGTCGGCCTCCAGGATCGCCCGCGTCAGCGCGGGAGCGGTCAGCCCGACCTGCCAGCTGCGTGCGCCCAGTGCGTTGAACTGGTCGATCACCGCCTCCAGCAGCTCCACGGGGTCCCGGGTCTTCGGCGGGGTCCACATCACCCGGCGCAGGTGGTCGGGGGTCAGCAGGTTCTCCAGCGGTACGGCATGCTCCTCGGCGATCGCCGACACCGCCGCTCGGGCGAGCTCGAGCCGCCGGGCCGCGACCGGGTCCTTGTCGGCCCAGGTCCGCGGCGCGGGCGGCCCGTCGCCGTGCGTGACCCGGGTGGGCAGCTGGTCCTCGGGCATCTCCGCCGCCTCGCGGATCGCGGCGAGCCACTCGTTGGCATAGCGCGACGCCCCGCGGCCGTGGAATCCCGAGGTGCTCATCAATGCCCCCCGACTGGTCGGCATCGCCGTCGCGGCGGCCACGATCGCGGAGTCCGGGATCAGCCGGCCCGGCGTGACGTCCCGCTCCTGCGCGAGCCGGTCACGGGTCTCCCACAGGGAGCGCACGGCACCGAGGGTGCGGCGTCCGCGCACCTTGTGCAGCCCGGAGGTTCGACGCCAGGCATCCACCCGCACCGTCGGCTGGAAGCCGCGGAGGTTCTCGAACTCCTGGCGCGCCCAGTCCGCCTTGCCGGTCTCCTCCAGCTCCCTGGACAGCAGCTCCCGCAGCTCCACGAGCACCTCGACGTCGAGCGCGGCGTACTCCAGCCAGGGCTTCGGCAGCGGCCGGGTGGACCAGTCCACCGCGGAGTGCTCCTTGAGGAGCTGGCGTCCGAGCAGGGTCTCGACGAGGGTCGCCAGACCGACCCGGGGATAGTTCAACAGCCTGCCGGCCAGCTCGGTGTCGAACAGCGCGGCGGGCCTCAGGCCGACCTCGGCCAGGCACGGGAGGTCCTGCGTGGCGGCGTGGAGGATCCACTCGGTGTCACCGATCGCCTCGGCCAGCGGCTCGAGGGTGCCGAACGGGATCGGGTCGACGAGCGCGATGCCGGCGCCCTCCCGCTTGAGCTGGATCAGGTAGGCGCGACTGGAGTAGCGGTACCCCGAGGCGCGCTCGGCGTCGATCGCGACCGGGCCGGTGCCTCGCGCGAGCGCCGCGCAGTACTCCTCGAGCGCCTCTAGGGTGTCGATGATCAAGGGCAGGCCGCCGGAGAGCTCGAGAAGCTCGACGGGCTGCTCCTCCTCGGGCGCAGCGGCCGACTCGTCCGCCTCGGTCACCGAGGGGTCCTGCTCGTCCGGTCCAGCCATCAGCCGGCGCTACCCCGCTGACCGCGGCGTGACGGCATGACGGCGACACCCTCCGGGACCGGCTCCAGCCCGCCGGCGGTGCAGAGCAGCTCGCCCCAGGCCTCGACGTGGCGGGTCAGGTCCGCGGGGTTGCTCGGAGTCCACGACGCGCGGATCTCGAGCTGCGCGTTGCCGGGCTCGCCGGCCATGGTGCCGTAGCTCTCGGTGGCCACGCGGGTGACCGTGCCGGACTCCGCGCCGTGGGCGGCGCCGTGCGCGTCCAGCGCGTCGGTCAACCAGGTCCAGCCCACGTCGGTCAGCATCGGATCGTTGGCCAGGTCGCTGTCGATCTCGGCACGGCAGTAGGCCACGCACCGGAAGGTGCCGTCCCACGCGTCGTTGCCTGCCGGGTCGTGGAGCACGACGAGCCGCCCGGTGGCGACCTCCTCGTCGTTCACCGTGACATCGGCGGACAGCGCGCTGGCGTACGGCGCGATCCGCTGCGGCGCAGGCATCTCCTCGCAGAACACCTCGGGCCGGAACACTGCGGCCCTGAGGCTCTCCACGGCAGCGATGAACTCGGGGGGTGCTCCGGCCGGGCCGGACCCCTGGTTCGACTCCTGCCGGGCGACCATGAGCCCACCCTAAGCCGTCCTGAGCCCTCGGATGTGCGTCCCACGCCGTCGACCTGAGACGCTGGCCCCGTGAGTGACCAGGCAGTCAGGAACAGCGCCTTCCTCAAGGCGGCCCGCGGGGAGGCCGTCCCGCACACGCCGGTGTGGTTCATGCGCCAGGCCGGCCGCTCCCTGCCCGAGTACCTCAAGGTCCGTGAGGGCGTCGCCATGCTCGACGCCTGTGCGACCCCGGAGCTGATCGTCGAGATCACCCTGCAGCCCGTCCGGCGGTACGGCGTGGACGCGGCGATCTTCTTCTCCGACATCGTGCTGCCGCTCAAGGCGATCGGCGTCGACCTCGACATCGTGCCCGGGGTGGGACCGGTCGTGGCCGACCCGGTGCGGACGCTCGCGGACGTGGCGGCGATCCCGGACCTCACCCCCGAGCACATCCCGTACATCACCGACGCCGTGCGGGGGCTCGTGACGGAGCTCGTCGGCATCAACGGCGGCACCCCCCTCATCGGGTTCGCGGGCGCTCCGTTCACGGTGGCGTCGTACCTCGTCGAGGGCGGCCCGTCCAAGGAGCACGCCCGGACCAAGGCGCTCATGTTCGGCGCCCCTGACGTCTGGGACGCGCTGATGCGCAAGATCGCGGGCATCTCGGCGACGTTCCTCAGGACCCAGGTCGCCGCCGGCGCCTCCGCGGTGCAGCTGTTCGACTCGTGGGCGGGCGCGCTCACTCCCGGGGACTACGCGCGCTACGTGCAGCCGCACTCCGCTGAAGTGCTCGCGGCGGTCGGCGACCTCGGCGTGCCGCGGATCCACTTCGGCGTCGGAACCTCGAACCTGCTGGACCTGATGGGCGACGCCGGTGCCGACGTGGTGGGCGTCGACTGGCGGACCCCGCTGGACCGGGCGATCCCGGTGGTTGGCGACCGATCGGTGCAGGGCAACCTCGACCCGACGCTGGTCTTCGCGCCGACCGAGGTGATGACCGCCCGCGCCGCGGAGGTCATCACCGCCGGTCGGGCCGCCCGCGGCCACATCTTCAACCTCGGGCACGGTGTCATCCCGAGCACCGATCCCGACCAGCTCGCGCGGCTGACCGAGTTCGTGCAGTCCTACCCGTTGGACTGAGTCGACCGGGACCGCCGCCGGGTGGTGGTCTTCTTGGCGGCGGTCTTCGTCGCCGGCGCCGCGTTGCCGGACCGGCCCTTGCTGGGGACCAGGCGCACCTTCGTCGTACCGCCGCCGATGTTCTCGACCTCGAGGAAGGGCTGGGCCTCGGCGAGGGCGACCAGTTTGGGGAACCCGTAGTTGCGGGGGTCGAAGGACGCGCTCGCCGAGCTGAGGTAGGTGCCGATCGCGCCCAGGTGGGCCCACCCGTCGTCGCCGGAGGTGCTGTTGACCGCGCGGGTGAGCAGCTTCTGCAGGTCGGGGAGAGGCTCGGCGGAGGCGGACTCACCCTCGGACACGCCACCGCCCAGCACCTCGAGGTAGATGAACCGGTCGCAGGCGGCCACCAGGGACGTCGGGGTCTTGCGCAGGCCCAGGCCGTAGACCGTCTTGCCCGACTCCCGGATGCGCGTCGCCAGCCGGGTGAAGTCGCTGTCGCTGGACACGATCGCGAACGCGTCGAGGTTCCCCGAGTACAGCAGGTCCATCGCGTCGATGATCAGCGCGGAGTCCGTGGAGTTCTTGCCGGTCGTGTAGGAGAACTGCTGCACGGGCGCGATCGCGTGCTGGTTGAGCTCGGTCTTCCAGCCGGTCAGCTGAGTGGTGGTCCAGTCCCCGTAGGCCCGCTTCACGGTGGTGACGCCGTACTGGGCCAGCTCCTCGAGGAGTCCACTCACGTGCTTGGGCGAGGTGTTGTCGGCATCGATGAGCACCGCGAGGCGGGTGGTGGGGGCGGTCATTGAGCCATCATTGCGGACCAGCGGTCGTCAGCGGCGTACGACGCCGCCGGCTCGCCCGGAGCCACAGCAGCGCCGGCACGAGAATGACCGCGAGCGCGATCGCCCACGGGAGGACGAACCCGATCACGGTCAGCGCCGCCGCGCCGCCGTCGACGAATCTGTCCCACCCGGCGCGCAGGCCGCCCAGGAACCCGTCGGCGGTCTCCTCCTCTTCCTCGTCGTCGGTGCGCTCGAGGTGCACGGTGATCGTGGAGCGGGCGGTCTGGTCCTCGAGCCACTGCTGGCGGGACTTCAGCGAGTCGAGGTCCGCCTGGCGCTGGGACAGGTCGGCCTCGATCGCGATGATCTCGCGCAAGGTGGTGGCGCGGGCGAGCAGTGCCTCGATCCGACGGACGCTCTTCTCCTGGGCCCGGATCCGGGCGTCGACGTCGATCACCTCGGTGGTGACGTCGTCCGTGCCGGTGGTGGAGCTCTGGAGGGACCCGACCCGCTCGAGCGCGTCGAGGGTCTCCGCGAACCTCTCGCTCGGCACCCGCAGCACGATCCGCGCGGTGTCGAGCTCCCCGTCGTCGTCGGTCGTGGTCTCCTGCTCGACCACGCTGCCGCCGGCGCGATCGACGATCTTCTGCACGTCGAACCGTGCGTCGCCCACGTCGTCGGCCTCGAGGGAGACGGTGCCGGTGGCGATCACCGCCGGGGTCCGGGGCTCGACCCCCTCCCCGGCCAGGCCTGACCGATCCATCGCGCGGTCGTCGGTCTGCCCGGCATCGTCGCCGCCGCCGTCGGTGGCGGCCGCGGGCGCGTCGGCCGCCGGTTCGGCGACGCCGCCGGAGTCCTCGGAGCTGGTCATGGAGTCACCCGCGGCGCATGCGCCGGTGGTGAGCGCGACGGCGAGCGCCATCGAGGCGAGCAGGAACCGGGATCGCTGGGTCGTCATTCTGCTCCGACGCGGGCGGTCCGAGTCTGGTTCCCGTCTCTGGCACGCTGGGACCGTGCAGCGAGCGGTCGTGGTCGGTGGTGGCGTCGCCGGACTGGCGGCGGCCCGGGACCTGGCCGACGCCGGTTGCGACGTGCTGCTGCTCGAGGCGACGGACCGCGCCGGCGGCAAGCTCCGCCGCGGCGAGGTCGCCGGAGTGACGGTGGACGTCGGCGCGGAGGCGATGATCCACCGCCGACCCGAGGGGGTCGATCTCGCCCGCGAGCTCGGGCTGCCGATCGTCCACCCGACCGGCGCCACCTCGCGGGTGTGGACCCGTGGTGCGCTCCGGCGGCTGCCGCGCACGCTCATGGGCGCACCGCTCGACCTCGAGGAGCTGGAGGAGACCGGGATCCTGGGCGAGGAGGGGATGGTCCGGGCCCGGCACCAGCTCCTTCCGCAGCCCGACGACGACGCGTCCGTCGGCGAGCTGGTGGCGACCCGCTTCGGCGACGAGGTGGTGGACCGGCTCGTCGAGCCGCTGCTCGGCGGCGTCTACGCCGGTCAGGCTCGGCACATCTCCGCGACGGCGGCCGTGCCCCAGCTGGTCGACCTGATCGCGCGGCCAGAATTCGTCCTCCCGCCCGCGCCAGCCGACGCCGCCCCGGTCTTCGCCGGCGTCGACGGCGGCATGTGGCGCCTGGCCGAGGCGCTCGAGGCCGACCTTCATGGGCGGCCCGGCGTCGAGGTCCGCCACGGAGCGACGGTCACCGCGATCCGTCGTACGAACGGCGGTTTCGCGGTCGGCACCTCGGACGGCGAGGAGACGGCGGAGCTGCTGGTGGTCGCCACGCCGGCGCCGCCCGCGGCCAGGCTGCTCTCCGACGTCGCGCCCGCGGCGGCCGACGAGCTGCTGCAGGTCTGCTACGCATCGGTCGCCCTCGTCACGCTCGCCTTCCGCGCGGACGACGGAGGCGTCCGGGAGGCGCTCGACGTCGGTGCTTCCGGGTTCCTGGTGCCGCCGGTGGACGGCCGGCAGGTGAAGGCGTCGACGTTCTCGTTCGCGAAGTGGGCCTGGGTCCGCGCCGCGGGGGAGGAGCAGGGGCTGCTCGTGCTGCGCACCTCGCTGGGCCGCTTCGGGGAGCAGGCGACACTGCAGGTCCCCGACGACCAGCTGGTGCAGGCATCGCTCGCCGACCTCGCCGCCGCGACCGGGCTCACGGCAACGCCCGTCGACGCCGTCGTGCAGCGCTGGGGCGGCGGCCTTCCGCAGTACTGGGTCGGGCACCTCGACCGCGTG
>NZ_SSXI01000081.1 GCF_004803405.1 Nocardioides sp. | reverse complement strand
GGCCACCCTGCTCGGCGAACCGGGCCCCGAGGCCGTCGGCACCGCCACCATGGCGACCGCCGCCCAGCTGGCCGAAGCGCCGCGTACCCTCTCCGGCCCCCCGTCCGGCACGATGCCCGGCGCCTTCGACCTTCCGGCGCGGCAGCCGGTGCCAGGCCTCGGCGACGAGGTGCTCGACCAGGTGCGGCGCGCCGGTGAGCAGGTGCGGCAGCAGCTGGAGGCGATGCGCCTCGGCTCGTCCTCGCCACTCGGCCGTGAGGACCACCCGGCGACGACCCCCAGCCCCAGCACGACCGAGGCGTCCGGCTCCGGAGTCCAGACCCAGTCCGCCGAGCCGGAGACGCCGGCGCCCGAGGCGCCGAAGGAGGAGGAGCCGACCAAAACGGTCGAGGAGCTGCTCGCCGAGCTCGACGCGCTGATCGGCCTGAAGAACGTCAAGGCGGAGATCCACCGGCAGGCCGCCGTACTGCGCGTGGAGGGCCTGCGGAAGAAGGCGGGCCTGGAGACTCCGACCATCACCCGGCACCTGGTGTTCAACGGCAACCCCGGCACGGGCAAGACCACCGTGGCCCGGCTGGTCGCGGGGATCTACCGTGCGCTCGGTCTGCTCTCCAAGGGCCAGCTGGTCGAGGTCGACCGGTCCGAGCTGGTCGCCGGCTACCTCGGCCAGACCGCGCAGAAGACCGCCGAGGTGGTCAGGTCGGCCGAGGGCGGGGTGCTCTTCATCGACGAGGCGTACGCGCTCTCAGGTGACCAGTACGGCAAGGAGGCCATCGACACGCTGGTGAAGGAGATGGAGGACAAGCGCGACGACCTCGTCGTTATCGTCGCCGGCTACCCCCTGCCGATGGCGATCTTCATCTCCGAGAACCCCGGCCTCGAGAGCCGGTTCCGCACGACCATCGACTTCGCCGACTACACCGACGAGGAGCTGGCCTCGATCTTCTCGCTGATGGCGGAGGGTGCCGACTACGACGCCGGCGAGCCGGTGCTGACGCGGCTGCGCGAGATCCTCGCCGAGCAGCAGCGAGGCCCGTCCTTCGGCAACGCGCGCTTCGTCCGCAACCTGCTCGAGGCCGCCATCGGCCACCACGCCTGGCGGCTGCGTGACGTCGCCGAGCCGAACCTCGAGCAGCTCCGCACGCTGGACGCCGACGACCTGGTCGTGGACCCCAACGACCCGGCCGGCCCTGGTGCGGCCGAGCCGGTTCCCGAGTTGGTCGACATCGAGCCGGTCGACCTCGAGCCGGTCGACATCGAGCCCGACGACACCACAGCACAGGAGGAGTCGTGAGCAACCCCATCGTGCAGCAGCGCGCGCTGGCGCCGGTGACACCACAGCCACCCGCCGCGACCGCGCCGGCCGGTCAGGTCCCAGCCACCCAGGGGGAGCCCGGATTCGTCGACACCCCCGCGCTCCTGAACCGCTGGCAGCTGATCGGCATGACCACGGCCGTCGTGTTCGGCCTGCTCAGCGCGCTCGTGCAGTTCACCGGCTGGCAGGCCGACGGGCGGGCGGCGGCCGACACCGACCAGCTGGTCCGCATCCAGAAGATCCAGACCTCGTTGCTCCGCGCCGACGCGCTCGCCACCAACGCCTTCCTGGTCGGCGGTCTGGAGAACTCCGAGCAGCGCGCGAAGTACGACGCGGAGATCGACGACGTACTGAGCATGATCGCGGACGCGGCGGACGCCCAGCCGGCCGACCGCGAGGCCCTCGCCACGCTCAACGAGCAGGTCGGGGACTACGCCTCCAGCATCGCCCAGGCACGCGCCAACAACCGACAGGGCTTCCCGGTCGGCGCCGCCTACCAGAACCTCGGCAGCGAGCAGCTGCGGACCGAGGCGATCCCGATCCTGGACAAGCTGGTGGAAGCCAACACGGATCGCGCCGAGGGCGCGATGGCGGGGCAGCATCCGTTCTGGTTGCTCGTGCTCGGGATCGTCGTGCTCGTGGTGCTGATCCGGGTGAACCGCGAGCTCGCCCAGCACTTCCGCCGCCGGGTCAACAAGGGCATCGCGATCGCTGTGGCCATCGTGCTGCTCGTGACTCTCGTGACAACGCTCGCCGCCCTCGCCAGGGACAACTCCAACGACTCGCTACGGGAGGGCTCGTTCGCTGCCGCCGTGTCCAGCGCCACCGCACGCACGGCCGCGAACGACGCCAAGGCGCAGGAGAGCCTCCGCCTCATCAAGCGGGGCTCGGGCGCCAAGAATGAGGAGGACTGGGGGAAGGCGGCCGCTGTCGTGGAGCAGAACGCGCCCGGCAACGCGCGGACCAGCTGGCGCGTCTACGCCGACCGCCACCAGCAGATCGTCCGGGCTGACGAGGCCAACAACTGGGACGGCGCGGTGAAGATCGCCACCACCGCTGACGACACCGGATCGACGGCCCCCCTGGAGGAGTTCGACGCGATCGCGAAGAGGGCGGTCGACAATGCCAGCGCGAGCGCCATCGACGACCTGCGCAGCGGACGCGTGCTGGCGCTGGTGCTCAGCGCCCTCACCGTGCTCCTCGGCATCGTCGCGGCGGCGGCGGTCGCTCGAGGGATCGGCGAGCGACGGAGGGAGTTCTCATGAGCCGCGATCTCCGCTCCGCGCGCCGGAGCGTGGCGACGGCGGTCCTCGCCGCCGCACTGCTGGTGCTGTCGGCCTGCGGGTACGACGCGACGCCACTGCCGGAGCCCGAAGCATCCTCGGAGCCGAGCCCGGCCGCGCCGGCGTCCTGCACGACCACGGCGGCCGACCTGCGCTCCTATGCCCCGAGCCGGGAGGGCGGCGATGCCGTCGACCGGATCCGCAAGGCCGGCGTGCTCAGGGTCGGGGTATCCGCGGACACGCTCCTCATGGGAGCCCGCAACCCGGAGACCAACAGGATCGAGGGCTTCGACATCGACATCGCTCAGCGGATCGCCAAGGAGCTCGGTGTCTCCCTGCAGGTGCGGGTGATCAACGCAGCGGAGCGGATCGAGCTGCTCGAGAGCGGCGCCATCGACATCGTGGCCCGCAACATGACCATCAACTGCGCCCGGTGGGAGCAGATCGCCTTCTCGGCGGAGTACTACCACGCCGGCCAGAAGGTGCTCCTGCGCAAGGACCTGGCCAAGGGCTACCGGGGCCCGCAGGACCTCGCCGAGGTGAAGGTGTGCGCGCCGACCGGCACCACGAGCATCGACAACATCCGCAAGGCGCAGCCGGCAGCGGTCGCGGTGACCGCTGCCAACCACACCGGGTGCATGGTCAAGTTCCAACAGGGCGAGGTGGACGCGATCACCGGCGACGACACCGTCCTGGCCGGTCTGGCAGCTCAGGACGAGCTGTACGCCAGGGTGCCGCAGCAGGAGGCGTTCACCCCGGAGCCGTACGGCATCGGGGCCAAGGCGGAGAACGTCGACCTCGTGCGCTTCGTCAACGACGTGCTCGAGGAGATGCGTCGTGACGGGTCGTGGCAGGTCTCCTACGACAAGTGGTTGCGCCCCTACCTCGGCGCGGCCACACCGCCGGCACCGGCCTACGGCCGGTGATCACCGAGCACACGGCCGCCCTCATGACGACCGCACCCACCCCACCCGGCCGGCTCGGCGAGGCGCTCGAGCCGGCCGACATCCAGCGCTACCTCGGTGAGCTGGACACCTGGCTGCGGGTGCGGCGCTCCGAGCTCGAGGAGCTCGACGCGGCGGCACTCGGCGCTGGTCGCGGGGGCGAGCTGACGGGCGACATGTCGCTGGCGCTGGCGCTGTGGAAGGCGATCTCGGACCGCTACCAGCTGGTCGTCGCGACCTGGGACGGCGGTCGGGTGCTCCAGCAGGAGCGGGAGCGGATCTCCGCGCTGGTCTGGGGGCGCCTCGACGGCGCCACCGACCTGCCCGGCGGCCTCGCGGTGTCGCTGCCCGAGGCCGGCCGGCT
>NZ_SSXI01000179.1 GCF_004803405.1 Nocardioides sp. | reverse complement strand
GCCCGGCTCCGCGGCCGGGGCGGGCCGGACCTCGGCGACCTGGGGCGCCGGGTCCGCGAGCCGCTCCCGGACCATGCTCGGCCGGTCGATCTCCACCCGCGCGGGCAGCACCGTCGCGCGGCCCGGGGTCGGGGCCTCCTGGTCGTGCTGGTCGTGCTCGTCGTGCTCGTCGTGCTGGTCGTGCTGGTGGATCTCCGCGGTGTCCTCGACCACCACGCCGATCTCGCCGGTGTCCTGATCGTCCTGGAAGTGCTGGTCCTGCACATCGTGCGGGGCGTGCGGGTCGTGATCGGCGCCAGTGACGCCGACCGCATCGCGCAGCTGGGCGTCACGCGGGCCGGCGGACACCGTCATCAGGCCCGCCGCGACCCGCGCGGCGATCCCCCGCCGCTGCTCGGGGACGAGAGGCTCCTCCTGGTGGTCGAGGTCGCCCGGGGTAGGCACTCGCTCGGCACGGTCGTTGCTGCCCGGCTCCTCCGGGAGGCCGGGCACCACCTCGACCACGTCGGCGCGACCGTCGGCCAGGTCGGCCAGCACGTCGCTCAGCGACGCGTCGGTGGCGCCGACCAGCCGGGTCGCGAGGGTCAGCGGAACGACCAGCTGCTGGTCGTCGTACCCGTCGACGAGGATGTGGCCGTCGCGCAGCAGCCGGCGCCGGGGCAGGTGTTCCAGGCAGTCGATCTCCGGCCAGGCGATCCCCTGCCACAGCGCGCCGCGGCGGAGGCGGACACCGTGCTGGTCGGCCACCAGGAGCGGCGCCCGGCTGTCGACGAGTGCCGCCAGGTGAGCGACCGTGACGAGCGAGAGCACGCCGAACGCCAGCCAGTCCAGCGCCGTGCCGCCGGTGAAGGCGCGCACCGCGAAGGCGGCGGTGAGGAGCGCCGCGAAGCCGCCGACGCCCGCCGAGAGCGGCACGTTGCGGCGCACCTCGACCTGGTGCCCGACCTGCTCGACCGGGCGCTCGACCTGGTGCTCGAATGGGATCGACGGTTCCGCTTCGCGGCCGTCGCTGTTGTCGTTGCTGCCGAGGTTCTCGGTCATCTGGGTCACGCCTCCCCCTGGATGGTCGCGATCACGGAGTCGATCTCGTCCGGCTTGACGAGGACGTCCCGGGCCTTGGATCCCTCGCTGGGGCCGACGACGCCCCGGCTCTCGAGGATGTCCATCAGCCGGCCGGCCTTGGCGAAGCCGACCCGGAGCTTGCGCTGGAGCATTGAGGTCGAGCCGAACTGCGTGGAGACCACGAGCTCGATCGCCTGCACCACGAGGTCCATGTCGTCGCCGATGTCGTCGTCGAGCACCTTGTTGGAGGCGGCCGGCGCCGTCACGTCCTCGCGGTACGTCGGCTCGAGCTGGCCCTTGCAGTGCTTGACGACCTGGTGGATCTCCGCCTCGGTGACCCACGAGCCCTGGACTCTTATGGGCTTCGACGCACCCATCGGCAGGAACAGACCGTCACCCTGGCCGACCAGCTTCTCCGCGCCCGGCTGGTCGAGGATGACCCGGCTGTCGGTGACGCTCGACGTGGCGAACGCCAGTCGGGACGGCACGTTGGCCTTGATCAGGCCGGTGACGACGTCGACCGACGGACGCTGCGTGGCGAGGACCAGGTGGATGCCCGCGGCTCGTGCGAGCTGGGTGATCCGGACCACCGAGTCCTCGACGTCGCGTGGGGCGACCATCATCAGGTCGGCGAGCTCGTCGACGATCACCAGCAGGTAGGGGTAGGGCGACAGCTGCCGCTCGCTCCCCGGCGGGACCTCGACCTTGCCCGCACGCACCGCCTTGTTGAAGTCGTCGATGTGGCGGAACCCGAAGTTGGCGAGGTCGTCGTAGCGCATGTCCATCTCGCGCACGACCCAGGCCAGCGCCTCGGCGGCCTTCTTCGGGTTGGTGATGATCGGCGTGATCAGGTGCGGCACGCCCTCGTAGGCGTTCAGCTCGACCCGCTTGGGGTCCACCATGATCATCCGGACCTCGTCGGGCGTGGAACGCATCAGCACCGAGGTGATCATCGAGTTGATGAAGCTCGACTTTCCTGAGCCGGTGGCGCCGGCGACGAGCAGGTGCGGCATCTTCGCCAGGTTGGCGACGACGAACCCGCCCTCCACGTCCTTGCCGAGCCCGGCCACCATCGGGTGGTGGTCGTTGCGGGCCGCGTTGGACCGGAGCACGTCACCGAGGGAGACGATCTCCTTGTCGACGTTCGGGATCTCGACACCGACCGCGGACTTGCCCGGGATCGGGCTCAGGATCCGCACGTCCTCGGAGCCGACGGCGTAGGAGATGTTGCGCGAGACGCCGAGGATCTTCTCGACCTTCACGCCGGTGCCGAGCTCGATCTCGTACCGGGTGACCGTCGGGCCCCGGGTGTACCCGGTGACCTGGGCGTCGATGCTGAACTCCTCCAGCACCTGGCTCAACTTGTCGACGACCGCGTCGCTCGCCTTCGAGCGGGCGCGGTGCGGTGAGCCGGGCTTGAGCACGTCACCGTTGGGCAGCGTGTACGCGATGTCACCCGACAGCGCGAGCTGCTCCACGCGCTGCGGGAGCGGCGTGTGCGGAGGCGGCTCGAGCTCACCGGTCTCGACGACCGGCGCCGCGTCGACGGGGTCGGCGAGTGGGACGTCGATCGGCTCGAGGAGCTCCATCGACTCCTCGGTCGCGGACACCTCGTCCTTCTTGCGGCGGCGCCTCTTCTTGGACTCGTCGGCCAGCACGGGGGTGTCGTAGGCGGGATCGCCCATCCGCTCGAACGTGTCGTCCAGGCTGCCCAGCACCATGGCCTGGGTCTTCTCGCCGTCGTCGTGGCCGTGGTGGCGCCCGAGGAGGACGTCGCCGAGGTCACGGAGCCGGTCCGGCACCCGGTAGAGAGGCGTGGCGGTGATGACGAGCACCCCGAAGAAGGCCACCAGCAGGAGCAGCGGCACGACGACGTACGACGAGCGCAGCAGGTCGAGCAGGAGCGCGGAGACGACGTAGCCGACCGCACCTCCGCCGTCGCGCAGTGAGGACGTGTCGCCCTGCACCGGCTCCGGGCTGCCGTTGGCGATGTGTACGACGCCGAGCAGGCCGAACGCGAACGCGGACCAACCGATCACCTGGCGCCCGACCGGGCCGTTCTGGACGGGGTCGCGCATCACCCGCCAGCCGGCGAGCAGCACCAGCAGCGGGACGAACCAGCCGATCTTCCCGACCGTGCCGGACACCGCCGCGCGGGTGAACTCCATGACGCCGCCGGGCACCTCGAACCAGACGGCGGCAGCGATGATGAGCGCCACGCCGCACAGGAGGAGTCCGAAGCCGTCGCGGCGCTGCTCCGGCTCGATGTCCCGAGCGCCATGACCGATGCCGCGGGCGATCGCACCGATGCCGTGCGCGATGGCCAGCCAGATCGCGCCGACACCGCGTCCCAGCGCCAGGAAGGCGCGTGCCACCGGGCCCGGGCCGCTACGGACGGCTCGCGGCGCCGGCCGCTTGGCCGCGCCCTTCTTGGGCCTGGACTTGTTGGTCGTACTCCGGGAACGCGAGCTGGTCGTCTTCTTCGCACTGGTCGAGCGAGAAGGGGTCGATCGGCTGCGCGACCCCGGCGGGGAAGACGTACGGGTCGCCATGCTCACAACCTACCCAGAAGTCACACCAGTCTCAGGGATCACTTGAGGGTGTGTTGGGCTGCAGGAATCACCGGTTAACCGGTGGTTCTTGCACTTCTGGGGCGTTGCAACCCCCGAGAAGTGCAGGAGTCGCCGGTTAACCGGTGATTCCTGCGCGAGCACAGCCCAGGAATCCCGACACGGCCCACTTGGACCGCCCGGCACGCCCAGCGCTACGCCTCCACGACCACCGGGATGATCATCGGCCGCCGCTTGTGGGTGTTGCTGACCCAGCGCCCGATGGTGCGTCGTACCGTCTGCTGGAGCTGGTAGGTGTCGGTGTTGCCCTCGTTGATCGCGCGGTTGACCGCGTCGATGATCGGCTGCTTGATCGGCTCGAAGTCCGAGTCGGCCCAGGCGTGACCGCGGGCGTGGATCTCCGGGCCCGACGACACCTTCCCGCTGACCGAGTCGACCACGACGATGACCGAGATGAAGCCCTCCTCACCGAGGATCCGGCGGTCCTTGAGCTCCGACTCGGTGATGTCGCCGACGGTCTGCCCGTCGACGAAGACGTAGCCGCACTCGACCTTGCCGGTGACCGACGCGACGCCGTCGACCAGGTCGACGACCACGCCGTCCTCGGCGTACACGACGTTCTCGACCCCGGTCTGCTTGGCCAACTCGCCGTTGGCGAGCATGTGGCGGGTCTCGCCGTGCACGGGCAGCACGTTGCGCGGCTTGACGATGTTGTAGCAGTACAGGAGCTCGCCGGCGCTGGCGTGGCCGCTCACGTGGACCAGCGCGTTGCCCTTGTGGACGACGCGGGCGCCGTGCCGGGCCAGGCCGTTGATCACCCGGTAGACGGCGTTCTCGTTGCCCGGGATCAGGCTGGACGCCAGCACGACCGTGTCGCCCTGCTCGAGGTGCACGAAGTGGTGGTTGCGCTGCGCGATCCGGGCCAGCGCACTGAGGGGCTCACCCTGGGATCCGGTCGAGATCAGCACCTGACGCTCCGGCGCCAGGTTGGCGAGCTCCTTGGCCTCCACCATGACCCCCGGCGGGACGGTCAGGTAGCCCAGGTCCCGCGCGATCGCCATGTTGCGCACCATCGAGCGGCCGACGTAGGCGACCTTCCGGTTGTGCAGGACAGCGGCGTCGAGGACCTGCTGGACCCGGTGCACGTGGGAGGCGAAGCAGGCGACGATGAGCCGCTGCTTCGACTCGCGGAAGACCTGCTCGAGGACCGGGGAGATCCGCCTCTCCGAGGTCGTGAAGCCCGGCACCTCGGCGTTGGTCGAGTCGGTCAGGAAGAGGTCGACCCCCTCCTCCCCCAGCCGCGCGAACGCGCGGAGGTCGGTGATCCGGCCGTCCAGCGGTAGCTGGTCCATCTTGAAGTCGCCGGTGTGCAGGACGAGGCCGGCGCCGGTGCGGATGGCGACGGCGAGCGCGTCGGGGATGGAGTGGTTGACCGCGACGAACTCGAGGTCGAAGGGACCGAACGAGATCCGGTCGCCCTCCTTGACCGTGTGGAACGGCGTCTGCCGGAGCCGGTGCTCGCGCAGCTTGGAGTTCACCAGCGCGAGGGTGAGCTCCGAGCCGACGAGCGGGATGTCCTCCCGCTCGCGGAGCAGGTACGGCGTCGCGCCGATGTGGTCCTCGTGGCCGTGGGTGAGGACCAGGGCCTCCACGGCGTCCAGCCGGTCCCGGATGGCCGCGAAGTCCGGGAGGATCAGGTCGACCCCGGGATGGTGGTCGTCGGGGAACAGGACTCCGCAGTCGACGATGAGCAGCCGGCCGTCGTACTCGAAGACGGTCATGTTGCGGCCGACCTCGCCCAGGCCGCCGAGCGGGATGACGCGCAGGCCTCCCTTGGGCAGCTCCGGCGGGGCGGAGAGCTCGGGGTGCGGGTGGCTCATCAGATGAGGCCCGCGGCGTCGAGACCGGCGCGGAGGTCCGCCACTTCGTCGTCGTCGAGCGGGACGAGCGGTGATCGCACGACCCTGTTCGCCAGGACGCCGGCCAGCTCGAGGGCCGCCTTGGCTGTCGTGGCGCCGTAGTTGGGGACGCCCATGACGGCGCCGAAGGCCGGGACCAGCGAGGTGTGGATCCGCAGCGCCTCCGCATGGTCGCCGGCGAGGAACGCCTCGATCATCGCCTTGAGCTGGCGGCCGGCCACGTGACCGACCACGGACACCAGACCGGTCGCCCCGTAGGCGAGGTAGCCCAGGGTGTTCACGTCGTCACCGGAGTAGACGGCGTATCCGAGATCGACGAGCTGCGCAGTGCGTGACAGGTCGCCGGTCGCCTCCTTGACGGCGACCACGGTCTGCCAGTCCTTGGCGGCGGCGTAGGTCTCCAGCGCGATCTTGGTGCCGGTGCGGCCCGGCACGTCGTAGAGCATCACCGGCACGTTGGTGGCCTCGACGACCTGGCGGAAGTGGTTGAGGACACCGGCCTGGCTGGGCTTGTTGTAGTACGGCGTCACGAGCAGCAGACCGTCGGCGCCGACCTTCTCGGCCTGCTTGGCGAGCTCGACCGAGTGGCGGGTGTCGTTGGTCCCGACGCCGGCGACGACCGCGGCACGGCCACCGACCGCGTCCTTGACCGCAGCCAGGGTCTCGCCGTCCTCGGCCCCCGTCGTCGTCGGAGACTCACCGGTGGTGCCTGAGACGACGACACCGTCGTTGCCGTTGTCGACCAGGTGCTTGGCCACCTTCTGCACCGCGTCCAGGTCCACGGAACCGTCCTCATGGAACGGCGTGACCATCGCGGTCAGCATGGTGCCGAAGGGTGCGGCGGAGGTCGCAGTCATGGTGCAAGGCTATCGCCGTGTCGCGGCCAACCTGTCGGTGGCGGGTGGCAGCGTGTGTCCCATGGACGAACCACTGGTGCTTCTGAGCGGTGCGGGACTTCCGGCGTGGATCTGGGACGACGTTCGTGACGGGCTCGAGGACGCCGTGGTCCCGGCCTACCCGCGCGATCCGTCCGCCACGCTGATGGCGTATGCCGAGACGGTGCTCGCACAGGTGAGCGCGGCCCGGTTCACCCTGATCGCGCACTCGGCCGGCGGGGTGGTGGCGCAGGCCGTGACGGCCTCGGCGCCCGACCGGGTGGCCGCCGTCCTGGGTGTCTCCGCCGTCTGGCCCGGCGCGGGGCGCTCGTTCGCCGCAGCGCTGCCGCTTCCGCAGCGGTGGCTGCTCCCG
>NZ_SSXI01000307.1 GCF_004803405.1 Nocardioides sp. | reverse complement strand
GGCCACGTCGGCGGCGAGCACCCGACCCGCGGCCTCGGCGAGGGTCACCTCGACCGGCGGCAGCGCGGTGATCGTGGCGAGGACGCGGTCGAGGTGCTCCTCGACGCTCGTCCGGGCCTCAGCCATCCGCCCCGGCGAGCACCTCGCCGGGAGGGACCCGCTGGGCACCGCGACCCTCGAGCTTCACCGACCCGACCACCTTCACGCCGTGGCCGAAGGTCCAGTCGCCGTCGACCTCCAGCGACTCCGCCTTGGCCAGGGACGGCGCTCCGTCGGGGAACCGCTTGTCGAACTCACCCACGAGCTTGTAGTGGTCGCTGTCGAGGTCGACGAAGGGGACGTTGGCGGCGATTTGATGGAGCGAGAAGTCCGGCTGGATCTCGTAGACGTCGGAGCGGAGCACGAGCAGGTCGTTGGTCGTCTTGACCGGGATGAACCGCTCCCGGCCGACCTCGATCAGCTGCGCGTCCGCGAACACCTCGATCGCCGCGCCCATGGCGGTCTCCACCTGCACCACCCGTGGTGTGGTCGGGTCCGCGGGGTCCAGGGTCTTCTCGTTGCGGATGAGCGGCAGTCCGAGGATGCCCTCGCGCTCGTCGAGCTTGGCCTTCATCGCTCGCAGGTCGAACCAGAGGTTGTTCGTCGAGCAGTACTTGTGGCGGGTCAGGTCCGCCAGCGCCTCGAGGTCGTGCTTGGCGGTCTGCGCGGTCTCGCGCAGCACGATCCGGCCGTCCTGCCTGCGGCGCGCGAAGTGACCGCCCTTGCGGTCGGAGGGAGTACGACGAACCGCCTCGATCGCGAACGGCGCTCCCGACTGGGCGAACCAGCCCGCGACCCGGGGGTCCGCCACGGCGCCCAGGTTGTCGGAGTTCGAGACGAAGGCGTAGCGGTAGCCCTGCTCGATCAGCTGGTCGAGCAGGCCGCTGCCGCGGAGCGCGGTGTAGATGTCGCCGTGGCCGGGCGGACACCACTCCATGTCCGGGTCCTTGGGCCAGCTGGCCGGCAGCAGGTCCGGCAGCAGCAGCTTCGGCTCCTTGTTCTGCAGGAACTCGATCGGCATCCCCTCCACCGGCAGGTCCTCGTAGCGCGCCAGCGCGGCGCGCGTGTCCTCGGAGGTGCGGAAGGAGTTCATGAAGACCAGCGGCAGCCGGGCGCCGTACTCCTTGCGGAGGTGCAGCGTCTGGCGGGCGATGATGTCGAGGAACGAGAGCCCGCGTCGCACGCAGAGCAGAGACTTCGCGCGGTCCATCCCCATCGACGTGCCGAGGCCGCCGTTGAGCTTGATGGTGACCGTCCTCCCGAGCGCGTCGGAGGCGACCTCGTCGGGCACCTGCGCGTCCGCCAGGCTCTCGATGTCGACGGGCTCGATCGACGACTCGGGGATCAGTCCCGTCTCGCCGTGCTCGAGCAGTCGGTAGTAGTGAGCGAAGGTGTCGATCGCGACGGGGTCCACGCCGGCGTCGGCCATCTTCGCCCGCGCCATCTCCAAGCCACCGCTACGGCCAGTTGTACCCATGTCATCGATCGTAGGCTGGTCCGGTGATCGATCCGCAACTCAGTCCAGAGATGACCCGCAAGATCGCGCTGCGGGACCAGCTGCTGACGGTCCGACGACGACGGCCGCTGGCCGAGGTCGGCGAGGCCGCGCGGGCCATCGCCGCGGTCCTCCTCACCGCCGAGGAGGTACGGCGAGCCGCCACCGTCGCCTGCTACGTCTCCGTCGGCACCGAGCCCGGCACGACGGTGCTCCTGGACCGGCTGGTCGCGGCCGGAAAGCGGGTGATCCTGCCCGTCCTGATGCCCGACAACGACCTCGACTGGGCGGTCTACCACGGTCCCACCTCGCTGGCCCCCGCGCGGCGCGGGCTGCTCGAGCCGGTCGGCGCCCCGATCGGCGTCGACGCGATCGCCACCGCCGACGTGGTGCTCGTGCCCGGCCTCGCCGCCTCGCGGACCGGCATCCGGCTCGGCCGCGGCGGCGGTTCCTACGACCGCACCCTCGGCCGGGTCCCGGTCGGCACCTTCACCTGCGTCCTGCTGTACGACGACGAGCTGGTGGCCGACCTGCCCGCCGAGCCGCACGACCGGCCAGTCACCGCCGCGGCGACCCCGAGCGGCGTCACCCGGTTCTAGCCTCCGGGCGGGACCAGGGTCAGCACGTCCTCGCCCGCTTCCTCGACCGCCCCGGCGGAGAACACCCACGGCAGGGTCTCGCCGCGCGCCCACAGGTCGGTCTGGTCGGTGTAGTTCTCGTGGAAGGCGTGCCCCGAGACGCCGGTCAGGTTGATCCAGCGTGCCGCGTCGAGGTCGTCCAGCGGGACGACCATCCGCATCGACGGCGCGGCCGTGACGTCGTACCCCTCGGTGGCCTCCCACGCCGTGGCGTTGACCAGGGAACCGCCACCGCCGATCTTCCAGCCGCCGCGGTTGAACATCCGCTCGACGATCCCGATGCCCGACTCACCCAGGGTCGAGGACCGCAGCTCGAGGCGGTGCAGCGCGCCCCAGCTCCACTCGTCCGGGTCGGGCGACTGGCGCGAGGTGAGCTCGTCGCGCGCGGCCTCCATCGCCGCCCGCAGGATGTCGTCGCGGGTCTCGACCTCGGCCTCCGTCTCGACGTCGTCCCACCACGGGTCGCGCGCCGTGGGAAGGATCCGGGAGACCACCGCGAACCACCGGTCGCTGCCGTCGGGCGCGAGCGGACCGGTCAGCTCGTCACCGAAGGTCCGCGCGAGCACCTCCCGCCACACGACGTTGAAGTACGCGGCGGCCGCACTCTCCGGGCCCTGTCGGAAGTTCCACGACCGCAGCAGCCGCTGCCCGTCGGACTCGTAGCCCTGCGGCAGCTTCACGTCGAGAAGGTAGGGCGTCAGCGTCTCCCCGATCGAGCTCCAGTCGTCCAGCTGGATCGACCCCATCCGCGCGACGCTCAGCTGGTCGTCGGCCGCCAGCAGCCGCCCGATCCGCGACGAGCGGTAGCCGCGGTCCCAGTCGGCGGTGAGGTACGGCGCGTAGCGGGCCGGGTCGATCACGGCCTGGTTCGCGGTGGCGATCACGCCGGACTCCGGGTCCCTCAGGTTCGGCAACGCCTCGTAGGGCACATACTTCCCGGTCCAGCCGGTCTCCGGGCGCCACCCGGCCGCGGGAGTCAGCCCGTCGTTGCCGGACTTGCGGATCGGGACGAGCCCGGTGGCCTGGTAGCCGATGCGGCCCTCACGGTCGGCGTACACGACGTTCTGGCCGGGAACCGCGAAGTCCGACAGGGCCGTGCGGAACGACCGCCAGTCGGTCGCGGCGTTGAGCGCCAGGAGCGCGTCGGCCGTGGGCCGCGGCTCCAGAGCGGTCCAGGCGAGGGCGACCTCGTGGTCCCACGTGCCGTCCTGCTCGGCCTGCCGGCCGGGGAGCACGTCGGCGCCCGAGACGCCGTCCACCTGCTCGGCCAAGCCGTCCTCGGTGAGCTCGACGGTGTCCAGCTCGTCGTCGAGGTTCACCAGGTCCGAGAGCAGCGGGCCGTGCGCGGTCGAGCGCACCGTCAGCTCGACCGGGTCGCCGTCGCGGACCTCGATCACCTCGTCCCGGCGGCCGAGCGGGCGCTCGGCCCCGCCGTACTGCCACGTCCGCTCGGTCACCCGCTCGACGTAGAGATCGGTCACGTCGGCGCCGAGGTTGGTGAAGCCCCAGGCGATGTCGCGGTTGTGCCCGATCACCACGCCCGGCACGCCGGAGAAGCTGAAGCCGGCCACGTCGATCGGGCAGTCCGCCGTGATCTCCCGGCAGTGCAGGCCGACCTGCATCCACACACCGGGCAGCGAGGTCCCGAGGTGGGGGTCGTTCGCGAGGATCGGCGCCCCGGTGCTGGTGTGCTCGCCGTCCACGACCCAGGCGTTGCTGCCGATGCCGTCGCCGCTCCCCAGCATCGGCGGTACGGCGGCCAGCACCTTTCGCACGCCCGCGAGTGCCGCGGTGACGTCCGGGCCGCCGGGCGGCGGGCGCTGCGGGAGCCGGGTGCCGGTGGCCGTCGCGTCCTGCTCGAAGACGTCGTCGACGAGGGCACCTTGGTCGACGATGGGCGGGTGCTCGTCGAACGGGTAGGGAGGATAGAGCTCCTCGGACCGTTTCGGCCCGACGGCCTCCGTTGCCAGGGCGCGGCCCAGCTCGTCCTCGAGGTTGCCGCGCAGGTCCCAGGCCATCGCCTTGAGCCAGGCGACCGAGTCGACGGCCGTCCAGTCCGCGGGCTGGTAGTCCAGGCCGCCGAGGTCGAGAAGCGCGTACTCGAGGGAGACCTCCGAGAGCGAGCGGCCCTCCAGGTAGGCGTTCACCCCCTCGGCGTAGGCGTCCAGGGCGTCGCGGGTGTCCGGCCGGAGCAGGGTGAGCTCCTTCTCGGCGACGCGACGCCAGCCCAGGGTCCGCACGACCAGATCGCTCTCCAGCCCGGCCTCGCCGAACAGCTCGGACAGCCGCCCCGCCGTCGCGTGTCGTCGCAGGTCCATCTCGAAGAACCGCTCCTGCGCGTGCACGAAGCCCTGCGCGAGCATCAGGTCGTGCAGGGAGTCGGCGTAGACCTGGGGGATGCCGTGGTCGTCGCGGATCACCTTGACCTCGCCGTGGAGCCCGGCGATCACCACCTCGCCGCCGGTCTGCGGCCACGGGCGGCGCACGACCACCACGGCTGTCGCGAGTCCCGCGACCAGCGCGAGCGCCGTCGCGACAGCCAGGTACGTCATCCACCGGAACGGGCCGGGCCAGGACCGGAACCTTCCGGTTCGGTGGCCGCTGCCCTCGGTGCCGACGCCAGCGCCGGTGATTCCCTCCGCCATGGTGGGCGTCATTGTGCCGCCTGCCCCCACCGTGACGTACTATTGGCACTCGATAGTCGAGAGTGCTAGGCACTCTGAGTCCCGAACGCCCCGGAGATCTGCCGATGCCCACGTACCAGTACCTGTGCACCGACTGCGGTCACGCCTTCGAGAGATTCCAGAGCTTCAGCGAGGACGCGCTGACGACCTGCCCCGAGTGCACCGGACGGTTGCGCAAGGTCTTCAACTCCGTCGGCGTGGTGTTCAAGGGGTCCGGCTTCTACAAGACCGACAGCCGCTCCTCGAGCACGTCCGCCTCGCCGGCCGAGACCGCAGCGAGCGCGGCCTCCAGCCCGTCGCCCGCGTCGAGCTCGTCCACGGAGAGCTCGTCGGGCTCCGGCACGACCTCTGCAGCTGCCGCCTCCCCTGCTTCCTGATCCTGTGGATGACGCCTGCACGCGGGCGTCGAGCGACCTACCGTCGCTCGCATGGACTCTCGGGACCTGCCTGCGCGCCCGTGGACGCGCCGCGCCGCCGACGCTCTCTCCTCGGTACGACGACGTCTGCTGCGCCGGCGCCGGCTGATCGCGGCGGTCCTGGTCGGCGTGGCGGTCGCCGCGTCCCTTCGCTCCGTCGCGCC
>NZ_SSXI01000326.1 GCF_004803405.1 Nocardioides sp. | reverse complement strand
CCGTTCCGGGCGGAGCGGATCCGCGCACAGCTCGAGGGCCTCCTAGCCGACGCACCGGTCACCGCGACCCGGCTCGGCGAGGTGCTCGCGGACGACCGCCAGGTCGCGGGGGGCGCGCTGCTGGATCTGGTCGCCGCCCTGGTCGACCTGACCGGGGACGCGGCCGAGCTCCGGGCCCGGCTTCTCGCGTGGGACCGGCGGATGGCTCCGGACAGCATGGAGGCCGCCCTGTTCGCCGCGGTCCGCGCTTCCCTGGTCGAGGCGTTCGCGACGACACCCGCCCTCGCGGACGCCGACGGCAGCCCCCACGGCGAGCTGTTCGGCCCGTGGTTCGACCTGCGCGGGCGGATCCGCCTTGCGCTGCCCACGCTGCTGGCCGCCGACAAGCCGTTCGGGGTGGACCCGCTGCAGGCGGTGGCGGCGGCGTTGGAGCAGGTGGCAACCGAGCCGGACCCGCCGCCGTGGGGTGACCGGCACTTCGCCGTACCGCTGACGCCTCACCAGCAGTTCGGCCTGGCCGCCCCCGCAGGAGCATCGGCACCGCCGACCGCGGTGGCCGGGGATGACGACTGCGTCCTGGCGACCCGGGCTCTCGGCGGGACCGGCGCCTGCGTGCACGGACCGGTGGCGCGTTACGTGTGGGACCTGGCCGGAGACAGTCGCTGGGTGGTGCCGCTGGGCGCCTCGGGCGATCCTCGCTCCCCTCACCACCACGACCAGCAGGCCGCGTGGGCCGCGGGCGGCACCGTCCCACTCGACCGCGAGACCGAGGAGCGACCATGACCGCCACGGTGCGCCCTGTCGACCCCGACGGCGACGCCGCCCTGCTGACCTCCTGGGTGACGACCGAGCGTGCCGCGTTCTGGGGGATGACCGGCCTGGGGGAGGAGGAGGTCGCCCGGATCTACCGCTATATCGACGACCAGGAGCACCTCGCGGCGTTCCTGGTGCTGCTCGACGGCCATCCGCTCGGCCTGCTCCAGACCTACGACCCGGCGGTCGACGAGATCGGCGACTGGTACCCCCGCCAGGACGGGGACGTGGGCATGCACCTCCTGCTGGCCGACGACCCGGCCCGTGCGGGCCGCACCGGCGAGGTGCTCGCCGCCATGCTGGCGTTCCTGACCTCGCTGCCCGGGTGCCGCCGACTGGTGCTCGAGCCCGACGCCCGTAACGAGGCGTCGCTCGCGCTGCTGCTGGGCCGCCTCGGCGCCCGGCGCGGTCCCCTCGTGGACCTGCGCACCAGCATCAGCGAGAAGCCGGCCCAGTTCTGCTACCTCGACCGGGAGCGTGCGCTCGCCGCGGTGGCCGAGCTGCGGAGTGTGGCGCGCCACACCCGTGAGCCGGTGAGCGAGTGAGCCTGTGAGGAGGAGTTGACGAAACGAAACGAGCAGACGCAGCAGGGTGAAACGCCGGGCGCACAGGATCAGGGACTAATCACCTGACCCCTGTCCGCCAGGAGCACCGATGACACTCACCACCAACCACGACAGCGAGCCCGGCGACACCGTCGTCGCTCACGCACCGGCGCCGACGCGAAGCCGTCGTACCGGGAAGTGGATCGAGGACTGGCGCCCCGAGGACAAGGAGTTCTGGGAGACCACCGGTGCTCAGGTCGCCAAGCGCAACCTGATCTGGTCGATCTTCGCCGAGCACCTCGGCTTCTCGGTCTGGCTCATCTGGAGCGTCTCGTCGGCGTTCCTCGTGGCCCAGGGCTTCCAGTTCACCGTCGAGCAGCTGTTCTTCCTGGTCGCGATCCCGAACCTCGTGGGATCGATGCTCCGGGTCCCCTACACCCTGGCCGTGCCGAAGTTCGGCGGCCGGAACTGGACGATGTGCAGTGCAGGGCTGCTGCTCATCCCCACCCTCGGGTTCGCCTACGCGGTGACCAACCCGAACACGCCGTACTGGGCGTTCTGCGTGATCGCGGCGACAGCGGGCTTCGGTGGCGGCAACTTCGCCAGCTCGATGGCCAACATCAACTTCTTCTACCCCGCCGACAAGAAGGGCGCGGCGCTCGGGCTCAACGCGGCCGGCGGCAACGTGGGCGTCTCCCTGATCCAGTTCTTCCTGCCGGTGATCGTCGGTGGCGCCGGGATCTTCGGCATCGTCAAGGCCAGCGAGGGTGGCATCCATCTCGAGCGGGCGGCCTGGGTCTACGCCGGTCTCGCGATCGTCGCGACGCTCGCGGCGTACTTCTTCATGGACAACCTCGCCGGGGCGAAGTCGAACCCGCGTGAGCAGCTGTCGGTGCTGAAGGAGAAGCAGACCTGGATCATGGCCTTCCTCTACATCGGCACGTTCGGCTCGTTCATCGGCTACTCCGCCGCGATGCCGCTGCTGATCAAGGTGAACTTCTGGCGCCAGCCGCTCCCCAGCATCGAGGGCATCGGCATCAACTTCGCGTTCTACGCCTTCCTCGGCGCCCTGGTCGGCTCCATGGCCCGGCCGTTCGGCGGCTGGCTCGCCGACAAGTACGGCGGCGCGCGGATCACGCTGCTGGCGTTCTCCGGCATGATCCTCAGCACCCTCACCGTGCTGTTCACCCTCAGCCGGCTGACCGTGCTGCCGCCTCCGCCGGACAAGGCCGCGCTCGCCGAGATCGCCAAGGACCCGGCCGCCTTCCGGTTCCCGGCGCCCGTGCAGCAGGCGATCGACGCCAACACCGAGGTGTTCCCGTTCTTCCTCGCCGCGTTCCTGATGGTGTTCGTCTTCAGCGGCATCGGCAACGGCTCGACGTACAAGATGATCCCGGCGATCTTCCGCAAGGACGCCGAGCGGGCGACCGCCCCGGGCACCCCGGAGCGCGAGCTCTCGCTGATGACGCAGGCCAAGAAGGCCTCGGCAGCGATCGGCATCATCGGCGCGATCGGCGCGATCGGCGGCTTCCTGATCCCCATCACGTTCAACAGCCCGTGGGTGACCGAGCCGCTCGCAGCGACGAAGAGCGCGTTCTGGATCTTCACCGCCTTCTACCTGGTGTGCGCGATCGTCACCTGGGCGGTCTACGTCCGGGTGCGGAAGGGCGCGAACGCGGACACCGGCTACGTCGGCGTCTGATCCACCTCTCACCGCGAGCCCGTGGAGCCGTGAGGCTGTGAGGAGATGTTGACCTCACGGCCTCGCGGCCTCCCGCACCACGAAACGACCGTTGTCTGCAATGGATGTCATGACCGAGACCCGCACCCACTGCCCCTACTGCAGCCTGCAGTGCGGGATGTCCCTGCAGCGGTCGGGACGCGCCGGCATCGAGGTCCGCGAGTGGGCCGAGTTCCCGGTCAACGAGGGCGGCCTGTGCCGCAAGGGCTGGACCGCCGGCGAGCTCCGCGGCAGCCGGGAGCGGCTCACCACGCCGATGGTGAAGGACCGTGAGACCGGCGAGCTCCGCGCCGCCGGATGGGACGAGGCGCTGGACCTGATCGCCGACCGGGTCCGCGGCCTCCAGGCCGACCACGGCAAGGACGCGGTCGCGGTCTTCGGCGGCGGCGGACTGACCAACGAGAAGGCCTACCAGCTCGGCAAGTTCGCCCGCGTCGCCCTGGGCACCAGCCAGATCGACTACAACGGGCGCTGGTGCATGTCCTCGGCGGCCAGCGCCGGCAACCAGGCGTTCGGGGTCGACCGCGGACTGCCGTTCCCGCTCGAGGACATCGAGCAGGCCGACGTCGTCGTCCTCGTCGGCTCCAACATGGCCGAGACGATGCCGCCGGCCGCGCGCTACCTCGACCGGCTCCGTGAGCGCGGCGGCCAGCTCGTCGTGATCGACCCGCGGCTCACCGCCACCGGTGAGCGGGCCGACCTCTTCCTCCAGCCCGTGCCCGGCACCGACCTCGCTCTCGCCCTCGGCGTGCTGCACCTGCTCGACGCGCAGGGCGCCATCGACGAGGACTACGTCGCCGAGCGCACCACCGGGTTCGACGCCGTCCGCACGTCGGTCGCGGCCTGGTGGCCCGAGCGGGTCGAGCGGGTCACGGGCGTCTCCACCTTCGAGCTCCGCGAGCTGATCACCATGCTCACCGGGGCCGAGAAGGTCATGGTGCTCACCGCCCGCGGCGCCGAGCAGCACGCCCAGGGCACCGCCACCGTGCTGGCCTGGATCAACGTGGCCCTCGCGCTCGGCATGCCCGGCAAGTCGTACTCCGGCTACGGCTGCCTGACCGGCCAGGGCAACGGCCAGGGCGGCCGCGAGCACGGCCAGAAGTCCGACCAGCTCCCCGGCTACCGGATGATCGACGACCCCGCCGCCCGCGAGCACGTCGCCGGCGTGTGGGGCGTCGCTCCCGAGTCGCTGCCCGGCAAGGGCAGGTCGGCCTACGAGCTTCTCGACTCGCTCGGCGACGGCGGCGGCGCCAAGGCGCTGCTCGTGTTCGGCTCCAACATCGTGGTCTCGGCGCCCCGAGCCACCCACGTCACCCAGCGCCTCGAGTCGCTCGACCTGCTGGTGGTCTGCGACATCGTGATGAGCGAGACCGCGGCACTCGCCGACGTCGTACTCCCGATCACGCAGTGGGCCGAGGAGACCGGCACCATGACGAACCTCGAGGGTCGGGTGATCCTGCGCCAGCAGGCGGTCGCGCCGCCCGAGGGCGTGCGGAGCGACCTCGACGTGATCAGCGGCCTCGCCGAGCGGCTCGGCTCGCCGGTGCCGTTCTCGACGGAGCCGGAGGAGATCTTCGACGAGCTCGGCCGCGCGTCGGCCGGCGGCAAGGCCGACTACTCCGGCATCACCTACGACCGGATCCTCGCCGAGCAGGGCGTGTTCTGGCCGTGCCCGGCTGCCGACGGCACCCCGCACCCCGGCACCCCGCGGATGTTCGCCGACTCCTTCGCCACCCCGGACGGCCGGGCCCGGTTCCTGGTGCAGGAGTTCGGCGGCGCCGCGGAGCAGCCGGACGCGTCGTACCCGCTCCACCTGACCACCGGCCGCGTGCTCGCCCAGTACCAGTCCGGCGCCCAGACCCGCCGCATCACGTCGCTGCCCGACCAGGGCGCGTTCGTCGAGATGCACCCGATGCTGGCCGCCCGGATCGGCGCCCACGACGGCGACCCCGTGGTGGTCCGCACCCGCCGCGGAGAGATGAAGGCGCCGGCGAAGGTGGTCACCACGATCCGCCCCGACACCGTGTTCGTGCCCTTCCACTGGGTCGGCGCCAACCGGCTCACCAACGACGCCCTCGACCCCTCCAGCCGGATGCCGGAGTTCAAGGTCTGCGCCGCCGACGTGGTGGTCTGACCTCAGCGCGAGGGGGCGCGGTGTGCGGCGCGAGGGGGCGCGGTGTGCGGCGCGAAGGGGCGCGGTGTGCGGCGCGAGAGGGGCTTGGCCCGCCATGATCTCCGCGTGAGGAGATTCGTGGAGCGGTTCGAGGGCGACGGGCTGGACCCGGCGCGCTGGATCGCGGCCTACCTGCCTGCCTGGAGCTCGCGAGCAGAGGCGGCGGCGAGCTATCGGCTCACGCCGGAAGGATTGCACCTGACGATCCCACCGGACCACCCTCGCTGGTGTCCGGACCTGCACGCCGAGCCGCTGCGGGTGTCGGCTGTGCAGAGCGGCAACTGGTCCGGCCCGGTCGGCAGTACGCACGGGCAACAGCCGTTCCGGGAGGGGCTCGTGGTGCGGGAGGAGCAGCCGCGGCTGACGGGCCTGCTCCCGCTCTACGGCCACATCGAGGTCGAGTGCCGGGCAAGGATCGGCCCGGGGTCGATGTTCTCGGCCTGGATGGTCGGCATGGAGGAGGACCCGCGCGAGTGCGGCGAGATCTGCCTGGTCGAGGTGTTCGGTGAGACGGTCCGCGACGGGGCGGCCGACCTGGGCGCGGGCATCCATCCCTTCCGCGATCCCGCGCTGGTCGAGGAGTTCGCCGCGCCGCGGCGCGAGATCGACGTGGCGCAGTGGCACACCTACGGCATCGAGTGGTCACCGGCCGGCGTGCGGTGGGTGGTCGACGGTGTCGAGACGAGTCGGTCCGCGCAGTCGCCGGACTATCCGATGATGCTCATCCTGGGCGTCTTCGACTTCCCCGGCCGAGGCGATCCCAGCGCGGTCCCCGAGCTCGTCGTACGGCAGGTCACCTGGACTCCGGTTCGGTAGGGACAGCGCCCTAGGTCCGTCGCCACGGGCACCACTGGTGCTGTGATCGACCGGCGCGAAACACGGCCGACATCAGTCGCTCAGGGCGATCCTGTGCTGCCCGCCACAGACGCCCGCCGTGATTCGGTGAGTCTGGTGAGGTTGTGAGGAGTAGTTGACATCGGGGTGTAACACGGGCGACGCGTGGCGAAACGTCGCCGCCCGACCATGGATATATGACCGAGAGCAGCCGCACGACGAGCGCGCGCAAGCGCGTCGTCGTCGTCGGCTCCGGCATGGCGGCGACGAGGCTGGTGGAGGAGCTGGTCGGCCGAGGCGCCACGACGGACATGGACATCACGGTCCTGGGTGACGAGCCGGTCGCGCCGTACAACCGGATCCTGCTCTCCGCCGTGCTGGAGGGCACTCACAGGCCCGAGGCGCTCACGCTCCGCTCGGAGGAGTGGTACGCCGAGCACGACATCGACCTGCGCCTGGGCGCGCGCGTCCTCGAGATCGAGCGCGACCTCAAGGACGTCATGCTCGTCGACGGCACGATCATCGAGTACGACGCCCTGGTGCTCGCGACCGGCAGCATCCCCACGCTGCCCCCGATCCGGGGCCTGGTCCGGATGGACGGGTCGCTGCACGAGTCGGTGCACGCGTTCCGCTCGCTCGGCGACTGCGAGCGGCTGGTCGACGCGGTCGACGCCACGAACGGGAGCGGCGAGAAGGTCAACCGCCGTGCGGTCGTGGTCGGCGGCGGCCTCCTCGGCCTGCAGGTGGCCCGAGCGCTCGGCGCCCGGGGCATCGACACCGAGATCGTCGAGGGCGGCGAGCACCTCCTCCACCAGCAGATCGGTACCGCGGCCGGCAAGATCCTGGCCCGCGACCTGAAGAAGCTCGGCGTCGCGGTCTACACCGGCGCCAGGGCGGTCCGGCTCAGTGATGCGACGGACGGCCCAGGCACCGGTCTGTCGGGGTCGGTCAAGGTGCCCGACCCGCTGCCCAGGAACCCCGGACGGGTCGCGCTGCGCCTCGACAACGGGTTCACCCTCGACACCGACCTGGTCGTGCTCACCGCCGGCGGCCGGCCCTCGACCGCGCTCGCCCGGGGCGCCGGCCTCGAGGTGAAGCGCGGCATCGTGGTCGACGACCGACTCGCCAGCGTGACCGACCCGGACATCCACGCCATCGGCGACTGCGCCCAGCACAACGGCCGCACCACCGGCTTCGTGCCACCGGCCTGGGAGCAGGCCGGTGTGCTTGCGGCCGTCCTGTGCGAGGAGCCCGCGAAGTACGACGGCCACCGCATGGTCGCCCGCCTCCGCGCGACCGACCTCGACGTCGCCGTCCTCGGCGACCCCGAGCAGGAGGTGCTCAACGGGGGCGAGGTCGTCGAGATGTCCAACCCGGTGCGCGGCTCGCACCGCAAGCTCGTGGTCCGCGACGGCAGGATCGTCGCGGGCGCCCTGGTCGGCGACCTCAACCGGATCGGCCTGATCACCCAGCACTACGACCGGCAGACCGTCCTCGGGCCGACCGAGCCCGGCGACCTGCTGCTGGTCGAGCGTTCCGCACAGCCCGTGCAGCTTCCCGATGACGCGGAGATCTGCAACTGCGCCGGCGTCACCGTCGGCGCGATCAAAGCGTGCTCCTCGTTCGAGGACGCCCGCGAGAAGACCCGCGCGACCACCGGATGCGGTGGCTGCGCCTCGACCGTGCGCCAGCTCCTGGCCAGCCGCTCCAGCCTCACCCCGGAAGGAATCAAGTGATGGCACCGCACCTCCGCAAGCAGCTCGTCGTCGTCGGCCATGGCATGGTCGGTCACCGTTTCGTCGAGTCCGCGATCTCGCGCGGCCTGACCGAGACCTACGACATCACCGTCATCGGCGAGGAGTCGCGACCGGCGTACGACCGCGTGGCGCTGACCTCCTTCTTCGAGGTCGGCGACAAGGCGCTGAGCTTCCTCCCCACCGGCCAGTACGACGACCCGCGGGTCACCCTGCGCCTCGGCACCGAGGTGGTGGCGATCTCCCCGCGCCAGCGCGTCGTCACCCTGTCCGACGGCGAGGACCTCGCCTACGACGAGCTGGTGATGGCCACCGGCGCCGCGCCGTTCGTGCCGCCGGTGCCGGGCCACGACCTCGAGAACTGCTTCGTCTACCGCACGATCGAGGACCTCGAGGCGATCCGCACCGCTGCGAAGAAGGCGAAGGTCGGTGCCGTGATCGGCGGCGGCCTGCTGGGCCTGGAGGCCGCCAACGCGCTGCACCAGCTCGGCCTGGAGACCCACGTCGTCGAGCTCGCGCCGCGGCTGATGGCCGTGCAGATCGACGACATGGGCGGCCGCACGCTGAACCGCCACATCGACGGTCTGGGCCTGACCGTCCACACCGGGGCCATGACCGAGGCGGTGCTCGCGGACAAGAAGGGCCGCGTCGAGCGCCTCGCGCTCAAGGACCGCAACCCCCTCGACGTCGACATCGTCGTGTTCTCGGCCGGGATCCGTCCCCGGGACGCCCTTGCCCGCGCCGCCGGCCTCGACGTCGCCGAGCGCGGCGGCGTCCTGGTGGACGAGTCGCTGCGCAGCTCCGACGAGCACATCTGGGCGATCGGCGAGTGCGCGGCCGTCCACGGCCGGATGTACGGGCTGGTCGCGCCGGGCTACGACATGGCGGAGGTGGTCGTCGACCGCCTCCTCGACGGCGACGGCGAGTTCACCGGTGCCGACATGTCCACCAAGCTCAAGCTGCTCGGCGTGGACGTCGCCTCGTTCGGTGACGCCCACGGCGAGACCGAGGGCTCCCTCGAGCTGACCTACCAGGACGCCGTCTCCGGCGTGTACAAGAAGCTGGTCCTCAGCGAGGACGGCAAGCGCCTGCTCGGTGGCGTGCTCGTCGGCGACGCCGAGGCGTACGGCATCCTGCGGCCGATGGTCGCCTCCGGCATGGAACTGCCCGAGAACCCCGAGGAGCTGATCCTCCCGGCGTCGCGCGGTGGACTCGACCTCGAGATGCCCGACGAGATGCAGGTGTGCTCCTGCAACGACGTCACCAAGGCGCAGATCAAGCACGCGGTCTCCGACGAGTCCACGCTCAACGACGGCAGCCCCTGCGCCGACGCGGTGTGCGTCACCAAGCACACGCGCGCCGGGTCGACCTGTGGGTCGTGCAAGCCGGTCGTGAAGAAGATCGTCGAGGACTACTTCGCCGCGACCGGCAAGGCCGTCGACAAGTCGCTGTGCGAGCACTTCGCGATGACCCGCCAGGAGCTCTTCGAGGTCGTCGCCGTCCACGGCTACAACCGGTTCGACGACATCATCGCCGGACACGGGTCGGGCCGGGGCTGCGACATCTGCAAGCCCGCGGTCGCCTCGATCCTCGCCAGCCTGCTCAACCACCACGTGCTCGACGGCTCGAACCGGATCCTGCAGGACACGAACGACGCCTACCTCGCCAACCTCCAGCGCAACGGCACGTACTCCGTGGTGCCCCGCATCCCGGGCGGTGAGATCACCCCCGACAAGCTGATCGTGATCGGGGAGGTGGCCAAGGAGTTCGGCCTCTACACCAAGATCACCGGCGGCCAGCGGATCGACATGTTCGGCGCCCGGATGGAGGACCTGCCGGCGATCTGGAAGAGGCTCGTCGACGCGGGCATGGAGTCGGGCCACGCCTACGGCAAGTCGTTGCGCACGGTCAAGTCGTGTGTCGGCTCGACCTGGTGCCGGTACGGCGTGCAGGACTCGGTCGGCCTCGCCATCGAGCTCGAGCTCCGCTACCGCGGGCTCCGCTCGCCGCACAAGCTCAAGGGCGGCGTCTCCGGATGCGCCCGCGAGTGCGCCGAGGCGCGGAGCAAGGACTTCGGGATCATCGCCACCGAGAAGGGCTGGAACCTCTACGTCGCCGGCAACGGCGGCGCCATCCCGGCCCATGCCCAGCTCCTCGCCGGCGACCTCGACAAGGACACGCTGATCCGCTACCTCGACCGGTTCCTCATGTACTACATCCGCACCGCCGACCGGCTGCAGCGCACGGCGCCCTGGGTCGAGAGCCTGGACGGCGGCCTCGACCGGGTCCGCGAGATCGTCGTGGACGACGCGCTGGGCCTGGGCACCGAGCTCGAGGCCGCGATGGACAAGCACGTCGAGTCCTACTTCGACGAGTGGAAGGCCACGATCGAGGACCCGGAGAAGATGGCCCGGTTCGTCTCCTTCGTCAATGCCCCCGGTGTCCCGGACCCCAACATCAGCTTCCGTGACGAGCGTGGCCAGATCGCGCCGGCGGACAGTGACGGCCCGGTGTCCCTCGGCACCTCGATTCCCGTGGGAGCGCCCCAGTGAGTACCGAGCAGATGGTCGACGAAGCCGCGACCGACGCGACGTTCGAGGCGGTCTGCCGCCTCGACCAGATCGAGAAGGAGGGCGGCGTGACCGCGCTCGTGCGTGGCGAGGCGGTCGCGGTCTTCCGGACCTACGAGGACGAGGTGTTCGCGCTGTCGAACTACGACCCGTTCGGCAAGGCCTCCGTGCTCTCGCGCGGGATCGTCGGGTCCAAGACGGTCGGCGAGGAGCAGGTCCCGTTCGTGGCGAGTCCGCTGCTCAAGCAGCCGTTCGACCTCCGCACCGGTGTCTGCATCGATGACCCGACGGTCGCCGTGCCGACGTACGCCGTGCGTGTCGTCGACGGAGTTGTGTCCGTGGGCGCCCGGCGGGGGACAATCCAGTCGTGACCGACCTTCCCCTGTCCGGATTCAGGATCGGGGTCACCGCCGCCCGACGGGCCGAGGAGCAGATCGCACTGCTGGAGCGTCGCGGGGCCGAGGTGATCCCCGCGCCCGCGCTGTCGGTCGACCCCAACCAGATCGACGAGGTCGGGCTGCTCGCGGCCACCAAGGACGTGCTGTCCCAGCCGGTCGACATCTTCGTGGCGACCACAGGCATCGGGCTGAAGTCATGGTTCACCGCCGCGGAGCGGTGGGGACTGCTCGAGGAACTGACCGCACACCTCGAACGCGCCGAGATCCTCGCTCGCGGGCCGAAGAGCGTCGGCGCGCTGCGCCGGTTCGGTCTCCGCGAGCTGTGGGCGCCGGAGTCGGAGTTCTTCGAGGACGTGCTCGGCCATTTGCGCGGGCGCGACCTGACCGGTCGCCGGATCGTGGTCCAGGAGCACGGACAGTCGCTGTCGATGGCCGCCCACGCGCTGCGCCGGCTCGGAGCCGAGGTCACCACGGTGGCGGTCTACCGGGTCGAGGGCGCGGCGGACCCGGAGCCGATGTTCCGGCTGATCGAACAGGTCGCGGAGCGGCACGTGCACGCGGTCACCTTCACCGCCGCACCGGCCGTGGCGGCGATGATGGACGCGGCCGCATCGACGGGCTACCGCGACGAGGTCGTCACCGCCTTCCAGGCCGACGTGATCGCTGCCTGCGTGGGGCCGGTGACCGCCGCCGCGTTCGAGATGTGGGGCGTGCCCTCGATCTACCCCGAGCGCTCGCGGCTGGCCGCGATGGTCAAGCAGCTCGAGTTCGAGCTGCCCTCGCGTGCCGCCGGCACCAGCCTGGAGGTCGCCGGCCACATCCTGCTGCTGCACGGCGACGACGTGCTGCTCGACGGGGTCGAGGTGAAGCTGTCGCCGGCCCCCTACGCCGTCCTCCAGGCGCTGCTGGTCAACCCCGGCACGGTGGTCTCCCGACGCGACCTGCTCGCCGCGCTGCCGTCCGGTACGGCCGGGTCCGAGCACGCGGTCGAGATGGCCGTTGCCCGGCTGCGCGCCGCGCTCGGCACGCGCTGCATCCAGACGGTGGTGAAACGGGGCTACCGGCTCGCGGTGACCACGTGACCCGGCTGGTCACCGTCGCCCACGGCACCCGCACCGCCACCGGCAACCAGGTGGCCGTCCAGATCACCGCGGCCGCGGGCCGGCGGCTCGGGATCGAGGCGACGGCGTCGTACGTCGAGCTGTGCGAGCCGCTGTTCGCGGACGTCGTGGCCGACGGGTTCCCCGGGCGGACCGTCGCGGTGCCGCTCCTGCTGTCGACCGGTGTGCACGTGCGGCGCGACCT
>NZ_SSXI01000072.1 GCF_004803405.1 Nocardioides sp. | reverse complement strand
AGTCGTACGCCGTCTGCAACACCTGGTGGACCGCGGCGAGCGTGAGGTCGGAACGCAGGTCGAGTCGCCGCCAGATCGGCGGGTGCGCGTCGTTGAGGTCGACCCGCACCCGGAAGATCACGGGCTCGTCGCGCTTGGGGTGGCGCAGGTGCGGGTTGCTCGTCCGCTTCGCGAAGACACCGCCCGAGACCACTGACATCTGGTCGGCGAGCGTGCGCAGGTCGCCCAACTCGGCGCCCGAGATCAGAGCGTCGAACTGACGGCGGAGGTCATCGGCGTCACCTGTTGGCACGCCCCGATGGTAGGCGGAGACGTCTACGTGTGACGCGGCCGGTGATGCCGTCGATGTCAGTCGTGGGCGATGAGCTCGTCGGGCCCGAAGTGCTCGACACCGTTGACCGAGCAGCCGGATCTGGCTACGGCGATGAGCGGGGTATCGACCGCCGCGCCCGGCAGCTGAGTCCTGTGCGCGTGGAGTTCACCGAGATCGTGTCGATCAAAGGGAGCATTCTCGAGCCACTTGATCGAGCCGAGCGCGAGGACGCGCTTCGCGACAGGCGCGCGGTCGCCGACGACGAGGTCGATCTCGGGTTTGTTGGTGCGCGTCCAGTAGCCGCCGACGACGCCCGGCACGCCGTTCTCGCCGGTTAGGACGGGTGGCGCGAGACGTTCCAGGGCTTCCCGGATGACCGGCTCGATCGTTCGCCCACGCCACGAGGTCCATGACGCGCGAATGCGCGCGAGGACGCGATCTCCGCGTCCCCGCTCGATCTCGTCGAGGTGCGGGCCGAGGAAGGCGAGCCAGAATCGGAGGTACGGGTCAGCGACGCGGTAGCGCTTGTCCTTCGAGCCGGGCTTGGTCGAGAGCGGCTCGTCGACGGCGACGACGCGCTTGGCCACGAGGGTCGTCAGGGATCGGTTGAGGGAGCCCTGCGGGATGTCCGCCGCGCGACCGATATTGGTGAAGGTGCGCTCTCCACTGCCGATCGCGGTCAGCACCGTGCGTGCCTGTGCGTCGGAGGGGAACTCGGCGGCGAGCGAGCGCTCGCCCGAGACGAGTAGTGCCGAGGTCGGATCGTTGACGGCTTCGCCGAGGTAGTCCATCAGCGGCATGGCTGTGGGCCACTCGTTGCAGATCAGCGGTAGGCCGCCGGTGACGATGTGCGCGTCGAAGGCGTCCGCTGCCGGAAGGTCCAGCAGGTCGCCGACCTCAGACGGGGTGAGGGGCGGGACAACCATTTCCGTCGCGCGCTGGTGGAACGGCCGCCCGTACTCGTTGAGTGCCTCCATCATCCCCAGGTCGGAACCGATGCCGATCACGACGACGCGCTTGCGCGCCAGCTCTCTGTCGAATGCCCGTTGGAGTGTTCCCTCGAAGCTCTCGTCCGACGCGACGAGGTAGGGAATCTCGTCGAGGACGACAACACTGCCGTCCTCGGGGAGGGCGGTCGCCAGCAAGCGCAGTGCGGCATCCCAACCGGCCAGCTCGATGCCACTGAAGAGCTCAGCTCCGGGCAGGTTCGAGGTAGCGACCTCCTGTGCGAACAAGCGCAGCTCGTCCCGTACCGGCCGCCCTGACGCCGCGAAGAACACGTGGGGCACGTCGGCGCGCTCGACGAACTCCTCCACGAGGCGGGACTTGCCGACGCGCCGGCGCCCGCGAATGAGGAGTGCCCTGCCGGGCTTGGAGTCCTTGTCGGCACGAACCTGCCGTAGCAACGCCTCAAGCCGCGCCAACTGCGCTTGACGCCCAACGAACATTACTCACCTCCGAGATACTCGCATCAATGATACTAACATCAATGCGAGGTTTCGGAGTCTGCGGACGGCCCGGCAGCGGGTTCACTCCGACCTTCGGGATGTCTGCCAGGCGTCGTACGTCTCGCCGATGCGCTCGGCCAGGGCCTTGTCGCGGTCGAGGGTGGCGTGCTGGTAGATGGCCATCGCTGCCTGGGAGGCGTGGCCGGCGCGGGCCTGGAGCTCGGCGCCGGTGGCGCCATGCTGGCCGGCGATGGTGAGTGCGGTGTGCCGCAGGTGGTGGATCGTGAGGTCGGGACGCCCCGCCGCCTCGCGGGCCGGGCGGTACCGGTCCATCAGGTAGCGCACGCTCATGTGGTCGGTGCGGTCGCCCGGGAACAGTAGGCCGGTCGGGCCACGCTCGGCGTACTCAATCAGGTGCTCCTGAAGCATCGGGAGGAACGGCGGCGGAACGTGCACCGTGCGTACGCTGCTGGTCGTCTTGGGCGCGCTGATGGCTCGACCACAGTTCGGGCAGGCGCCTCTCGCTCCCGCAATGACGTCCTTGTCGATCTTGCGGGCGACATGGATCCACCCAGACCTGTGGTCGACATCGGAGCGCCGAAGTTCCAGCAGCTCGCCCTGACGTAGGCCGACGAACGCAGCGAGGACGATCAGTAGTTTCAACCGATCGGGCATCTCCTCGATGATCGTCGCGATCTCGTCCAAGGTCGCCGGGACGGCGACCCGCCTCACCGGAGCAGACCCGGCGCCGCGGATCTTCGGTGGCGCCCGGTCGATCAACTCCTCCTCCTCAGCGGCTTGGAGCATCGCTCTCAGCAGGCGGTAGGCCGCGGCGTTGGCGGCTTCAGCGTCCGGGTCGAGCGAGGCTCGCCACTGCTTGATCTCCGTGAGGCTGACGTCGATCAGTGGCATCTCCGCGAAGTAGGGGAGGATGCGCGTGTTGAGGAGCTGCAGGTAGGTCCGGATCGTGTTGGGCCTCAGCCCCCGATCGACCAAGTACCGCTCGGCGAACCCGGCGACGGTGTTGTAGGCGGCCTCGCGGCGGCGTTGCTCCTGAGCGACCTGCCTCGCCTTCGGGGGGATCCACTCCTCACGATCGACCAGCGTCCGCTCGGCGGCGAGCCACGCCTCGGCGTCCATCTTCGTCGTGAAGGTGCGGGAGTGGCGCGATCCGTCGGGCATCGCGTATCGCGCGCGGTAGGTGACGACGCCGGCGGCGCTGCGCCGCCGCTCCACCTCGCCGAACCCTCTTCGCCGTGCCATCTTGCTACCCTAACCCCATAACGCTCTAGTGCGGGACCATTCTGTGGGGGACTGGTGGGGGAAAGAACGTCCTTCAGAGGGCAGGGTTGTCCCCCACAGTCTCGCGCTTCCGCAGGTCAGCGCCCCTAACCCCATGCTTTTGCGGAATTTGCAAGCAGGGGGTTAGGGGTTCGAGTCCCCCAGCTCCACGCATGTCAGAGGCCCACTTTCGCTCGTCGGAGGTGCACGTGCCGCGAGACCCGGCTCAGGCCGGCCCTGACGCGGGGCGTCGTGGTTAACGGAAGCCCTCTTGTTGGGTCTCTTCGGACGCAACGCGGACCCCGTAGCGGTAGGCCAGCTCTCCGCCGAGCCATCCTGAGAGCCCGAGCAGCGCAAGGGCGACGATGCTGATCAGGGTGCCGACGCCGCTGAACTCCTCATATCCCTGGGCGGCGCGCACGAGGAATCCCACCACGAAGAGGACCACGACAAACAGGTTGAGGCTCATGTGCGTGAGGCCGACCTTGAAGGCGCGGGTGCCGCGCGGAATGGTGAGCAGGTCCAGCAGGCCGAAGATGGCGGCCGCCAGGGCGCCGACGACTCCGAGCGCGATCAGCCAGTACGCGCCCTCGGCAAACATCGCCTCCTTGTCGCTGACAGCCGCGGAGGCGAGGTCGAAAACGAGGCTGGCCACCCAGGCGCCGATGGGCACGGTGACCAGGATGGGGTGGAACGGGTGTGCGTAAGGGCCGGCGAGGATGCTTCGGGGCCGTTTCGCTGATTCCATGGGTGAACCGGTGGTCATCGTGACTCCTCGGTGGTGTTGGCGCCCTCGTGCATGCTCGTACGGGTCCCGAGCGGCTTGACGCTGGGCCCGTTGAGGATCTGCCCATCGACATCGAAGCGGGAGCCGTGACAGCGGCAGTCCCAGCTGGTCTCCGCGGAGTTCCAGTGCAATGGACAGCCGAGGTGGGTGCAGGTCAGGTCGACGGTGTGCAGCGCGTCGTCGCGGTCGCGGTAGCCGCCCACGGTCTTGCCGTCGAGGTCGACCACGCCCCCGGTGCCCGGCGCGAGATCCTCTGCGGCGATCGGGTCGCGGTTGAGGCGACCGCCGACGAACTCCTTGCCAACAGTCAGGTTGTCCTTGACCAGTCGCCCCACGGTCTGCGCGTCGCCGACACGGGAGGCGTCGAAGGCCGGCAGCCAGGGGTTGTCCCGGTCGGCGAGCAGGTCGGCCAGGATCATCGCCGCAGCGGTGCCGTTGCTCAGGCCCCACTTCTTGAATCCGGTGGCCACCAGGATCATCGGGCTCGCGGGTGAGCGGCCGATGTAGGGAATCTGGTCTGGAGTGCTGTAGTCCTGTGCCGACCAGCGGTATTCCAGCGAGGCGACGTCGAAGGTGGACCGGGTCCAGTCCTCCAGGTCCTGGTAGAGCGACTCGGTGTCGTCAACGGCGCCGGGTTCGTGCCCGTTGCCGACCACGATCAGTCCGTCGTCCTGCCACGGCCGGGTCGACCTCGTGGGTGCGTCGATCGAGATCGCCATGCTTTCTGGAGGCTTGCCTGCCAGCCGGACGGCCAGAGCGTAGGAGCGCGAGGGCCGGGTCTTGGCGAAGTAGCCCCCGATGAGGCCCATCGGCAGCAAGGTGGCGACCACGGCCTGGTCGGCGTGGACCGAGCCCGTCGCAGTGGTGAGGTTGACGCTGCGGTCGCGCAGCTCATCGACGGCAGTGACTCGCGTGTCCTCATGGATGACTCCGCCGGCGTCGGTCAACGCCCGGGCGAGGCCGGCCAGGTACTTGCCGGGATGGAAGTGGACCTGGTCCTCGAAGCGGACCGCCGCCTCGATGTCGAACGGAAGATCTACCTGCGACGCCATCGAAGCGGGCAGGCCGAGCTTGGCCGCCGCATCGACCTCCGACTCGATCCTGTCCCTCTGGTCGGGATCGCGGGTGTAGACGTAGGACGGGGCCCGGGTCAGCTCGCAGTCGATGTCGAGTTCCTCGGCCAGCGCAACAACCTTTTCGACGCCCGCCTGGTTGGCCTCGGCGTACCGGCCGGCGGTCTCCTCACCGTGGCGGTCGAGCAGGTCGGCGTAGACCAGGCCGTGCTGCGAGGTGACCTTGCCGGTGGTCTTTCCGGTGGTGCCTGCTCCGAGTTGTGCGCCCTCCAAGAGGAGGACGCGGGCGCCGTCACGCTGGGCCAGCAGCGCCGTGGTCAGCCCAACCAGTCCAGCGCCCACGACGGCCACGTCGACTTCGGTGTCGCCGTCGAAGGCGGAGTAGTGCGGCAGCTCAGCGGTTGCCAGCCATAGGCTCCTGCGCTCCATCGGCGGGTCCTCTCACCGTTCACAGGGGCGGTACCCGGAGCATCCTCGGGCAAACGGCGCGCCCATTCGGGCACCAGTGGTGAGGTGCCGAACGTCGGTGCGTCCGCCGTCTTCCGGGCACCCTTGTTCGATGAGACGGGTCTCCAAGCTGCGGATCTGGTCACGGGCCGCCCACGGATTGGCCGCTTTGGTCGTCCTGATCCGCGACGGAATCAATGAAGACCTGCGGATCACGAGGGCGCGCGAAGAACTGGTGCAGCGCCTGGAGTCGCGGTTCACGCTGCGAGGTGCCGTGGTGAGCGGCAGCGGTCCGCTGGAGGTCATCGTGGCGCCGGCACAGTAGCGGGCCATGCTCCGGTTCATCACCACGGCTCGGAAGGAGAGAGTCGGGAAGGTGGTCCTCCGAACTGTGCGGGATGCTCAGTTCTGACAACGTCTCGCAAGCGACGGCGGCGCTCAGGCCTCTTCTGGATCCGGTCCGCGGGCGTCGCGCTCGCCGGCAAGAAGCTCAAGCAGAGCAAGGCCGAGCAGGCCGTGTGGGGCCGTCCCGCTTCTCGCGCTGGGGACTGGTGGGGCAAGCGCGGGCCGGAGCAGCCTCGGAGCGCGACCAAGCACGTGAACTCGGAGCGGGCGGATCCCCGATCGACCGGCGCTCTCGTGCTGGGCTTGCCCGGCGTGGTGTTCGGCTGTGTCATGGACTATGGGTTCCGCTGCGGAGCAGACCGAGGTCCGTCTCGCTGAACTGCTGGCGTCGTTCTCGCTGGTCGTGGACCTGGGGTTGGGCCAGCCGATGGAGCACGTGCTGCGCCAGACGCTGGTTGCTCTGCGCCTGGGTGACGTCGTAGGGCTCTCCGGCGAAGACCGGGCCGCCCTCTACTACATCGCGCTGCTTGCGTGGGTGGGCTGCGGCAGCGACTCTCATGAGCTCGCGACTCATTTCGGCGACGACCTGGAGTGGCGAGCCGCGAGCTACGAGATCGATCCGGTCGGACCCGAGGCGGTCGCGTTCCTGAGCAGGCGGGCAGCCGCCGTACACCCGCCGTTGGCGCCCGCGACCCCGAGGCAGGCCACCGGCAGCAGCACGGTCTTCGAGCACTGCGTCGTGACCCGCCAGTTCGCGGAGCGGGTCGGTCTGGGCGAGGCTGTGGCACGCCCACTCGTGCAGCTGTTCGAGAGGTGGGACGGCCGTGGCCGTCCGGACCGCCTCCACGGTGCGGAGATCTCGATCCTGGCCCGCATCGTCCAGCTGGCCGACATCGTCGTACCCGTCCACCGCATGGGGGGAGTCTCGGCCGCGGTCGACGTGGTGCGCGAGCGGACCGGCAGCCAATGGGATCCCGAACTAGCCGACGCCTTCTGCGCACACGCGACCGACATCCTCGCGGCAGCGGCCGAACCCGACTGCTGGGAGAGCGTGCTGGCCGAGGAGCCCACGCTGAGGTCGCATTTGACGGCCGAAGAGCTGGACGCCGCGCTGGAGGCGATCGGAGACTTCACCGATCTCAAGTCCCCGTTCACGACCGGTCACGCGCGCGGCGTGGCAGGACTCGCGGCCGAGGCGGCCCGTGCGCTCGGTCTGCCTGATGAAGAGACCCAGCTGATCCGGCGCACAGCGCTCGTACAGGATGCCGGACGCATGGGTGTGTCGAACTCGATCCTCGACAAGCCCGGCCCCTTGACCACGGCCGAGACGGAGCGGTTGCAGATGCATGCCTATTACGTCGGACGGATGTTCCGGCAACCGGCGACCTTGGCCCGCATCGGGGCGCTGGCGGCACAGCACCACGAACGCCTCGACGGTTCGGGGTACCCGCATGGGCGGGCCGGAGGTCAGCTGTCCATGGCAGCTCGCGTCCTCGGTGCGGCCGACACCTACCAGGCACTGGTGGAGAACCGCGCGGACCGACCGGCCTACGACGCCGCCACGGCCGCCGGACATCTGCGCTCTGAAGTGAGAGCCGGGGGTCTCGACGCGGACGCCGTCGGCGCGGTGCTGGCCGCAGCCGGCCAGACCTCGGGACGGCGGCGGACCTGGCCATGTGGCTTGACCTCGCGAGAGGTCGAGGTGCTGGCACTCATCGCCAGAGGCCACACCACACGCGCGGTCGCCAACCGGCTGCACGTGGCGGAGAAGACCGTCGGCAACCACGTGGAGCACATCTACGCCAAGATCGGCTCGTCCACCAGGGCCGAGGCCAGCCTGTTCGCCATGAGATACGGGCTGCTCGACAGCGCGTCCGCGTTCGGACAGCAAAGATAGGGAGTTCCCCTCATGACCTCGCGAGGCCAGCCCGCCTAACGTCGGGACAACCTCATGGGAGCTGGAAAGGGGCACTCACGATGACTTCTGCACACGAGGTCGTGCGGGCCATGTGCGACGCCTACGAGCGCGCGGTCAACGCCTCGGATTCCGACGCCTATGGCCGGCTCTTCACTCCGGACGCCATCCGAATCCCACCGGGGTCCGAGTTGGAACGCGGACCGGAGGAGATCGCCAAGGGTGAGCAGGCCAGCTACGACGACTACCAGCTCTCGATCAGGTCGACGCCGATCGACGTGGTCGAACTGGGAGACAGGTGGATCTACGCCCTCGCGGATGTCGAAGGCCAGGCAGTTGTTCGTGCCGACGGTTCGGGCAGCTCCTTCCGGGCGACGAAGGCCTGGCTGTTGCACCAGCTGCCGACGGGGGAGTGGCGGCTGGCACGCCACATGTGGAACACGAGGCCCTGAGGGCCGCTCAGGATCGACGCGTTATGGAGGCAGGGAGATGCCCGCACTCGCAAGCCCGACTATCGACTCCGCGGCCCTTGCCGCCGACTTCATGGGCGAGCTGGTCTCGCCCGACCACCCGTCGTACGACGCCGCTTGCCGCGTGTGGAACGGCGAGATCCAGCGGCAGCCGGCGCTGATCGCGCGCTGTCGCGGCGCCGCGGACGTGATCGCGGCGGTGAGGTTCTGCCGCGACCACCACCTGCCGGCGTCGGTCCGTGGTGGCGGGCACGCCGTGGCCGGCCACGCGCTGGTGGACGCCGGGGTGGTGATCGACCTGTCGGCGATGACCGGCACGCGGGTCGACCCGATGGCCCGGACCATCCAAGCCCAGGGCGGCTGCCTCAACGCCGATGTCGACCGGGCGAGCCAGGTGTTCGGCCTCGCGGCGACGGGCGGCTTCATCAGCCACACCGGCATCGGCGGCCTGACCCTCGGTGGCGGCATCGGTCACCTGATGCGCAGGTTCGGCCTCAGCATCGACGCGCTCCGGTCGGCCGACGTGGTCACCGCCAACGGCGAGCTGGTTGTCGCCAGTGAGGACGAGAACGCCGACCTCTTCTGGGGCCTGCGAGGCGGAGGTGGCAACTTCGGCGTCGTCACCAACTTCACCTTCGAGCTGCAGCCGTTGGGCCCGACCGTCTTCGCGGGCATGATCGCCTGGCCCGCGGACCAGGCTCCCTCCGTGCTCGAGTTCCTTCGCGACTTCATCGCCGACGCACCCGACGAGGTCGGCCTGATGGCCAACCTCCGGCTCGCCCCGCCGCTGCCGGCGTTCCCGGAGCACATCCACGGCAAGCCGATCGTTGCCTTGGTCGCGACCTATGCCGGACCGCCCGAGGAGGGCGAGCGCGTGCTGACCCGGGTCCGCGCGCTCGGCACGCCGGTCGTGGATGTGATGGCACACAAGCCCTACACCGTTCACCAGAAGATGCTTGACGCCGCCGTCCCGCACGGCCGGCACTACTACTGGAAGTCGCACCGGCTCGGCCCGCTCACCGACAACATCATCGACATCATGTGCGACCACCTCGGTCAGATCACCTCGCCCATGTCGTCAGTGCCGATCTTCAGCTTCGGTGGCGCGATGTCACGGGTCCCCGAAGACGCTACGGCGTTCCCCCACCGCGACGCCGCCCACGACATCAACATCGTCGCCTCGTGGCTGCCCGAGCGAGCGACCGACGCCGATCGACACAAGGCCTGGGTGCGCGGGTTCTTCGACGCCCTCGCCCCGCACAGCCGCGGCGTGTACGTGAACTTCACCAGTGACGACGCTGCCCAACGAGTCCGGTCCGCCTACACCGACGCCCAATGGGCGCGACTGATTTCGCTCAAGGCCAAGTACGACCCCAGCAACTTCTTCAACCACAACGCCAACATCCCACCGGCCTGAGCTCGTCCCGCTCTCCAACCGGGTAACGCGAAGGGCAAACGACTGGGGCTCAGCGAGGTCAGCCCTCTTCTGGATCGGGTCCGCAGGCGTCGCGCTCGCCAGCAAGAAGCTCCAGCAGAGCAAGGCCGAGCAGGCCGTCTGGGCCGAAGCGACAGAGAAGCTCCCGAAGAACTGATCCGCCTGCGCCGGAGGTCGAGTCGCGCAGCGACCGGCACCAGACCGTCGGCGACCAGGGCCCTCGGCGCGATTGGTAGCGCACCGGGTTTGCAGGGTGGTTAGGGTTTCGAGTCCCCTAGGCTCCATTCACTGGAACCGCTGGTCAGCCTGCGGTTTCTTGCAACTCGCGCATACTAGGTTGGGCGCAGATCACCGTCGTCCACGACGATCCCAGTGCTGAATGCGACAGATTCGCCAAACAGCCATGCGCGACAGCAAAGTGCGGCACGCTACGCCACATGTCTCTCTCCCCGTTTCCCGGATTCTGGATCGCTCTTTTCACGCTCGGTATCGCGCGAGCAAGCTGGATCAGCAGCACGAATCGGACGCTCGGTCGCGGCGGCGCTGGCTTCCTGTTTGCGTGGTTCCTCCCGTTCTGCGCCAACTACGGGGTCACAGGCCGACTCAATGAGACGCTCGCAGCTGCAGGATCCAGTCACCGCGAATCACCATGGCTGGTGTTCTGGCTCACCGGCTGGCCTTTCATCGGGTCGAAGAAGCGCATCCGCCGCGCCGTCAGCTACCTGAACGACGCGCACCGCGTCCATCAGAGCGCTGCCGTCGCCTGAACCTCGCGGGCCGGCTCCGGTCCAGAGTTGCAGTCGCCGGATCCGATAGGCGGAGACCGCGTCGGCTGTCACGATGAGAGCCATGGATCAGACTCCGCAGCGACTCCGCGTGATGACAATCAATGCCTACGGTCCGGCGAACCCCGACTGGGAGCGCCGGCACCGGCTGCTGGCCGACACGATCCGGGAACTCGATCCTGACGTCCTCGCGCTCCAGGAGGTGCCGCTGGACGTCGACGGCGACCTGGGCCGGATCCTCGGCCGGGACTTCCACCTCGCGCCGTTCTCGCAGGCCGACAATGGCGTCGGTGGGACGATCGCGACCCGCTGGCCGCACCGCCTCATCACCGAGATCGACCTCCGCCTCACCCAGCGGGCGAAAGACACACTGTCCTGGTGCGCGGCGGTGCTCGTCGAGCTGGACACGCCGGTCGGCACGGTCGTCGTGGCACATCACAAGCCGAGCTGGCCGTTCCCGTTCGAGCACGAGCGCGAGCAGCAGGCCGTCGTCGTCGCCCGCGCCCTCGAGGAGCACATCGGGTCCCGAGACCTGCATGCGGTCGTGCTCGGCGACTTCGACGCGACACCGGACTCCGCGAGCATGCAGTTCTGGCGCGGGCGTCGCCCCGTCGACGGGTTCAGTGTCTGCTACCAGGACGCGTGGGAGTACGCGCACCCCGACGACCCCGGCTACACCTTCGAGGTGACCAATCCGCTCGTTCGCGACGGCGAGGTCGCGACCGCGGTCAGTCGCAAGATCGACCACATCCTGGTGCGTAGCGTGCTGCACGGGCCGACGCTGCTGGTGGAGGACTGCGAGCGGGTGCTCGACCGTCCGTCGGGCGGTGTCTGGGCCAGCGACCACTACGGCGTCCTCGCCGACCTCGCCCCGCCGATCAACCCGCCAGGTTTCCGCAGCTCCTGAGTCCGCCTAGCTGGCAGAGGCGAGCGGCCTCGAGAATCCCAGTCCGGTGAGCCGGCGGGCGAGCAGCACGGCCTGGGTGCGGTGCTGCAGCCCCAGCTCGGCCAGGAGGTCGGCGACGTCATCAGCCACCGTCTGCTCAGCGAGGACCAGGCGCTCGGCGATCTGCCGGTTCGTCATGCCACGGCCGATGAGGAAGAGGACGCTGCGCTGCTGGGGAACGAGCTCAGAGATCATCTCCAGGGACCTCTGCTGCATCTCCATCTCCTCGATCGTCCGACGCACGACCGCAGGCTCGATCAGTGAATGCCCACCGGCGACATGGCGAATACCGCTCACCAGTGAGCATCCGTCGATTCCGTTGACGACGTAACCGGACGCACCGGCGAGGACGGCCGAGGAGATCGCCGCCGGGTCGTCGCGACCGGTGAGAACGAGAACCTTGATGCGGGGGTCGGCCGCGCGGATCCGCTGGCAGAGATCGGCGGCGCAGCCGCCGGACAGGTGGTTCCCGAGAACCGCGACGTCCGGGCGAAGGTCCAGGATCTCCGGGAGCGCGTCACCCGGGCTACCCGACTCGCCGACGATCTCCATCGAGTCCTCGGCGTCGACCAGGCTCGCAATGCCGCGCCGAACGACCTCGTGGTCGTCGACGACGTACACCCGAATCCCGGAATATGGGTTCATAGGCACCTATTGTGCACCACCGTGTCTATAGGGACTTTGGAAACGCCGATCGAACGGGTCGTCGTTATCGAACTCCCACCATAATGCGGAGAAATGGCCGACGTCGCTGTGCGGAAATAGCACGCAAGCGGCATCCCGATTTCACTCACCCCGAAATGGGAAACGGGCTGTGGACTCTCAGGAGGCCGAAACCGGCGGATGCGCGTCGCGCGATCCTCGAATAGAGCGCCGTTCGCGCGGGACCAGTGGCGTCATCCCAGGGTGACGGTCGGAGCGACCCAGACGGCCCGCTCCTCATGGCAGACTCGGCGCCGTGAGGTTCGGATGCATGGGGGCGCTGGTGACCTGCGCGGTGTTGCTGGTGGGTTGCACCGAGGACGCCAAGCCGGTCTTCCAGCCGGAGCCGGCCCCCGCGGGCGTCGTCACGGAGTACGACGAGGCGCTCGAGCCGTCCGCCGCCGTACTGTCGCTGGTGCCGGCCGACGCCACCTCGCTGGTCGTCACCGACTTCGAACAGCTGCGCCTGGTGCTCGGGTTGGGCACGCTGGAGAGCGAGACCACACCGCAGGAGCGGGCACGGTTCTGGCGGATGCTGCCACGCACCGCAGCGCTGTCCCAGGGTCTGCTGCGCTCGGTGGATCAGCGGCTGCGGCAACGCTTCGGGTTCGGCCAGGACGACGTCACGTGGGAGGCCAGCTACTCGGGCCCCGTGTCGGGCTGGGTGCTCGCGTTCGACGACGAGGTCCCGATGCGAGCGGTGCAGCGGGCCGTGGGCGCCGGGGTGGGACCCCTGAGTGGAGCGGCGGTGGACACCGAGCGCCGCCTGGTCACCTCCACCACGCCCCCGCCCATCGACGATTCCTGGGGTGTGCTGCCCGAGGTCGCGGCGCTCGTCGGGAACGAGGCGGCGTCGACGTACGTCGAGCGCGGTTGTGTCGACTTCGGCACCGTCTTCGGTGCCGGCACGAAGGACCGGCTCGCCTCCGCCCCTGCCGCTGCCCTGCGCTCGCTGGACCCACTCGAGGCGTTCGCCGTCTCCTTCGGCGGCGAGCTCGCCACCGTCCAGCTGGGCGAGGACCGCGCCGACGCGTTCGACCGGCTCCGGCTGGCCGACGTCATGCCGCCGACCGACCCGGAGTTCGGGCTGGCCATGGGACGTGGGGTGGCGGACCCCTCGACGGGACGCCTGGGCTACACGATCGGCGACCCGGCAGCGGCAGTGGAGCTGACCCTCGCGCGGAAGCTGCCCTTCGCCATCTGCGAGGACTGAGCTACCGCGCTCAGGCTCAGGCCGAACAGTCGTCACATTTCGGGTCGTGGAGGCGCGCCATGGACCGCGTGCTGATGGCGGACCAGGCGACGGACCATTCACCGGACCAAAAGGGTCGGATCGTCTAGTCCGGTCGGTCCGGCCGGATGCACGCTGTGCGGGACCAACCGCTCGGGGTCGTCCTCGGGCTCCCTTCCCCCAGGGAGTGACCTGTCATGCCGCACATCCCAACCGCCCCTGTGTCCCCTCCCGCACGCCGGCCGCATCGGCCCGATCGCCTGTTGCGGCGAGGGACGATCCTCGTCCTCTCGCTGCTGTTGGCGGCGACCGGCCTGGGCGCCGTGGCCGGTCCCGCCACCGCCGCGACGGTGTACGAGATCGAAGGCGCGTGGGTCAACCCTCCGGCGAATGTCGCTCGCGGCAACCCGGTGGTGGCCGAGTGGCGGATCAACGTCAACGACGACCAGCCGGCACCGTCCAACGACCCGGTCGAGAACGTGACCGCGACGTTCCAGGCCGGCAAGGGCGTCTTCGACGAGATCCCGGACATGTGCAAGACAGCGGATGTGACGCCGCCGTCGAGCATCTCCGAGGACGGGATGACGCTGACCTGCAACTTCGGCACGGTCGTGCAGGGCACGGCGATCGTGGTGCAGGTTCCGGTGGTCGCCAACGGCATCACCGGCGAGGAGATGGTCCTCAGCGGCACCAGCCCGAGCGGTGAGACCAAGAACCTGCCGCCGATCCCGATCCGCAACACGTTCGCCATGGACATCCAGTACGGCGGGACCACGGGCGGCTACATCTGGGACGACATTCAGGCGCCGAGTTACGTCGACGTGGACGTCCAGTGGTCGTTGCGCTTGGGCAAGGGCTCCGATCCGGGCCCGAACGAGGTGACCTATCGGCTGAACGTCGCCTCGAACACCGGCGCCCCGGTCCACGTGGGAGAGCACTACGCCACGGATGAGATGGGCTGCACGCCGTTCAACTACGGCCGAGCCGACGGGCATCCGTGGTCCGAGCTGCCCGGCTACCCCGAGAGCCAGCAGACCTCCTTCGTCGACGAGTGCATCCTGACCGAGGTGGCCCCAGGCGTCTTCGACCTCACCCTGCGGGGGATCAACTACGACCTGGCCGACGTGCCGAGTCATGACTCGAGTGCCGCGAACGGTACCGGGAACCCGCTGCCGCCGGACTGGGACTACATCGCCAGCGGTTCGCTGTACTTCCGCGTGACCACGAACCAGGCCGGCTCCATCAGCGTGACCTCCGACGCCCCGACCTACCGGTCGCCGACCGGATTGACGGCGACCGATCTGCCCGACAACAACGCCAGCAACAAGTCCTACACGCTGCCCGGCTACTGGTCCGCCTCATGGTGGCGGCCGTACACGCAGTCCGGCGGCACTCCCTGGGATGACACGTACCGGGTCTCGGCGGGCACCAGGCTGCTGCCGCACGTCAATCATTTCGGCAACCGCATCCCTGGGGCGGAGACCGACCTGTACGGCGAGTGCCTGCCCTTCGACGCGCGGTACGTCCGGTACGTGGAGAAGCCGGACGACTACTTCCCATACGCGCAGATCCGGGGCCTCATCTACGACCCCGAGGAAGGAGAGGTCAGCGGCGCCCCGCTCAACAACCCGCCCGCGATGGAGTACTACATCGGGAACGTCGGCGATCCGGACCAGTTCGACTGTGGCTCGGACCCGGGCAACTGGACGACGACCGAGCCGGACGACCTGTCGACGATCCAGGCCATTCGCGTCGTCTACCCGCGCTCGCTGTACGCCGCCGAGGGCATCGACGGCATCCAGCTCAACGCTCACGTGCGGATCAGGGACGACGTGCCCGTGGGCCAGGACGTATGGATGTTCGGCTCCGTGCTGAGCGGAAACGGCGTCTGGTCTGGCCCCGAGAGCACCTACGTGGTCACGCCGACGGAGAATGCCCGTTACCCGCACACGAACGGGCGGCGCGACATCCTCCGGATCGTCACCGCCCGGCCGTACCTGCAGAAGTCCTCGGCCACCGCCACGGTGACGCCGGGTGTGCCGGCGGAGTTCACGTTGACCTACTCGGCGACCGGCTCGGGGATCATCCCGGCCACGGTGGACGGGTATGTGATCCGTGACGTGCTGCCGTTGGGGATGAGGTACCAGCCGGGGTCGGCGTCGCCGGAGCCGGTGGTGTCGACGGATGGTGCGGGTCGGGAGGTGCTGACCTGGACGTTGAACGGTGTGGCGACGAATGTGCAGCATCCGTTGACCTATCAGGCGGTGGTGGACCCCAGCGTCGCGCCGGGCACCCAGCTGACGAACACCGCTCAGTCGAGCTACGGCGGCCAGGACTCGGCGCCGGTGTCGGAGACGGTGACCACGACCACGAACGGGTACACGATCATCTCC
>NZ_SSXI01000289.1 GCF_004803405.1 Nocardioides sp. | reverse complement strand
AGGGTCCTCCGCGCCGGCGAAGCAGAACGCCGCGCTCAGCCGCCGGGGCCTGCCGAGCTCGCCGCTGCGCAGCCGGCTCGCCAGGTCGCGGATCACCGGATGGGCAGCCGTCCAGACCGCCTCCATGAGGAACCGGTCGCAGCGACGGGCCGTCGCGACCAGCGCCGCCCCGCTGGCATGGTCGAGGGTCAGCGGCTTCTCGCACAGCACGTGCTTGCCGGCCTCGAGCGCCGCCGTCGCGTGCTCGGCGTGGAACGGGTGCGGCGAGGCGACGTAGACGACGTCGACCTCCGGGTGGGCGAGCACGTCCGCGTACGAGCCGGCCGTGGGGGCGCCGTACACTTCGGCGAAGGCGGCGGCGCGCGCCGGGTCCCGGGAGCCGACGGCCACCAGGCGGCTGTCGGGCATGAGTGCGAGATCGTGGCAGAACAGGGCTGCGATCCGGCCTGGCGCGAGCACGCCCCAGCCGACCTTGGTGTCCATGGAGGACAACCTACGTGGTCGGAGACCCGCCGAGGGATGCGAATGACATCGGTGTGATTCGGGCGTTAGAGTGACGTTCGCACACCTGTTGGATCGTCCCACCCGGTTCCGTGGAGGAGTCCTCATGAACGCCGAGCGCAGCACCCAGGAGACCGCCGCCGCCGCGGCCGGTCCCGGCGGCCTCAGCGACCGAGACCGCGCGATCTTGGAGTTCGAGCGCCAGTGGTGGAAGTACGCCGGCGCCAAGGAGAGTGCGGTCCGCGAGCAGTTCGACATGTCCGCCACGCGCTACTACCAGGTGCTCAACGCGCTCATCGACCGTCCCGAGGCGCTCGCCGCCGACCCGCTGCTGGTCCGACGCCTGCGTCGGCTGCGCTCCCAGCGGCAGCGCCAGCGGTCCGCGCGGCGCCTCGGCTTCGAGATCTGAGCCCCATGATCCCGGTGCGTGACCGCTCCGAGCGCGGCGCCGTGCTGCCCTCGCCGGTCGTGTTGCTCACCGTCGTGGCGGTCGCGCTGGCCGCGATCGCCTTCGTCGCCACCCGCGGTGGAGAGTCCGCCGAGCGCGACGTCTCCGCGACCAAGGCTGCGGCCACACCGAGCGGGTCGGCGGCCAGCGGAACCTCCGAGGCCGCGACCGAGACGGCGAAGCAGCGCAAGCCCAAGAAGAAGGTCGTCAAGCGCGCTGACCACACGGTGGTGGTCTTCAACAACACCTCGATCACCGGCCTCGCCGGGCGGGTCTCGGAGAAGGTGACGGCGGCCGGATGGACGGTCGCGGCCGCCGACAACTGGTACGGCACCGTGCCCGCCACGACGGTCTACTACCCGGCGGGCAGGAAGGCCGCGGCTCAGCTGCTCGCGCTCGACCTGGGTGTCGCGCGGATCATGCCCGCCGACGCGGACGCGGACATGAGCCCCACCAGCCTGACCCTGATCCTCACCGGCGAGCTGGACTGACCACCCGCGATCAGCGCCGGTCACCATCGGCATGGTGGGATGGAGCCGTGCAGTTCCCAACCGTCGAGGGCGAACACCAGTACGACGCGCTCGTCCGGGTCGCATCGCGAACGGTGGTGGGCCTGGACTTCGACGGCACCCTCTCCCCGATCGTGGACGACCCGACGAAAGCGCACATCCACCCCGATGCCAGCGCGGTCCTCGTCGACCTGGCCGCCCAGGTCGACGCGATCGCAGTGATCACCGGTAGGCCCGCGCGGCAGGCGCTCGACCTTGGCGGGCTCGAGGAGGTGGGTGACGCGATCCAGGCCGTCGGCAAGGAGCTCTTCGTCTTCGGCCAGTACGGCAACGAGCGCTGGTCCTCCAGCCAGCGCAGGATCGTCGGCGCCCGGCCGCCGCGGGGCCTGGCCACCTTCGAGCGCGACCTCCCGCGCACGCTGCGCACCGCGGGCGCGGCGGACGCCTACATCGAGGACAAGGGGCTGGCCGTCGCTGTGCACACCCGCCGGCTCCCGGACCCCGACGGCGCGTTCGCCCGGCTGCTGCCGCCGCTGAGCGAGCTCGCCCGTCGCCACGGTCTGGTCATCGAGCCCGGTCGCGCGGTGATCGAGGTCCGCTCACCCGGGTCCCACAAGGGAATGGTGGTCGAGCGACTGGCCGCCGACCGGGATGCGCAGGGCTTCCTGTTCGCCGGGGACGACCTCGGCGACGTGGAGGCCTTCGACGCGATCGGGGACCTCGCCAAGCAGGGGGTGGCCACTCTCAAGGTGTGTGCGGCGTCCTCGGAGCAGAGTGCCCTGATCCCGCTCGCGGACGTGGTGGTCCGCGGTCCGGAGGGCGTCCTCGACTTCCTGCGCCAGTTCGCGCAGGACGCGCAGGCAGGACGCAGCTGACCCCAGCTGAGCCAAGCCCTCGCGCGCCGGTCAGTGGTCGGCGCAGCAGGGAACTTGGTCGCGAGCCTCGAAGGGCACCAGCACGCCGCCGGCCGCGGGCTGCACCAGCAGCGAGCACCGGCCCTCGCGCCAGGTCGGTCGCGCGAAGCCGGTGAGGTCGAGCACGGACTCCGGTCCCACCACCGTCCCGGCCAGGCTGTCGACCACGTCCACGCAGCTCCGCGCGACCACCTCCGCCGCGGTCAGCCGCCGCTCGATCTCCGTACGGCCGGGATAGCGCGCGAGACGGCCGGCGCTCCGCGACCGGTGCTCGGCCACCGCCGGCTCGGCGCCCTCCGCGAGCTCGGGTGCGACGACCAGGGCGGTTCCCGCCGCCAGGGACACCTCGGTGAGCTGGGGCAGGGCGGCCAAGAGCCGGTCGACCACCGCTCCGCGCCCGCTGCCCTCCCATCCGAGCACCACGACGAAGCGCGGCGTCGGGGTGCGGGAGACGTGGGTGCTGATGACGTGCTTCACGGGCAGCACGCCGGTGAGTGCCTGGTCGACGGCCTGCACGAGATGCTCCACCGCCGCGAGCGTGGCGGCAGCGGTGTCCACCGCCACCGCGGTGGCGGTGGACACCGGAGGGGTCGCGGTCACCGGATCGGCACGGCCCAGATCGGGTTGGTGTAGAACCACAGGTCGACCCACGGGTCGGCGTCGCCGATCACGTCGATCGCCGGACCCGCCGGGTCGACCTCGCCGCCGTAGTAGCCCGGCTGCTGCCGGTTGCCGTCGGTCCCGCGGAGTCGTACGTAGAACGGCTCGTCGAGCTCGCCGAGGTCGTACTTGAGGGTGAACCGCCCCGTGTGGCCCGAGGTGTCGGTCTGCTCGACGACCTTGGTGTCCGGGGCGGTCATGGTGTCGCGGTCCGAGGCGTGGCCGGGGACGACCGCGCCGCGGATCAGGTCGACCCGATTGAGCTTCGGCACGAACTGCGACCAGTTCGGCACGTCCTGCGCGGTGATCGTGACGACCAGCTGCACCCGGCTGCCGCGCTTGGCCAGCAGCGTCCCGCCGAGGGTCTCCTGGACCGAGCCGCGGCGGTCCGCGGCCACGAGCCGGACGTCGACCGACTTGACAAGGTTGCCGTGGTCCACCCACATCCGCCCGTCCCGCATACCCTTCATGACCGCGCGGTACGAGCGGTCCGAGGCCCCGACGTGGGTGCGGCTGTAGAACCCCGGCCAGAAGTCGCTCGCGGTCAGGTTGACCGTGCCGCCGTACACCGGGTCGCCGTACCGACCGGCGGCGTTGAACTGGGCGCTCGAGGAGCCGTCCGGCCGCCGCGAGGTGGCGCCCCAGTTGATGTGGGAGTCGGAGTTGGCCGAGATCGACCACGGCTTCCCCTCCGCGAGGAGCGAGTCCCACAGGCCCCCCACGGTGGCCGTGTAGAAGTCGAAGCCGCCCCAGGACCGGTAGCTCTCCGGCGGGTAGCCGGGGAACGAGCGGGCACCGGCGGAGTTGCCGTAGCCGCCCCGGGCGGCCCCGGGGCCGTAGCCGACCGGGAGCCCACCCGCCTGGTGGCCGGGAGCGCCCTCCCAGCCGATCGCGACCCGCGGGTCGGCGTCACGCCACGCCCGCACCTCGTGCGGGCTGTCGATCCCGTTGCGTGCCGGGTGGTTGGCCAGGAACAGTGCGTCGTCCACACGACGCTGGTCGACCTGACGGCCGAGCCACTGGATGCCGGCGACGGCGAGGGCCTCGTTGCTCGGCGTGTTGTCGCGGGCGTCCTTCACGCTGCCGTCGTAGTCGGTCTCGAACTGCTTGAGCACCGCCACCTCGTGGCGGCCGGGCGCCACGAAGACGGTGCCGTGCTCGGCGGCCGGGATGTTCCACTCCAGACCCTGGAAGATCAGCGTCTCCGGCAGTTCGGCGCGGGCGGCGCGGATGTCGGGGTTGACCAGGTCGACCCCGATCCGGGCGTGCGTCGCCCCGCCGTGGTCGGTGATGACCAGCCAGTCGAGGCCGTACGCCGCCGCGTGCTGGGCCTGGTCGACGACGCGGTACATCGCGTCCGAGCTGTACTGGGTGTGGATGTGGTGGTCGCCCGCGAGCCAGTGGCGTACGGAGCCGCGGCGCCAGTCGGCCCGGTGCTCGTCACGGCCCTCCGCCATCGCCGGGGTCACGCCGGTCATGCCGGCCATGCCGGCGGTGAGCGCTCCGGTGATGCCCGCGGCGCGGAGCAGGCTGCGGCGGCTGAGCTCGGCGGGGGTCAGGTCCCCGTCGGCGGCGTCGGAGGAGGCGGCGAGGGTCAGGTCGTCGACCGAGTGGTCGTGGGAGTGGTCGTGGGAGTGGTCGTGCGCATGGTCGTGGGAGTGACCGCCGTGCGAGTGCGAGTGGTTCACGATCGTCCTTCTCAGGGGGGTCGGATGTGAGCCCCTCCACCCAACCGAAGCGCTGGCGTACGGCGCGAGGCTCGTCAGGTGGCGCCCAGGGGGCCGTGCGGTGAACGTGAGCTGTCCACGACCGGCCCCGTGCTGGGGCGTGGTCTCGGATCAGCCGAGCGCGGCGCGGCGCCGCTGTAGATGGGCGCGCTCGGCGTCGTTCGTGCACGCGGCCAGCGCGGCGTCGTACGACGTCCGCGCGGCGGTGCGCTCGCCGAGCCGCGCCAGGAGCTCGGCCCG
>NZ_SSXI01000199.1 GCF_004803405.1 Nocardioides sp. | reverse complement strand
CGCACACCGCGCCCCCTCGCGCCGCACACCGCGCCCCCTCGTGTGGTGGGTCAGGGAGTCGTCAGGAGGGCGGTGGCGATCGCGGCGACGCCCTCGCCGCGGCCGGTGAGGCCGAGTCCGTCGGTGGTGGTGGCGGAGAGCGAGAGCGGGGCCTCCAGCACGGCTGAGAGGGCAGCCTCGGCCTCGGCGCGGCGCGGGCCGAGCTTCGGGCGGTTGCCGATCACCTGGACGGAAACGTTCAGGACGCGGAAGCCCGCCGCCTCGACGCGGCGGCGGGTCTCGCCGAGCATGGCGGCACCGCTGGCGCCGGCCCAGGCCGGGTCCGCCGTACCGAAGTTGCTGCCGAGGTCCCCGAGGCCGGCCGCGGAGAGCAGGGCGTCGCACGCCGCGTGGGCGGCGACGTCGGCGTCGGAATGACCTTCGAGGCGGGCGTCCTCGTCCGGCCAGGTGAGGCCACCGAGCGCCAGCGGCGGATCCCCGTCCGCCCTCGGGACGAGGCGATGTACGTCGGATCCGATGCCGATGCGGAGGCCGCCCGCCACGCCGCCTGGGTCTCTTGGGTTCACGCGCTGATCATGCCTGAGGAAGAATCACCAACGTGAGCACGTCCCGCGGTTGGTGGTGGCTCGTCGGAGTGATCGCTGGAGCGGTCGGTCTGGCAGTGAGCTATGCCACCGCGGCGCTGCTCCACGTGCGCGAGTCGCCGGTCGTCGCGGTCGCCGAGGGCGTCACCGCGCTGACCCCCGGTCCGGTCGTCAAGTGGGCGATCCGCGAGCTCGAGCAGGACGACAAGAAGGCCCTCGTCGTCGGCATGCTGGCCATCCTCACCCTCGTCTTCGCGCTGCTGGGCCGGGTCGCCCGGAGGCGCTGGTGGGTCGCCGTCGCCGGGTACGTCGTGCTCGCCGGCGTCGCCGTGATCGCCGTACTCACCAAGCCGACGCCGTCGCTGATCGACCTGGTCCCGATCGTCGTCGGCCTGCTCTGCTGGATCGTCGCCCTCGCGGTGCTCGCGGAATGGCTGCGCCGCTGGGAGCTGGTCGAGGAGAGCGAGGACCCGGCGGTCGAGCCGATGCACACGCGACGCCACTTCTTCGTGGCTGTGGCAGCGACGGCAGGGTTCGCGGCGTTCGGCGGACTCCTCGGCCGGATAGCCGGCAGCGCCCGGCGTCGCGCCGAGGAGAGCCGGCGCCTGCTCCGGCTGGAGGGCGTCACCGCGCCCGAGGTGCCCGACGGCGCCGAGTTCGACATCGACGGCCTGTCCCCCTGGCAGACGCCGAACGAGGACTTCTACCTGATCGACACCGCCTACATCAAGCCCGCCATCGACCCGGCCGGCTGGGAGCTGCGGATCCACGGGATGGTCGACCGCGAGATCACGCTGTCCTACAGCGACCTGGTCGCCCGGGAGATCACCGAGGACTGGATCACGCTCAACTGCGTGTCCAACAGCGTCGGCGGCGACCTGATCGGCAATGCCTGGTGGAGCGGCGTGCGACTGGCCGCGATCCTGGCGGAGGCCGGTCCGCAGCAGGGTGCCGACGCCGTCCTGCAGACCTCGGAGGACGGCTGGACCTGCGGCACTCCGCTGGCCGCGCTGATGGAGGACGACCGCAACGCGCTGCTCGCCATCGGGATGAACGGCGAGCCGCTGCCCATCGAGCACGGCTTCCCGGTCCGCACCATCGTGCCGGGCCTGTACGGCTACGTGTCCGCGACGAAGTGGGTGGTCGACATGGAGGTCACCCGGTTCAGCGACATCGAGGCCTACTGGACGCAGAAGGGCTGGGCGGAGCAGGGCCCGGTGAAGATGTCGTCCAAGATCGAGGTGCCGCACGACGGCGACGAGGTGCCTGCGGGCGAGGTCGTCTGCGCCGGCGTCGCCTGGGCGCAGCACACCGGCATCGCAGGCGTCGAGGTGCAGGTCGACGGCGGCGCCTGGGAGCGGGCCGAGCTCGCCGGCGTGCCGAACGACGACACCTGGGTCCAGTGGCGGATCATGCTCGACGTGGAGGAGGGCGACCACCAGCTGCGGGTCCGCGCCACCGACAAGGACGGCGAGGTGCAGACCGGCGTCGCGCGGGACGTGCTGCCCGACGGAGCCACCGGCTGGCACACGATCGACCTCAGCGTGAAGGCCTGATCCCCCGATGGGCCTCGACGCCGACTTCGCCGGTCTGCCCGGCGGCGCCCTCGTGGTGGGCGGCTCGGGCGGCCTGGGCCGCGCGATCGCCGAGCTGCTGGTGGCGCGTGGGGCACGGGTCGCGGTCACCCACCGCACCCGGCCGGTCGACATCGGGGTCGCGTCGTACGGCCTCGACCTGGCCGACACCGCCGACGTGCCGCGGGTGGTCGACCACGCCGTCGCCGAGCTCGACGGGCTGCACACGGTCGTCTACGCGGCCGGGCCGCACGTGCCGATGACCCATCTGTCCCGCGTGGCGCCGGCGGAGATGGCCGCACAGCTGGCGGTCGACGCCGCCGGGTTCTTCGCGATCGCGCACGCCGCGCTGCCGGCGCTGCGGGACGCCTCGGGCTCGCTGACCGCCGTGACCACTGCGGCGACCTCCCGGTTCCCCGTCCGGGACGGCCTGTCGTCGGCCCCGAAGGCGGCCGTCGAGGCCATGGTGCGAGCGCTCGCGGTCGAGGAGGGGCGGTACGGCGTCCGCGTGAACGCCGTCGGCCCCGGCATGCTCACCGACGGGATGGCCGAGCGGCTGATCTCCTCCGGCGAACTGGACGAGCGGGCGCTCGAGGTGACGCGCGGCAACATCCCGATGCGGACGTTCGGCACCGCCGCCGACATCGCCGAGGCGGTCTGCTTCCTGGCCTCGCCGCGCGCGGGATTCATCAGCGGCCAGAAGCTGGACGTCGACGGCGGCTACAGCGCCTAGCTGTGATGCCCAGGCCGCCCGGCTACCAGTTGCCGGAGGCCGCCGGCAGCGGGTGGGCGGCGTCGTGGATCACGTAGGTCAGGCCACCGGACGCCTCGAGCCAGAGCCGCTCGAACTCGGCTCGGCGATAGACCCGGGTCACGCCGGCCCGGGTGCGCGCGGCCGGGTCGTTGACGACCACCGCGCCGTCGCTGCGGAACCCGACGATCACCAGCAGGTGGCCGTCGGACGAGCCGATCGGCGCGCCGGTGAGCTCGCCGCGCTCGAAGGCGATCGACACCACCGGCGGGATGCCGGCCCTGACCAGGCGCTCCGCCTCGCGCAGGTTGCGCAGCCGGGTCACGAACGCCTTCCCGGCGAGCTCCGCCGCGTAGGCGGTGTTGAACGGCCAGTTGCCGGTGCCGCCGTAGCCGTGGTCGTAGGTCATCCGGGCGGCGTGGTCCACCCACGGGTCGGTGTGGCCGCTGCGCACCCACGCGTAGGCGGCCGGCCGCGGCAGCCTCCGGTAGTAGCCGAGCACCATCGACGTCGAGGTCGGCGAGCACCATGCCGCGCCACCGCCGCCCCACTCCGGGTAGTGGCCCGCGTGCGCCATCTGGGAGTACCGCGGCACGTCCAGGAGGGTCCCGCTCGCCACACCCGGCCGGGAGGTCGGCCCGGCGGTGGCGGGCAGCCGTGAGGTCATCACCGTCGCCAGGTCCAGGCTGGGCACCGCGGCGCTTCCTGTCCGGCGGTGCACCCTCACCTCCAGCCGGTACGACGCCAGGCCGGCCGTGCGCCACGTGTCGACGTTGACGCGGGTGCCGTCGTCGGCCTGGCCCGACACCGAGTGCCGCTTCACGTGGCGATCGCCGGCGGCCCAGCGGGCCAGCACGTCGAAGGAGGTCAGCGCGCCGCCCGCCGAGCGGCCACGGACCCGCACCTCGATCCAGCTGTCGCCGGGCGTCCTGGCCGACCAGGACGGGATCAGCTCGGTGAAGGAGAATCCCGGGGAGACCCAGGGGCTGGTCCAGCGGGCGACGTCGTACCGCCGGCCGGCGTAGGACCCGGTGCGGATCGGCTTCGAGAACGCCATCCGGCCGCCGGAGGTGTAGCGCACGCCCTCGGCCTTGCCGCTGCGCCACTGGGCGCGACTGTCGAACCTTTTCAGGTGCACCATGCGCTCGGTGGTGGTCACCGCGAGCTCCGCCGGCGCGCCCTCCTCCGACCGCCCGCCGGGGACCAGCGCGAAGACGGTGGCCACCAGGCAGGCGGCCACCGCGGTCGCCAGGGCGGCAGGGACGGCAGGGCGCATGACGCCACGGTAGGTCACAAAAGTCACTCCAGTCACACATTGCCGGTCGGCACACCCACCACTTCGGCTCGCGGGGCGACGATGTGAGGCCGACCCGCGCCGATCCCTAGACTGAGCCGGTGACCATCCGGCTCTACGACACCGCGACCCGCGAAGTCCGTGACTTCGTGCCCCTCCAGGAGGGCAAGGCGGGTCTCTACGTGTGTGGTCTGACGGTGCAGAGCGAGCCGCACGTCGGACACGTGCGGTCGGCGGTCAACTTCGACGTCCTCCAGCGATGGCTCCGGTTCCGCGGCTACGAGGTCACCTTCATCCGCAACGTCACCGACATCGACGACAAGATCCTCCTCAAGGCGGCCGAGCAGGGACGCCCCTGGTACAACCTGGCCTACGCCATGCGGATCGAGCTCGACCGCGCCTACGCCGCCCTCAACGTCGCCCCGCCGACCTACGAGCCGGCCGCGACCGGGCACATCCCGGAGATGATCGTCCTCATCGAGGAGCTGATCGCCAGGGGCCATGCCTACGCGGCCGCGGACGCCTCCGGTGACGTGTACTTCGACGTACGGTCCTGGCCGCAGTACGGCGAGCTCACCCACCAGGGCATCGACGACATGGAACCGGCCGCCGATGCGGACCCCCGCGGCAAGCGGGACCCGCGCGACTTCGCTCTCTGGAAGGGCTGGAAGCAGGAGTCCGAGCCGGAGACCGCGGCATGGCCGTCCCCGTGGGGGCCTGGCCGCCCGGGCTGGCACATCGAGTGCTCCGCGATGGCGGGGAAGTACCTCGGCCCGGCCTTCGACATCCACGGCGGAGGCGTCGACCTGCGGTTCCCGCACCACGAGAACGAGCAGGCCCAGTCGCGCGCGGCCGGCCGGCCGTTCGCGTCGTACTGGATGCACAACGCGTGGATCACGACCGCCGGCGAGAAGATGAGCAAGTCGCTCGGCAACACCCTCAGCATCCCGGCCGTCCTGCAGCGCTATCGCGGCGCCGAGCTGAGGTTCTACATGGTGGCCGCGCACTACCGCTCGCACGTGGAGTTCTCGTTCGAGGCGCTCGACGAGGCCGCCGCCGGCTACAAGCGGATCGAGACGTTCCTCGGGCGGGTCGGCCCGATGGCGGGCGCGACCTGGGACCTCCCCGACGCCTTCGCAGCGGAGATGGACGACGACCTCGGCACGCCGGCAGCGGTGGCCGTCCTCTACGACACCGTGCGTGAGGGCAACCGACGCCTCGCGGCCGGGGAGGACGCCTTCGAGCAGGCAGCGCACGTCCACGGGATGCTCGAGGTGCTCGGCCTCCACCCTGCCGACCGCGCCTGGGCCGCGGGCGCCGGCGCGAACGACGCCGAGGAGCGGCTCCGCGCAGCGGTGGACGCCCTCGTCGCCGGTCTCCTCGAGGAGCGTGCCGAGGCGCGCGCGGCGAAGGACTGGAGCCGGGCGGACACGATCCGCGACCGGATCAAGGCGGCCGGCATCGAGGTCACCGACACCCCTGACGGACCTGCCTGGACGGTGAGCTGACATGCCCGGGGTCTCGACACGCCCGACGCCCGTCCCTCGCGACGGGCTACTCGACCACCGAAAAGGACACTGACGTGCCTGGTAACTCCGCGCGCAAGGGCGCGATCCGCAAGTCGAGCAAGAAGCCGACGGCTGGCTCCGGTGGGCGCGTCCGGCGCGGCCTGGAGGGCAAGGGCCCCACGCCGAAGGCGGTCGAGCGGCCCTATCACAAGGCCCACAAGGCGGTCGAGGCCAAGAAGCGGGCAGCGGCCAAGAAGGGCGGCCCGCGACGTCGTACGGGCGACGCCGAGTGGATCGCCGGGCGCAACCCGGTCCTCGAGGCGCTCCGGGAGGGCGTGCCCGTCACGTCGGTGTACGTCGCCGACGGCGCCGAGCGCGACAACCGGCTGCGCGAGATCTTCCGGATCGCTGCGGAGAACGGGGTCGGCCTCCTCGAGGTGAGTCGCAACGAGCTGGACCGGCTCACCGACGGTGCCGTGCACCAGGGGCTCGCGGCGCGGATCCCGCCCTACGAGTACGCCCAGCCGGACGACCTGCTGGACGCGGCCGCCGAGTCCGGTGAGGCGCCACTGATCGTGATGCTCGACTCGATCACCGACCCGCGGAACCTCGGTGCCATCGTCCGCAGCGCAGCCGGGTTCGGCGCGCACGGAGTGGTGATCCCCGAGCGCCGGGCGGCGTCGATGACAGCCTCGGCCTGGAAGACCTCGGCCGGTGCGGCCGCGCGCTGCCCCGTGGCGCAGACGGTCAACCTGAACCGGCAGATCAAGGCCTACCAGGACGCCGGATGCTTCGTGGTCGGCCTCGCCGCCGACGGCGATCTCTCGCTGCCCGAGCTCGTGGCCGACGAGGACCTCGCCCGCGGGCCGCTGGTGCTCGTGGTCGGCTCCGAGGGCGACGGCCTCTCCCGCCTGGTGGCCGAGAACTGCGACCGGCTGGTCTCGATCCCCATGGCAGGCGTCCTGGAGTCCCTGAACGCCGGTGTGGCCGCCTCGGTGGTCCTCTACGCGGTCGCGGAGTCCCGAGCGCACCAATAAGCCCGCGATGTCGTCGTTTCGTCTCCTGAGGGTCCTGGCGTGGTTCGGGGCCTGGCTGGTCGTGTCCACCTGCGCCGCCTCGCTGATCTTCGTCGGCAGCGAGCGGACCATCGTCGTCGCCAGCCACGACGCCACGGTCAGTCCGGACCTCTCGGGCAACGTCGTGGTGCGCACCGGCCCGGTGCTTCCGGACCTGCGCATCTCCTCCGGCTCGGAGATCGGCGTCGAGGTCGAGCTCGGCAAGGCCGACACCGACTCGATGCAGGTGCTGACGGCACGCTACGCGGCGATCGCGTCGCAGCCTCGCGGCCAGGTCGCGGTCGTCGGCCGCGCGGTCCGCACGATGGCGCTGGCCGCGATCGTCCAGGGAGCCGCCCTGGGCGCCGTACCGCTCCTGATCTGGTTCGCCGTGGGCGGCGACCGCCGTCGTGACCTCGTCCGACGCCTGCGGACCCGGTCGGGGCTGCTCGGGGCAGCGGTGGTCCTCGTCGTCCTGACCGGGATCGTGGTGCCGCTCGGCTGGGGTCGCTCGGAGTCGGCGGCGGAGCGCTGGACGCCGCTCGGGGAGTTCCTCGGGCCGAGCCTGAGGCTGCCACCGGAGGCCGAGGGTGTCGAGGTGCTCGCCGACGCCACCACGGCGCAGACCCGCAGGCTCGTGGCCAGCGCGGTGAGCAGCTACCGGCAGGGACTCGAGTTCTACTCACGGGCCGAGCAGGACGCCGCGGGCCTGGAGCTGCGCGAGCCGGAGGAGGACGAGACGGTCGTCCTGCTCGTCTCGGACCGGCACGACAACATCGGGATGGACAGTGTCGCGCGGGCGATCGCCGACGCCGGCGGTGCGACGGCCATCTTCAACGCCGGTGACGACACCTCGACCGGGGAGCGGTGGGAGGCATTCTCCCTCGACTCGGTCGCCGAGGCGTTCGAGGACTACGACGGACGCTGGGCCGTCGCGGGCAACCACGACCACGGCTCCTTCGTGAGCGAGTACCTCGGAGAGCTCGGCTGGACCTACCTGGACGGCTCCGTCGTGGACGGGCCCGGTGGGTCCCGCCTGCTGGGTGTCGACGACCCTCGATCCAGTGGACTGGGCAACTGGCGCGACGAGACCGGGCTGACCTCGAAGGAGGTCGGCGAGCGGTTGACCGAGGCCGCATGCCAGGCCGACGAGGACGGCGAGCGGGTCAACACGATTCTCGTCCACGACGCCGACTTCGGCGCCGGCGCGCTCGCGCGCGGCTGTGTCGACCTCGTGGTCGGGGGTCATGTGCACGTGACGACCGGTCCGGACCCGGGCGTGGGGGAGAACGGGTCGACCGGCTACACCTACACCACCGGCACCACCGGCGGCGCGGCGTACGCCATCGCGATCGGGACGAAGCTCCGCCGCGCGGCGGCGGTCGCGCTGATCACCTACCGCGACGGTCGACCGGTCGGTATCCAGTCCGTGACGCTGCAGACCAACGGCCGGTACGACGTCGACGAGTGGGTCGAGCTCACCTACTGAAGGGGGCGCGGGCCACCGGGAGGGCGGCCGGCCAGCTGGGAGCCCGACTAGGGTGCGCCCCATGGGAACGACCGTGGAGAGGCTGCTGCCGAGCGGGGAAGCCGAGGAGCTGCTCGCGCTGGCCCGCGAGATCGCGACGAAGGAGCTGGCCCCGCAGGTCGCGGAGGCCGAGGAGCGGGCGGAGTTTCCCGAGTCGGCGTACCGCCTGCTGGGCAGTGCCGGCCTGCTGAGCCTGCCGTTCTCCGCGGAGTTCGGCGGTGGGGCGCAGCCGTACGAGGTGTACCTCCAGGTGGTCGAGGAGATCGCCACGGCCTGGCCGAGCGTGGCCGTCGGCACCAGCGTCCACGCGCTGACCGCGACGGTCGTCGACGCCAACGGCTCCGCAGAGCTCAAGCAGCGGTGGCTGCCGCGGATGCTGTCGGGCGACTGGCTCGGGGCGTACTGCCTGTCCGAGCCGCAGGCCGGATCCGACGTCAGCGGGATCCGGACGGCGGCGCGCCTCGACGGCGATGCGTACACGGTCAAGGGCGTGAAGCAGTGGATCTCCAACGGCTCCTGCGCCGACTACTACATCCTTTTCGCGCGGACCTCGGAGGACCCGAAGCGCGGACTCTCGGCCTTCTTGGTGCCGGAGGGCACCGAAAGCATGTCGTTCGGCGCGCCTGAGCGGAAGATGGGCCTGCACTGCGACGTCACCACGCAGGTGCTGCTCGACGGGGCTCGGATCCCCGTCGACCAGCTGATCGGCGAGGAGGGCGCGGGCATGCGGGTGGCGCTGTCCGCGCTCGACGCGGGCCGCCTGGGCATCGCCGCGGTGGCCACGGGGATCGCCCAGGCGGCCCTGTCCCACGCCGTCGGCTACGCGCGCGAGCACGAGCAGTTCGGCAAGCCGGTGGGCGAGTCCCAGGGCGTGCAGTTCATGCTGGCGGACATGGCCGCCGACGTGGAGCGTGCGCGCGCGTCGTACCTCCATGCCGCGCGGCTGAAGGACGCCGGTCGTCCGTTCTCACGGCAGGCCTCGATCGCCAAGCTGACCGCCACCGACGCGGCGATGCGGGTCACGACCGATGCGGTCCAGGTGCTGGGCGTCGACGGCTGCACGCGGGAGTACCCGGTGGAGCGGCTCTTCCGCGACGCGAAGGTGACCCAGATCTTCGAGGGGACCAACCAGATCCAGCGGATGGTGATCGGGCGCGACCTGCTGCGCTGAGCACTGCCTCTAGGCTTGACCCGCACATTCCCCGGTTGGTCTGCCGGTAGGGCCCGCCTGACTTTGAATCAGGACTAGCGACGTAGGTTCGACTCCTACCCGGGGAGCGCAGCGGTCGGCTCGCCCCGTGACGACGGTGGCCGCCTGTACGGCCGGCCGCAGGACTCAGGCGCAGCACACGCCGGTGGAGGCGCTGTCGACCCCGGTGCCGACCGACTCGAGCGCGATCTCGGCCGAGGAGCCGGCGTCGGCCTTCTTGACGTACCACTCCCAGCGGTTGCCGTCGGGCGCGTGCACCCAGGTCTCGACCTTCTCGGCGAAGCAGCAGGTCGTGTCGTCGATGCCGGTCGTCTCCAGGCCGGCCGCCGACAGGCGCGCCTCGGCGGCGACGACCTCCTCCGCGGTCTCGGTTTCCACGCCCAGGTGGTTGATCGACCCGGGCTCGGCCCCGGCGTTCTCGAACACCACGAGCTTGAGCGGCGGTTCGGCGATCTCCCAGTTGGCGTAGCCCTCCTTCACCTTGTAGGGCGCGGTGTCGAAGAGCCGCGAGTAGAAGTCGATGGCGTCCTCGAGGACGGGGACGTTCAGCGCGAGCTGGAGTCGCATGGGTGTTCCTCTCCGGGCGGCGGGTCGCCCCCCAAATATTGATGATGATCGATATCCTGGAACAGATATCGACTTCTGTCAATGTCTTGAGGCGCGTTGGCCGGGCGACCGCCGAACCCGTCTAGGGTTGGGACGTGCCCGACCAGCTGACCGTCATCGTCCTCGCCGCCGGCGGGGGCACCCGGATGAAGTCGAAGACCCCCAAGGTCCTGCACCGGATCTGCGGCCGCAGCATGATCGGCCACGTGCTGAGCGCGGTGAGTGCGCTCGAGCCGGCGCGCGTGGTCACCGTCGTCGGGCATCAGCGGGAGCTGGTCGGCCCGCACGTCACCGAGCTGCTGCCCGGCGCGGTGCTCGCGGTCCAGGAGGAGCAGCTCGGCACCGGCCATGCCGTGCGGGTGGCGCTCGAGGCACTGGGAGACGGGCCACGCGAGGGCACCGTCCTGATCGCGTACGGCGACACGCCCCTCCTGCAGGGTGAGACGCTCCGCGCCTTCGCGGACTCCCACCGGTCCGCCCGGGCGGCCGTGAGCATCCTGAGCGGCATCGTCGCCGACCCCCACGGCTACGGTCGCGTGGTGCGCGACCCGGAGGGCGTCGTCCAGGCGATCGTCGAGGAGAAGGACGCCACCGACGAGCAGCGCGCCATCACCGAGATCAACTCGGGCATCCTCGCGTTCGACGCCGCGTTCCTGGCCGACTGCATCACCCGGATCGGCAACGACAACCTCAAGGGCGAGTACTACCTGACGGACGCGATCGCGCTGGCCCGTGAGGCCGGGCTGACCGTCGCCGCGCACGCCGTCGAGGACGCCCTGCAGACCGAGGGCGCGAACGACCGGGCACAGCTGGCCGCGCTGGGCCGCGAGCTCAACCGCCGGATCCTCACCCGCTGGATGCAGGACGGCGTGACCGTGATGGATCCCGAGACGACCTGGATCGACGCCCAGGTGGTGCTCGCCCCCGACGTGACGATCCTCCCGGGCACGCAGCTGCTCGGCGCGACGGTGGTCGAGGAGGACGCCGTGATCGGGCCGGACACCACCCTCGAGGACTGCGAGATCGGTGCCGGTGCCCGTGTGGTGCGCACCCACGCCCAGCTCGCCGTGATCGGCCCCGAGGCGACGGTGGGCCCGTTCTCCTACCTCCGTCCCGGCGCGACCCTCGGCGCGAAGGGCAAGATCGGCGCCTTCGTCGAGGTGAAGAACGCCCAGATCGGGGCGGGCGCGAAGGTTCCGCACCTCTCCTACGTCGGCGACGCCGAGGTCGGCGACGGCACCAACATCGGCGCGGGCACGATCTTCGCCAACTACGACGGGGTCAACAAGCACCGCACGACGGTCGGCAAGCACGCCAGCACCGGTGCCAACAACACGTTCGTCGCGCCGGTCGAGATCGGCGACGGTGCCGGCACCGGCGCCGGCACCGTGGTGCGTCGCAACGTGCCGCCCGGCGCGCTGGCGGTCAGCGCGGCGCACCAGCGGAACCTCCCCGGCTGGGCGCAGCGCCGTCGT
>NZ_SSXI01000160.1 GCF_004803405.1 Nocardioides sp. | reverse complement strand
ACCGGCCTGCCGGACGCCGAGCTGCTCGCGCCGATCGCGCCCGGCCACCCGGCGATCTCGACCGTGCTGGCCGAGCTCGTCTTCGGGGTCACCCACGAAGGCGCCGCGGACGTCGCCGACCTGCTCGACCGTCGCACCCGCGTGGGCCTGGTGCCGGCCGACCGCGCGGTGGCTGTGGCCGCGGCGGAGCGGGTGCTGGGGCTGGTCGGGCGAGCAGCCTGGTAGCTCGGTGACGCGAAGCCTGACCGCGAAACGCCCGCGGCGATGAGTTTTACGGTCGACCCCGGTCCACCTCATCGTGCACACTGACGGGACCACGGGGGTAGCGATGGGAAGCACGGCTGTGACCGAGACCGACGCCGGAACGACGACGACCCAGGCCGACCAGCGCGCCGGCGATGAGCTCGCGGACTTCGACGCGCTGACAGGGCGCTACCAGCGCGAGCTGATGGCCCACTGCTACCGCATGAGCGGCTCGGTGCACGAGGCCGAGGATCTCGTCCAGGAGACCTTCCTGCGCGCGTGGAAGGCCTCCGCGAGCTTCCAGGGCCGCTCCTCCGTCCGGACCTGGCTCTACAAGATCGCGACGAACGTCTGTCTGACCAACCTCGAGAGCAAGCCGCGGCGCCCGCTGCCGACGGGTCTCGGCACGGCCGACTCCGCTCCGGCGGACGAGCTGCTGGAGGACCACGAGGTCCCCTGGCTGGAGCCGATCCCCGACGCCGCGGTCGAGGTCGCCGAGCGCGACACGATCCGGCTCGCCTTCGTCGCCGCCCTCCAGCACCTGCCGGCGCGGCAGCGCGCGGTGTTGATCCTGCGCGACGTGCTGCGCTGGTCCGCCGCCGAGACCGCGACCGCGCTCGACACGACGACCGCCGCGGTGAACTCCGCCCTCCAGCGCGCCCACGCCCACCTGGCCGAGCGCGGGCTCACCCCCGACACCGTCCGGACCGACCTCGAGCCGGCCAAGCAGCAGATGCTCGACGCCTACCTGGAGGCGTTCTGGCGCAAGGACATCGACCGCATCGTCCAGCTCCTGACCTACGACGCCACGTGGGACATGCCGCCGTTCCTCAACCACTACCGCGGAGCCCCGGCGATCGGTGAGCTGATCGACTCCAAGTGCCCCGGCGGGGTGGCGGACATGCCGATGCTCCCGACAACCGCCAACGGCCAGCCCGCGTTCGGTCTCTACATGCGCCAGCCGGAGGGCCACTTCGAGCCGTTCCACCTGCAGGTGCTGCAGATGGCGAGCGGGGACAAGGTCGAGCACGTGACCGCCTTCTTCGACAGGAGGCTCTTCGCGAGGTTCGGCCTACCCGACCGGCTGCCGGCCGACTACGTGCCGGTTCCCGGCGCGCCTCCGACCACCGGCTGATGGCGATGACCGCCGGCCCCCTGCACACCGCACCGGACCCGGGGGTTGAGCTGCTGGAGCGTGCCCTCGGCTATGCGCGCTGCGCGCTGGTCACCGTCACGCCTGCCCACCTCTGCCTGCCGACACCCTGCACCCACTGGCGCCTGGCCGACCTGCTCGCCCACATGGAGGACTCGCTGGACGCGTTCTCGGAGGGCGCGACCGGGTCGATCGAGCTGCGCAGCGCGGCGCCCGCCCCGGCCCAGGAGCGCATTCGCGTGCTTCAGGACAAGGCGTGTCAGGTGCTCGGCGCCTGGGCATCCGCGACGTCTCCCCTGGTCGAGGTGGGCGGCCGGCCCGTGCCGGTCGGGACCATCTCCCGGCTCGCGGCGATCGAGGTCGCGGTGCACGGCTGGGACGTCGGCCGTACGACGGGCTACGGCGAGCCCTTCCCCGACGGGCTCGCCGAGGCGCTGATGCCGACCGCGGTCGCCCTGGCGCTGGAGCAGCACGGCGAGTTCGCTCCGCCGGTGCCGGTGGGCGCGGACGCGCGTCCGGCCACGCGGCTGCTGGCACTGCTGGGGCGGTCGGGCTGCTGACCCTCGCGCGGGGCAGGATGACCCCGTGAGTCGCATCGTCCAGCCGCCCAAGTCGGTCCTGCTGCTGGTCGGACGGGAGGACTTCACGCCGCCGACCACGTTCCGCGGAGGAGCGTGCGTCGCGACCGGGGACTGTCTCGCAGTCGCCGTCAGCGACGGGCCGGTCGCGGTCACCCTGGGGCCCGCCGGCAACACCGGTGACCTCACACGTCTCGCCGAGTTCGTGCTCGAGTCCGAGGGCCACCTCTCACTGCGGGACGTCTACAGCCGGGAGTACGAGACCGTCGGTGTCGAGCCCGGCCTGTCGACCGTCACGGTCTGGGCGAACGACGGCCACGAGCCGAGCGAGCTCGTGCTGACGGTGCACGGGCTTTAGCACCGGCTCCGCGCGCTCTTAGACTGCCGCGCATGCCAGAGCAAACCCTGCGCCACCGGATCGTTCGGATGACCGGGCGCGACCAGGATGAGGAGCACCGGCCGGCGACCCCGCTCGAGCTGCTCTTCGACCTGGCCTTCGTGGTGGCGTTCGGTACCGCGGCCAACGAGCTCGCGCACGCCCTGGCCGCGGACCACGTCACGTCGGGGATCATCGCGTTCGCGTTCGCGACCTTCGGCATCGCCTGGGCCTGGATCAACTTCACGTGGTTCGCGTCGGCCTACGACACCGACGACTGGCTGTACCGGCTGGCGACGATGCTGCAGATGGTGGGCGTCATGGTGTTCGCGCTGGGGCTGCCGGCGATGTTCGCCTCGGTCGACCACGGCGACACGCTGGACAACGACGTCATGGTCTGGGGCTACGTCGTGATGCGGGTCCCGATGCTCTTCCAGTGGTGGCGGGCCAGTCGTCACGACCCGGGTCGGCGGCGGTCACACCACGCCTACCTCGTGTCGATCGCGACGGCCCAGGCGCTCTGGTGCGTGCTCGCGATCGTCGACTTCTCGGTGGTCACGACGTTCGCCTTGATGATCGTCCCCTTCCTCATCGAGGTCGGCGGCCCGGTCTACGCGGAGCGCACCGTCGGCGGCACGCCCTGGCACCCGCACCACATCGCGGAGCGCTACGGACTGATGGTCATCATCGCCCTCGGCGAGGGGATGATCGGCACGATGGCGAGCCTGACCGCTCTCGGCGGCCTGACCCTCGACATCGCGCTGCTCGCGCTCGCCGGGACCGCGATGACGTTCGGCATGTGGTGGACCTACTTCGTGCTGCCGCACGCCGAAATCCTGCACGCGCGACGCGAACGCTCCTTCGGCTGGGGCTACGGCCACATGCCGTTGCTGGGCGCGATCGTCGCGGTCGGTGCGGGACTCCACGTGGCCGCCTACTTCCTCGACCACCACAGCAAGCTGACGCTCGTCGGCACCGTCCTCACGGTGGCGATCCCACTCGCGTGCTACGTGATGGCGCTCTACGTCTTCTACGCGGTGATCAGCCGGTCCGCCGACCCCTTCCACCTGCTCTTGATCGCACTGTCGATCGCGTTCCTCGTCGCGCCGGTCGTGATGGCCGCCGCCGACATCAACATGGTCTGGTGCCTGCTCGTGCTGTCGCTGACGCCGTGGGTGACGGTGGTCGGTTACGAGACCGTCGGCTACCGGCACAACGCCGCGGTGCTGGAGGGGCTGCGCGGCTGACGCCGAGCGGTCAGCGCAGGACCTCAGGCGGCGGCCGGGCCGGGGTCCTCGTCCCGCAGCGGATGCGCGACCTCGTCGGCGGGCAGCTTCGCCCAGACGATCGCGACCGCGGCAGCCACGCCGGGCACGATCGCGGCGATCGCGAACGTCGCCTCCAGCCCGATCAGCTCGGCGACCGGTCCGGCGATGGCCATCGAGACCGGCATCAGGCTGACCGAGACGAAGAAGTCGAGGGAGGCGACCCGGCCCAGCAGGTGGGGAGGAACGCGGCGCTGCAGGAGCGTCCCCCAGATCACCATCGGCGCGGAGAAGAACGCGCCGATCACGAACGCCGACGCCGCGACCACCCACACCTCCTGCGCCACGCCGATCAACAGGAACGGCAGGCAGCCCAGCCCCCACATCAGGTTCATCCAGGAGAGGTAGCGACGCGGCATCCGGATCGACGCCATCGCCATCGAGCCGAGCGCGCCGCCGATGCCGAAGCAGGCCATCACGATCGCGTGGTCGCCAGGACCTCCGCCGAGCTTGTCCTTGAGGAGGAACGGGATGAGCACCTCGAGCGGGCCCATCAGCACCAGGATCATCACCGATGCGAACAGCAGCGTGGCCAGCAGCCACGGCGTGCGCATCATGTAGACCCAGCCCTCGCGGATGTCGGCGAACGCGGTCGCTATGGCGCTGCCGGGGCCGGCCGGCTCGCCGCCCTCACCGGTCGAGAGATCGCGTCGTACGGCGGTCAGCGGCACCGTGGTCAGCGCCATCAGCCCGATCAGGCTGAACGCCGCGGCGATCCCGAGGGCGGCGGACGAGGACGCCGCGCCGACGACGAAGCCGGCGACGCCGGGCCCGAGCGCCTGCCCGATCGTGGGGCGGACCATGCCCTCGAAGCCGTTGACCGCCATCAGGTCCTGCTCGGGGACCAGCGCGGGCAGCCAGGCGGAGTAGGCCGGGTAGTAGAACGCCATCGCGGCACCGGTCGCGAACGACACCGCCGCGAGGTGCCAGAGCTGGGTCATGTCGGCCCACGACAGCAGCGCGACCAGGGTCATGCCGGCGAGCTCGACGGCGGCGACCACGATCAGGATCAACTTCTGCGGGACCCGGTCCGCCACGACCCCGGCGAGCAGCGCCGGTAGCAGCACGCCGATCGCTCCGGCCGTCGAGACCACGGACAGCTCGCCGGCGCCGCCGCCGATCCGAATCACCTCCCAGACGAGCGCGATCACCCACACGCCGCTCGCGAACGTCTGCAGCACCAGCGCCGTGCCGAGCCTTCGGTACGACGCGTGGCGGAAGGGCGTGAAGGCGCGCGGGACGCGGCGCGCCGCGAGAGGGGTCGGGCCGTCGGGCGCCGGGGTGGGCGGTGCGATCTGCTCCGTCATGGTCGTCCTCCAGTCTGCTGGTGAGGACCGACAACGGCCACCGATTTCATCGGCGTGGGCACAGGCGGCGTGCTCGGCATGCGCGCCAGTCAACAGACTGAACCTCGGTTGAGGTCAAGTGCTGCGACTCGCCCGTCCGGGCCGAGGTCGTCGTTGCCCCGTCAGACGCTCACTCCGCGTCCGGATGCCGCGGCGAAGCCTGAAGGGCCGGCCCGAGCCACCGACGTACGAGCGCGCGGAGCTCGTCCTCCGACCGCGGGGGGTCCGCCGGGTAGTGCAGGAACGACACGAACAGCCGCATCAGGATCTCGGCGAGCCCCTCCAGCTCGTCATCCTCGACGCCGATCTCGGACCAGTCGACGGGGACCCGGCGCAGGATGCCTGCACCCAGTGCGACGGCCATCGACGACGTGACGTCGCGGCCGAAGATGTCCGTCTCGCCAGCCTGGAAGAGCGCGCCGATGTGCCGCTCCTGGGGGATCGCGTGGACGGCGAAGACGACGGACTCGGTCGCGGCCTCGGACGGTGTCGTGCAGGTGGACAGGTGCCGCTGCATCCGGTCGACGAAGTCCTCGAGCCCGGCGTGAGCGACGGCCTCGAAGAGCTCGGCGAGGTTCGCGTAGTACCGGTAGACCGTCTGCCGGGTGACGCCGAGCTCACTGGCCACGTCCGAGAATGTGGTCTTGGCGGGCCCGTACCTCTCCAGGCAGGTCGAGGTCGCAGCGACGATCCGCTGGCGTGCCTCGTCCTCGGTTCGTGGCGGGTTGCCCTGCCAGCCGTGATGACCCATCGGCGCTCAGCTCACCTCGACCACGGCCCGACGCCGACCCGTGTGGAGGACGGCGAGGACCGCGACCGCCCCGGCGAAACAGGCGAGGGTGTACGCGCCGCTGCCCACCGGAGTGCCGTCGCTGGTGATGCCGTTCTCGGCGTCGAGGAATGCAGGGAGGGCGGCGACCCAGAGCACTGCCATCGCGCCAAGGTAGACGACGGGATAGATCCTCGCGAAGGGTGTCATCGGCTCGGGTTCCTCGCGGTCGCGACGGCGGAGGTGGCTGATCAGGATCCAGAGGCCGGCCACCCAGACCAGCCCGAGCTCGATCCCGAGGACCCAGGCCTGCGCGGTGATGTTCGGCGTCTCGCCACCGAACACCGCGGACGGGATGCCGAACAGGGCCATCGAGGGCGGGGTCAGCACGCCCGCCACCGCGATCCGCCAGGCGAGCGACCACCCGCGGCGCGGTCCGCCGTCGGTCGCCCTGGAGCCGGCCAGCTTGACGGCAAGGAACGTCATCACGCCGAAGGACACTGAGGCATAGAGCAGCATGCTGTTCATCGGCACCGAGGCCAGGGCGGGATGGTTCACCTCGATGTTGCCGTCGTTCCATCCCCACCACGTCAGCTGCGGACCGAGCTGGTCGAAGATCTCGTAGAACACCTGGCAGACGAACGCGACCATGATCGAGCCCACCAGCGCGCCACGGTGCTTGAACACCCCCAGCACCCGGACCACCTCGTAGACGAGCTGACTCAGCGCCGGGTAGATGGCGATGATGTAGAGCGGCAGCCGGTCCCACATGAACTGCACCGTGAAGATGTTGTGCGCGAAGATGAATCCGTACTGCTCGTCCAAGCCGAACCACTCGGGGAAGTACAGCGGCGGCTCGGTGACGAACAGGTAGATCAGCGAAGCACACCAGATCGCGATGTTGACCGGATCGCCCGCGCGCCACCGCTGCACGGCGTGCACCAGCGCCCACACCGCACCCGCGATGATGACCAGCTCGAGCACCGGCATCGTCCAGTGCGCCAGGTCGAACGGGTTGCGCACGGAGACGACCGGACTCACGTCGTGACAGTCGAACCCGAGGCTGCGGGTGACCTGCTCCGCGGCCTCCTCGCATGTGGTGCTCATCGGGCGTCCGCCATCTCGGCCCGGGCGCCCGCGACACCCGGGGTCCAGTCGGTGGCCGGCGGGTCCTCTCGTGGATCGAACCCTGACGGCACCTTGCGACGTCCGAGCACGGAGTTGACCTGGTAGCGGAGGAGCCCGGCCAGGACCCGCGGGCTCTTCAGCATGTCGCCCAGGGACTCGTCGAGGTTGAAGACGCGCGCGAAGTGCTCGTCCACGACCGCGTCCTCGCGGGCCGCGCCGACGATGAGGTTGAATGCTGGCCAGGTCATCGCAGCGAGGAGCTTCCGCTGCCACGACGGCAGCGTCTCGGTGCCGGTGGCGCACTCATAGCCGCGATCGCGGGCCATCGCCATGCCCCAGGGCACCTTGAGGCCCGTGCGCTGATCGGCCAGGAACCGCCGGAAGAACCGCTGATCGAGAGGCCTGCCGGACACGGTGGCTGCCTCGAGATGGGCCCTCAGCGTCAGCGCCGAGCCTGCGGCGGAGCTGATGCCCTGGGCGTAGAAGGGGTTGAAGGCACAGATCGCGTCTCCGATGAAGGCGATGCCCGACGGCACTTCGGGGAGCCGGTCGTAGCGCCGCCACTTGTTGCCGGTCGAGCGAGTCAGGTGGACGTCCGAGACCGGTTCGCACTCAGCCATGGCGGCCGCGAACAGCGGGGCGCGGACCCGTTCGGCCGACGCCACGAAGTCCTCTGCCGTGCGGGGCATGTCGATGCCCCACGAGCCCATGCACGCGATCGTCCGGCCGCCCTCGATGGGGAAGAAGTTGACCAGGAACTCGTGCTCGGGCGGGTGGTCGCCCTTGTCCTGCGTCGGCATGATCACCAGGTGCTGCCACCACCAGGACGCGGGGCGGTCCTCGGGAGCCGGGAGGTCGTACCACCGCGAGGTGTACGTGACCTTCGCGTCGAGGCTCTGCACCGGGACCTCGGGCCACCCGGCGGCCACCAGCCAGTCGGAGACCGACGAGCCGCGGCCCATCGCGTCGACGACGAGGTCGGCGTCCATCCGCTCCTCGCCGGCGGCGGTAGCGAAGATGACCCCGGTGACCCGGCCCCGGGCGGTGCCGCCGTGGACCGTCTCGATGCCGCGCACCGAGACTCCCTCGCGGATGACGACGTTGCTGACCTCGCGCACCTTGTCGCGTAGCACCCGCTCGATCAGGATCCGGGAGCTGTAGACCATCGTCATCGACGACCGCTTGCGAGATGCCCAGCCGGCGCCCTCGAGATAGGCGGCGTCCATCGATGGCATCAGGTGGAGGCCGCCGGCGGCGATCAGCTCCTCCTCGAACCCCGGGAAGAGCTCGCTGATCGCCCGGCGCCCCGAGTTCAGCAGGAAGTGAGGGTGCTTGCTCTGCGGCACGCCCCGTCGATGCTCGGCGTCGGCCGGTAGGTCGTCACGCTCCAGGACCATCACCTGGTCGAAGTGGGGCGCGAGCGCACCGGCGGCACACAGCCCGGCGATGCTTCCACCGAGGACGACGGCGGTTCTGCCCAGGCTCATGCGATCTCCACTCATTCATACAATGTGTGACTGAATGTATGATTGAGCGAGCCGATTGGCAAGCCTGATGACCCCGGACGCCGCCTCGGTCAGTCCCGGGGCGACGCTTCCCAGTGCAGTTTGCGCCCGTGGGAGTGGGTGTGCCCGACGGCGCGTCCGTCCAGGCCGAGCACGAACTGACCGAAGGGTGGCTCGGGGCCCGTGGCGGCGACTCCGGGCAGCACGTCCGGCGCCTCGTTGCTGACCCAACGGCAGCGGCCCTCCGCCACCAGCTCGGCCATCATCCGCGTGAAGCGCTGGCGAGCCGCGGGGTCGAGGTAGGCGATCACCGCGGAGTGCTGGACGACCACCACGCCGTCAGGTCCGACCGCTGCGGCCGCCTCGTCGACCAGGCCCGGCAGCAGCTCCAGCAGGTCGCCGCGCCGCAGGTCCGGCGGGTCCGCGCGAGCGACCTCGATCGCCGTCGCCAGCTGTGCGCGGCGGTCGTCGTGCTCGGGCCAGACCAGGTTGAGCAGCCAGTCGGTGTCGTCCCGCGAGGTGACGTCGAGCGGGTTGAGGTCGATCCCGCCACGCCAGGCGATGGCCGGCAGGGTCGGCGGCAGCGGCGCCGGTCCGGTGACGGCGCAGACCAGCGTCGGCGACGCCCGCCCGGCCGTCACCAGGCCCTCCGGCGTCGACCACCGGAATCCCCACCGGTCCGGGAAGAGGCACAGACCGGCGCTCGCGCCGGTCTCCAGCAGCGCCACCGGACGCCCCCGGGCCGCCACCGCGATCGCCGGCACCAGCGTCGCCATCCGGCCCGCCTCGTTGGTCTGCGTCGCCCGGCTCAGGATCGTGTCCCGGATCGGGCCGTCGTCGGCCAGGAGCGCGGCTCGGAGGGCGTCGTACGGCGCGGGCGCCTCGAGCCCGTGCCACCGGGCCGCGGCGAAGACGAGGTTCGGCTGCTGCTTGGGGTCGGGCAGCGTTCCCAGCCAGGCCTGGACCTCCGGGTCGCCGGCCACCCCGAGCGCCCACTCGCGGAAGCAGGGCGAGTCGTCGGCGTACGACGCGAACTCGCGGTACTTCTCCTCGATCGGACCGTAGACCCGCATGCGGGGAGTCTGTCAGGACGGGTCGAACGCTCAGGGCGCCGGCAGCGAGACGTACACCGTGTCCAGATACTCCTCGATCCCCTCGAACCCGCCCTCGCGGCCGAAGCCCGAGGACTTCACCCCTCCGAACGGCGCAGCCGGGTTGGAGACCAGCCCGGTGTTGATGCCGAGCATGCCGGTCTCGAGCCGCTCGGCAAGCCGGAGGGTGCGCGCGAGGTCGCGCGTGTAGGCGTACGCCACCAGTCCGTACTCGGTGGCGTTGGCCAACCGGATCGCCTCGTCCTCCTCCACGAAGGCCGTGATCGGCGCGACCGGGCCGAAGATCTCGGTGGTGACCGCGTCCGCGTCCGCAGGTACGTCGGCCAGCACCGTCGGCGCGTAGAAGAACCCGTCGCCGTCGACCGGGCCGCCGCCCGTCAGCACCTGCGCGCCGCGTGCGACGGCGTCCTCCACGATCGCCGTCACCGAAGCGACCGCGTTCTCGTCCACGAGCGGTCCGACCTCGACCCCCTCGTCCTGGCCGCGGCCGACCTTCATCGCACCCATCCGCTCGGCCAGGCGCCGCCCGAACTCGTCGGCGACCGACGCCTCGACGAGGAAGCGGTTGGCCGCGGTGCAGGCCTCCCCCATGTTGCGCATCTTGGCGAGCATGGCGCCGTCGACGGCGGCATCGAGGTCGGCGTCGGCGAAGACCAGGAAGGGCGCGTTGCCGCCGAGCTCCATCGACACCCGCTGGAGCTGGCCCGCGGACTGCTCGACCAGCTTCCTGCCGACAGGCGTGGAACCGGTGAAGCTCACCTTGCGCAGGCGAGGATCGGCCATCAGCGTGCTGCTCAGCCCACCGGAGTCGGAGGTGGTGACCACGTTGAGGACGCCGGGTGGGAGGCCCGCCTCAGCGAGGATGTCGGCGAGCAGGAGCATCGTGAGCGGCGTCTGCGCGGCCGGTTTGACCACCATCGTGCAGCCCGCCGCGACGGCCGGACCGATCTTGCGGGTGCCCATCGCCAGCGGGAAGTTCCACGGCGTGATGAACAGGCACGGGCCGACCGGCTTGCGCACGGTGAGCAGCCGGCTCCCGCCGGCGGGGTTGTGCATCCAGCGGCCGTGGACGCGGGACGCCTCCTCGGAGAACCAGCGCAGGAACTCCGCACCGTAGGTGACCTCGCCCTTGGCCTCGGCGACCGGCTTGCCCATCTCCAGGCTCATCACGAACGCCAGCTCGTCGGCGCGGGCGGTCACCCCCTCGAACGTGCGACGCAGGATCTCGCCGCGCTCGCGGGGCGCGGTCGCGGCCCAGTCGGGCTGGGCAGCCACGGCCGCGTCGAGCGCGGCCCGGGCGTCATCGAGGGTGCCGTCGGCGACGTCGGTCAGGACGGACCCGTCGGCGGGGTCGATCACATCCAGCCGCCCGCCGCTGGCGGCTGGCACCCACTTGCCGCCCACGAAGAGCTGGCGGCGGTCCTCGGGGAGGCTCTCGGAGAGGCGATCACGCAGGCTCATGGGCCTACTGTGGCACCGCTCCGGTGATCGCGGCAGGGACCATCGTCCCGACCTGTCCGGGCCGGCGGGGAAATCTCGAGGTACTTGCTGGACAGTCCCGGTCGGCGCGATATCGTAGGAGGGTCGTACTTCGGAGGGAGCACCGAGACTACGACTGAGCCCCGCGTTGACCCCATGCAATGCGGGGCTCACTCCATTTCCGTGGGCGTTCTCTGCGCGAGCCTGCGGCGACTCGCCCTGAGGGTCAGCGCGCGCCGCGCAGGAACTCCTCCAGCAGTGGGCCGGCGGTCTGTGACCCCGACTCGCCGGTCTGCACGAACGCCGCGACGGCCAGGTCGCCCTGCGCCCCGACCATCCAGGCGTGGGTCTCGATGGAGCCTCCGTCGGCGTACTCGGCGGTGCCGGTCTTGGCGATCACCGGGCCACCGGGGACGTCGGCCAGTGCCTGGCCGCTGCCCTCGGTGACGACTTGCCGGAGCATCGTCCTGAGCTGGCGCACCTCTCCGGTCGTGAGCGGCGCAGCCTCGCCTGGCACCTCGACGTCGACCTGCTCGACCAGCCGCGGCACGACGGTCTCGCCGGCCTGGACGCTGGCGATCACGGCGGCCATCACCATGGGCGAGGCGAGCACCTTCCCCTGACCGATCAGCGAGGCCGCGCCCTCGGTCTCGCTGGCCGGGGCCGGCACCTCACCGAAGAACGCCGGGAACCCGAGGTCATGGTCGATCCCGAGGCCGAGGCTCGCGGCCGCCGCCGCGAGATCACCGTCGTCGAGCTCGCCACGCGCACCGATCAGGGCCGTGTTGCAGGACTCCGCGATCGCCCGGCGCAGCGGGATCTCGCCGATCGCGTCCGCGGGGTAGTCGGAGTAGTTCTTGAACCGCTTGCCATCGACGGTGGTGGTCGGCGTGCAGCGCACGGGGGAGTCCGGGGTCAGCCCGGCGCGCAACAGCGCCAGGGACGTGACGATCTTGAACGTCGAGCCGGGCGCGAACTGTCCGAACGTGGCGTAGTTCAGCCCACCCGTGCCCTCGCCGTTGGCCGCGGCGAGGATCGCGCCGTCGCTCGGTCGGATCGCCACCAGCGCGGACGCCGGCGTCACGCCACCGAGCACCTCCTCGGCCAGACTCTGCAGCCGCCGATCCAGGGTGAGCGCGAGCGGCTTCCCCGGCTGGGCCTGGTGCGTGTAGAGCGCGCGCTTCTTCCCCTCCGGGTCCTGCGGCACGGCGTACACGATCCGGCCGTCGCTGCCGCGGAGCTGGTCGTCGTAGCGTGCCTGGAGGCCGGAGACTCCGGCGATGTCGCCCGGCTGGTAGGCCTCCGGGTCCTCCGCGACCATCTCCGCGGTCACCGGGCCGACCCGTCCGATGATCGGGGCCGCGAACTCCCTGGTCGGCGCGAGCGCGACCTCGTCACCGATCTGCCAGCCGCCCTCGATGTTGCGGATCTGCGCGGTGACCTCGGCCGGGACCTCACCCTCCCGGTAGCTGATCGCCTCGACAAAGGCCCGTTCGCCGGCATTGCGCACCGCCTTGACGTACGGCGCCACGTCGATGCCGACCAATCGTGCCAGCGCCCGGGCGGACGCCGGCGCGGCCGCCGCAGGGACGCGGATCCGGTCGATGCCGACCCGGACGACCGGACGCTCGGTGACCAGGACCTCGCCGCCCGCGCCGGTGAGATCGCCGCGGTCGGTCGGTTGCGTGACGGCGTCGAGGACGTCACCGTCCATCAGGCTCGGCTCCACGAGGCTGGGCGCCCAGGTCACCGACCACCGCTCGCCGGTGCGGGCGAGCTCAGCCTCGGTGTCGTAGGTCCACGGATGCTCGCCCTCGACCACCGGCCAGGACCACTCCAGGGTCGCCCTTCCGGTGTCGGCGGTGGTCGCCACCTCGCCGAGGGAGACGTCGGGGACGATGCCGTCCATGTCCGCGACGATCGCATCGAGGTCCTTCGCCACCGCCGCACTGTCGGCGGACCGGAAGGCCACGACGTCGAGCGGGTGTGGTTCCCCCTCGGCGGGGTCTGCTGCGATCGCGACCTCCAGCGCGGCGGCGAGCTGCTGGGCGAGCGCGTCCGCGCCGTCGTCGGGCTCCCCCGGCCCGTCGCCGGAGCAGGCTGCGCCGGCGATCGCCGTGAGGAGCAGAAGACTGGAGGCTGCCGAGAGTCGCCGCATGCCCACGGTTCTACCAGCCGACCCCGACCGGTCAGCGTTCCCGCGATGCCTCAGCCGACCAGCAGCGTCGCCACCTGTGGCTTGTAGCCGGACGAGTGACCGAGCCGGTTCGGGTGGTAGCTCTCGTCGATCGGGTTGGACAGGCCGTTGATCCACTCGACGTCGTCGCAGACCGCGTGCCCGATGAACCGGCTGGTCGGGTTGGCCCACTTGAAGGCCCGCGCACTGGCGGCCGCAGACAGCTTGCTGTTGAGCAGGTCGGCCGTGGCGTTGAGCCGGGTCTGCTCCGCCGGGGAGAACCACGTGCCGGCGTTGCAGTCCTCACCCATGAAGACGCGCGGGTAGCCGACCACGACCACGACGGCGGAGGGTGCCTTCGACCTGATCGAGGCATAGAGCGTGCTGAGCCGCCCGGGCAGGGTGTTGTTGATGTAGGCCTGCGCGTCGTCGATCGCGCCGTCGCAGTCCGACATCCAGCCCGGCTGCGCGCACTCGGTGATCACGTCGCCGAACCCGGCGTCGTTGCCGCCGACCGAGATCGTCACGTAGTCGGTGCCGGCAGTCAGTGCTCCGAGCTGGGTGTTGGTGACCGTGGTGACGGTGGCGCCCGAGCAGGCCTTGAACGTCAGCGCGTAGGCCCTCTGCGTGGCGACCAGCTTCGGGTAGGCGTAGTTGGACCGCTTGCAGGTCGTGCCGTCGTCGATGTAGCTGCGGGTGCCCACTCCGGAGGAGTAGGAGTCGCCGAGGGCGACGTACGACGGCGCGACCGCGTGCGCCGGAGAGGCGATCCCGACCAGTGCCACGAGGACGGCGACCAGGCCGCAGAGCGATGCGAGGGGGGTGCGGGTGGAGCGAGTCATGGCGAGACCTTCTGCCCGGCGCCGAGGCGCGCTGATGTGACGCAGGTCACTCAAGCACGGCGGGCCGGCTCGGTGGCGCCACCTCGCCGACGTGGTCACGCGTATCTGTGGAGGTGGCTGCCCGGCAACGGGAGTCCGCGCCGCGTGCCCTCCACGATGTCCTCCATGTGTCCCTGGAACCCGGGGCAGGTGGTGATGTCGTGGGCGCGGCATTCGAGGGCGTGCTCGGTGAGCCGACGCGAGACCTCGATCTCCGCCTGTCGCCGGTCGAGCTCATCCAGGTGCGCGCGCAGCGCCGCGCGGCGGTCCTCGGCGGTCGCGTCGACCAGGGTCCGGATCTGCTCGAGGCTCATCCCGGCGGACTTGTTGGTGATGATCGCGGCCACCCGGTAGGCATCGTCCTCGCTGTAGACCCGGCGCCCCGCGGGGTCCCGCTGCGGGCTGAGCAGGCCCATGTCCTCCCAGTAGCGCAGCACGTGTGTCTCGAACCCGAACCGCTCCGCCAGCTCACCCACGCTCCATCGGATCTCGCGCTCGTTTGACTTCATGTTCACATGAAGTCACATCCTGCGTGCACAGGCAAGAGTCCGAGGCGGTCGCTGCACGACCTACTCGGACGTCGACGAAGGAGAGACCCATGGACAAGCACTACGACGTCGCGGTGGTGGGCGCCGGTACGGCCGGCCTCCAGGCGGCCCAGACGCTCGGCCGGATGCGGCAGTCCGCCGTCGTCCTCGGCACCGACACCTACCGCAACGACCCGGCCGAGCACATGCACAACTTCCTCGGCCACGACGGCGAGCCGCCCGCCCAGCTGCGCGCCGCCGCCCGCAAGGACGCGGAGCAGTACGACACCGTGCGGTTCCTGGAGCACGGCGTCACCCGGATCACCCCCGTCGAGGGCGGGTTCGCGCTGGAGCTCGCCGACGCGGAGAGGCTCTCGGCCCGCCGCGTGCTCCTGGCCACCGGGGTGACCGACGACCTCCCGGACGTGCCCGGGCTGGCGCCTCTGTTCGGCGACCTCGTCGCGCACTGCCCGTTCTGCCACGGCTACGAGTTCGCCGGCTCCCCGGTCGGTGTCCTCGGCTCAGCGACACACGTCGCCCACACCGCGGCCATGGTCGCCCCCATCGCCAGTCAGGTGGTGATCCTCTCCAACGGGGGCGAGCTCGACCCGGAGACCGAGGCGGCGCTCGACCGGATGGGCATGGAGCTCCGCCGCGAGCGGGTGCTGGGCACCCGCCGCGGCTCGCTGGGAGTGACCGTCGACCTCGAGGGCGTCCCTCCGGTGGAGCTCGGCGGTCTGTTCGTCAGGACCGACTGGCGTCAGTCGACGCCCTTCGCCGCGCAGCTCGGGCTGGAGATGTCCTCGGTCGGAGCCGTGGTGGTCGACGCTCTGGGACGCACCAGCGTGCCGGACGTGTACGCCGCCGGCGACATGGCGCAGGGCCCCGGACTGCCGATGCCCGCGTCCTCGGTCCTGAGCGCGGCGGCGGGTGGGATGGTCGCGGCGGCCGCCTGCGTGCAGGACGCCGCCCGCGACCGCGCAGCACGGGGATGACACGCGCGACATTGGGCAGCAGGAAGGGATGGAGACCGATCGCTCGTACGACGTGGCCGTGGTGGGCGCCGGCGCCGCCGGCCTGCAGGCGGCGCTGACCCTGGGCCGGATGCGGCGGCGGGTCGTGCTGTTCGGCACCGATCGCTGCCGCAACGACCCCGCCGAGCACGTGCACAACTTCCTCGGGCACGACGGCACACCGCCGGCCGACCTCCGCGCGGCGGCGCGCAAGGACCTCGAGCAGTACGAGACCGTCGAGATGGTGGAGCGCGAGGTCGCCCGAATCGCCGGGGAGCTCGACGACTTCCGGCTGGAGGTCGACGGCTTCCCGAGCGTTCAGGCACGCCGGGTGATCCTGGCGACCGGCGTGACCGACGAGCTGCCCGACGTGCCGGGCGTCGCCGAGCAGTTCGGGAGACACGTGGCGCACTGCCCGTACTGCCACGGCTACGAGTACCGCGACCGCCCGATCGGCATCCTCGGGCCCGGGTCGCACGTCGCGCCCCAGTCCCGGCTCCTCGAGCGCCTGGCCACGCCGGTCGTCGTACTCATGAACGGGGCGGAGCCGGACGAGGCGATCACGACCGCCGCGGCTGAGATCGGGGCCCTGGTCGTCACCGAGGAGCTCGAGCGCGTCGAGTCGGGGGATCGAGGTCTCCGGGTGGTCCTGCGGGGGCGGGAGCCGGTCGACCTCGGCGGGCTGTTCGTGCACCCGGTGTGGCGACAGGCCGCGCCGTTCGCCGAGCAGCTCGGGCTCGAGACCGGCGATCTGGGCGGCATCCGGCTGGACTCCGAGGGCGCGACCAGCAAGCCGGGCGTGTACGCCGCGGGCGACCTCGCGCACCATCGCGACCTCCCGATGCCGGTGGCCTCGGTACTCACGGCCGCCGCCGCCGGGCTGGTCGCGGCCGCCTCCTGCGACGCCGATCTGCTCTGAGCGACAGCGCACCCGACGGCCTCCGAACCGGACGTCTCTGACAGGGTTGCGCCGTGTCCGCCCGTCTGGCTCGCGCCGCTCTGCTGATCGGGGGATGCCTCGTCCTCGGTGCCGGCGTGGGCCTGCTGCTCGGGGCCGACCTCGGCTCGGACGGCTACTCCACGCTGGTCAACGGTGTCTCGCTGTCCCTGGACATCGATTTCTGGATCGCCAACCTCGCCGTCGGCGTCACGTTCGTCGCGCTCGCCGCAGCCCGACGGCTCCGTCCGGGCGTGGGCACGGTGGTCCAGGTGCTGCTCGTGGGCGCGACGGTCTCGGTCGCGCTCGAGGTGCTCGGCAGCCCCGATGGCTGGCCGACCCGGATCGCCTTCCTGGTGCTGGCGTTCCCGATCCTCGCGCTCGGCATCGCCACCTACCTCGGCAGCAAGACCGGTGCCGGCCCGGCCGAAGGCGCCGCGCTCGCTTGGGACCCGCCCATCCCCTTCCGCTGGAGCTACAGCGTCGTGCAGGGCGGCGGCGCGCTGGGAGGCTGGCTGCTGGGCGCGACGATCGGTGTCGGAACGATCGCGGTGATCCTCCTCCTCGGCCCGCTCATCGATCTCGCGGCGAGGCTGCTCCGGATCGACGTGCACCAGGACTCAGAGCCCCCGGGCTGACGGCCGTGCGGGATCAGTACCAACCGACCCGCTCCGAGTGCGCCCAGGCCCGCTGCGCGCTGCCGTAGCGGGCGGCGATGTAGGCGAGCCCCCACATGATCTGGGTCTCGGGGTTGGTGCGCCAGTCACTGCCCACCACGGCCATCTTCGCGGCCGGCAGCGACTGTGGGATCCCGTAGGCGCCCGAGCGGGGGTTCTCCGCCAGGTGGTTCCAGCCGGACTCTCGCCGCCACAGCGCGTCGAGGTAGGCCCATTGGTCGGCGGGGAACCCGAACTCGAGCAGCAGCCGGTAGCCGAGCGCCCGGTTGGTGCCGGGGTCGACGTCCATCGGCGGCGGTGCCTGGGGCAGCGACTTCGCGATCCGCTCGGCCCGCCGGCGGAGCTGCTCGAGGAGGACGGCGGCGGGGATGGCCGCGCGGGCACCTCTCGTCGCCGCAGCGCGGTCCGTCGAGATCCCCGCGGAGGGCTCGGTCGCGGGACCACTCGCGGGGCCGGTCGGCGAGGTCGCGGGGCCGGTGTCGGCCGGACCGGTCGTCGGCGAGCTGGTGGCACCCTTCGGTGACGCCGGCCCGGTGGGTGCCGCGCACGCGGTCGCGATCATCGCGACCGCGACGACCGCACCACGCAAGCCGCCCACCAGGTCAGTCCTCGCGCTTGCCCTTCGGCGGACCGACGTCGCGCTGGAGCTCGATCAGCTTCCCGCTGATCCGGGTGTTCTTGAGCTTCTCCAGCGCGCCGTCCGGGAGCTTGGCGGGCAGCTCGACGACCGAGTAGTCCGGGCGGATCGTGATCCGGCCGAAGTCACGGCGGTCCAGGCCGCCCTCGTTGGCGATGGCGCCGACGATCTGTCGCGGCTCCACGCGGTGCCGCTTGCCCACCTGGATCTTGTACGACGCCAGCGGCGGCCCGCCGGCGCGCGGGGTCCGCGCGGGG
>NZ_SSXI01000209.1 GCF_004803405.1 Nocardioides sp. | reverse complement strand
GCTGCCGATGTCGTCGCCTGACGCGGCAGTCGCCACGCAGGCTGCGGCCGCCTCGCTCGGGCTCCGGGTCGGCTGCTTCCGTCCGCCGTCCGTTCCGGACGGGATCTCGCGGCTGCGGGTCACGGCGAGCGCGGGCGTGGGCGAGGAGGACTGGAGGCGGGCCGTCGTCACGCTGGTCGACCTCATGAAGGAGCACCAGTGACGCGCGTGGTCGTCGTGACCGGCACCGACACCGGGGTCGGCAAGACGATCGCGGTGGCGGCGCTCGCTGCCGTCGGCCCGGGTCGGGTCACGGTGCTGAAGCCGGTGCAGACCGGCGTCGGCGGCGCCGACCCCGACGTCCCCGACGCCGAGACGGTGCACCGCCTGACCGGGCGAGCGGCCCGGCAGCTGACCGCACTCGACGAGCCGCTGGCTCCCGACGTCGCCGCGCGTCGTCAGGCCGTGCCCATCCCACCGGTCGGCGACTACGTCGACCACGTCCGGGCGCTCGCGGAGGACCACGACGTGGTGATCGTGGAGGGCGCCGGCGGGCTGCTGGTCCGGCTCGACCAGGACGGCGGCACCCTGCTCGACCTCGCCGCGGACCTGGCTGCGGAGCTGCCCGCGGGCGCCGCGGTCGAGGTGGTCATCGTGACCCGCGCCGGGCTCGGCACCCTCAACCACACCGAGCTGAGCGTCGCGGCCCTCCGCGCGCGCGGCCTCGAGCCGGTCGGACTGGTCATCGGCTCCTGGCCGGACTCCCCCGGGCTGGCCGAGGAGTGCAACCTCCAGGACCTCCCCCGCGTCACCGGAGTTCCGGTGCTCGCCGTACTCCCTCAGGGGGCGGGCGCCCTCGATCGGGAGGACTTCCTCGCCCTCGCCCCCACCTGGTTCCGCTGACTGCGCCGGTTCGCACCGCAAACTGCGCCGGTTCGCGCCGCAGACCGCGCCCCTTCGCGCTGTCACCACAGCGGCGGCGTGCGGTCCTTCCACGGAGCCGCCGCCTCGACCTGGGCCGCGAGCGCGAGGAGCAGCTCCTCCTCCGCGGGGCGGGCGGCGAGCATGATCCCGACAGGCAGGCCCTCGGGCGTGTGGTGGAGCGGCAGGGAGATCGCGGGCATCCCGGTGACGTTCCAGGCCGACGTCCAGGGGGTGAAGCGCTTCTGGGCGTCGAAGTCCGCGGCGGGATCGTCGTCGTCGCGGATCGCGCCGACCGGGAGGGGCGGCGTGGCCAGGGTCGGCGTGAGCACGATGTCGTACGGCGCCAGGCTGACCAGGGCCTCGGCGGCGAACCGGCGCAGCTGCCCGATGGCGAGGCCGAGCTCCGGGCCGGAGACGGCCTCGCCCCGCTCCCCGAGCCAGCGCGTCAGCGGACGCAGCACCGTGCGCTGCTCCGGGGACAGCGGCACGGTGGACAGCGCGGTGAGCACCGCCCAGCAGGTCTCGAACACCGGCACCGCCTCGGGCGGGATCGGCACCGGGACCTCCTCCACGACGTGGCCGAGCGAGGCCAGCAGGTCCGAGGCGGACTCGTAGGCTCGACGCACCTCCGGGTGCACGTCGACGTCGGTGATGACCGGCTCGTCGAAGCGGGCGATCCGCAGCCGGCCAGGCTCGCGGCAGGCGGCCTCCAGGAACGTGCTGCTCGGCGGCGGTGCCCACGACGGGTCCCCCGCGCGTCGTCCCGCCATCACGTCGAGCAGCGCCGCAGCGTCGGCCACCGTCCGCGCGATGGACCCGGACGTGGCGAGGCCGACCGGGTCGCCGTACATCGGGAAGCCCGAGATCCGGCCGCGCGTGGGCTTCAGGCCGACCAGCCCGCAGCAGGCCGCCGGGATCCGGATCGAGCCGCCGCCGTCGGAGCCGTGCGCGACCGGCACCAGTCCGGCAGCCACCGCCGCGGCCGCCCCGCCCGACGAGCCACCGGCCATGCGGGTGCGGTCCCACGGGGTGACCGCGGCTGGGCGGCCTTCGGGCTCGGTGTAGCAGGGCGACCCGAACTCGGGGGTGCTGGTCTTGCCGAGGCTCACCATGCCCGCGGCCTCGACGCACAGCGTCACGGCGTCGGAGACGGTCGGCACGTAGCCGGCGAAGGCCCGGGACCCGAACTCGGTCGGCACGCCCGCCGTGAGGTTCAGGTCCTTGATGGCGGTGGGTACGCCGGCCAGCGGTGAGGCCCCGTCACCGACCGGCCCGATCGCGGCGACCTCGCGGGCGCGGGCCCGGGCGGCGTCCGGGTCGAGGAAGGCGAACGCGCCGTCGACGTACTCCCGTGGGAGCCGCGCGGCGCGTCGCAGGTAGTGCTCGGTGAGCTCGACGGGAGAGACCTCGCCCTTGCGGATGAGCGCACCCTGCTCGACTGCGGTCAGGTCGTGGAGTTCGGCCACGACCTGACCGTAGCCGGTGGGTCAGGCGCTCGCCGGTCGAGGATCAGGCGGCGGAGGCCTCGGGCCGGTACTCCACCAGCGTGGTCAGCGCTCCGAGGAGCTTGGCGCGGACCTCGGGGTCGGTGGTCGGGTCGACCTCGATGGCGGGCTGGGACACGGTGACGTCCTCGATGACCACGGCGCCGGCGATGCCCGCGGAGCGCGCGGTGTCGGCGTGGGCCCACTTGCCGCCGTACGGCGTGGGGGTGGCGCCGACGACGCCGAAAGGCTTGCCGACGATGGCGCCTGCGCCGTAGGGGCGGGACAGCCAGTCGATGGCGTTGTTGAGCACGGCCGGCATGGTGCCGTTGTACTCGGGCGTCACCGCGAGAACGCGGTCGGCCGCGGCCACGCGAGCGCGCAGCGCGGTGGCGGGTGCCGGGACGGCCCCGGAGTCGATGTCCTCGTTGTAGAAGGGCAGCAGGTCCAGGCCGTCGATGATGTCGACCTCGACACCCTCGGGCGCTTCGTCGCGGAGGATCTCGGCGATCTTGCGGTTGAGGGAGTCGGCGCGGAGGCTGCCGACCAGGACGGCGACGCGAGTGTTCGTGGTGTCAGTCATGGCTGTCGAAACGGACCGTGGTCCGTTTCTATTCCGGTGCTTTCGACTTCTTTTTCGACCTAGGGTGTCAGCGACATGTCGAAGCCGCTCCCCCTCCTCACCGCGCCCGCGCCGGAACGACGTGACGCGGCCCGGAACCGCGAGGCGCTGCTGCGTGCCGCCGCCGAGCTGATCGAGGGCTGCGACGTCCGGGCGGTCACGATGGAGGCGGTCGCGGCCAAGGCGGGCGTGGGCAAGGGCACGGTGTTCCGGCGCTTCGGCAGCCGCGAGGGCCTGATGGCGGCGCTGCTCAACCACTCCGAGACCGCGTGGCAGGCCTCCGTGCTGAGTGGTCCACCGCCGTTGGGCCCGGGCGCGCCGCCGATGGAGCGGCTGATCGCGTTCGGGGAGTCCCGGATGCGGACCCACCTGCAGCAGGGAGCCCTGATCGAGGCGGCCGGCCGCACGTGGGGCGACAACTACGCGGTGATCGGGTTCGCCACCATGCATCTGCGGTACCTGCTGCGCGAGCTCGGCGTCAGCGGCGACCTCACCTACCTCGCGACCGCCCTGCTCGCGCCGCTCTCCCTGCCCGTCCTGCAGCAGCAGCTCGGGTTCGACGGCATGTCCGAGGAGCGGGTCCTCGCCGGCTGGCAGGACCTCGTGGACCGCATCGTCGGGAGCTGAGCCAGGCCTCAGTCCACGTGGTGGCGCAGCAGTCCGTAGGTCAGGCCGTCGACCAGCGCCTCCCAGGACGCCTCGATCATGTTGGCGCCGACGCCGACGGTGACCCAGCTGATCTCGCCGTCCGACGTCTCGATCAGCACCCGCGTGATCGCGTCGGTGCCGTGGCCCTGGTCGAGGATCCGCACCTTGAAGTCGATCAGCTCGAACTTCGCGATCTCGGGGAACGCCTGCCCGATCGCGGTCCGCAGCGCCTGGTCGAGGGCGTTCACGGGACCGTTGCCCTCCCCGGTGACGACGTAGCGGACGCCGGCCGCCTGGAGCTTGACGGTGGCCTCCGAGACCGCCTCCTCCCCCGGCTCGGCGTGGGTCAGCGTCTCGGTGATCACGCGCCAGCTCTCGACGTCGAAGTACGACGGCCGGCGGCCCTCCGCCTCCTCCACCAGGAGCAGCTCGAACGAGGCGTCCGCCGCCTCGAAGGTGTAGCCCCGGGACTCCATCTCCTTGACCCGGGCGGTCACCCGGGTCACCGTGTCGGGGTCCTCGGAGAGGTCGAAGCCGAGCTCCTTGCCCTTCAGCTCGATCGACGCGCGGCCGGCCATCTCGGAGACGAGCAGGCGCATGTCGTTGCCGACGCCGGCCGGGTCCATGTGCTGGTAGAGGTCGGGATCGATCTTGATCGCGCTCGCGTGCAGGCCGGCCTTGTGGGCGAAGGCGCTGGTGCCGACGTAGGGCTGGCGCGAGGCCGGCGGCACGTTGGTGACCTCCGCGACGGCGTGCGCGATCCGGGTGGCCTCGGTGAGCAGGCCGGGCGGCAGGACCTGGCGGTCGAGCTTGAGCTCCAGGTTGGCGACCACGTTGACGAGGTCGGCGTTGCCGGTGCGCTCTCCGTAGCCGTTGATGCAGCCCTGGACGTGGCTCGCCCCGGCGTCCACGGCGGCGAGCGTGTTGGCCACGGCGCAGCCGGTGTCGTTGTGGCAGTGGATGCCGACGCGGACGCCGGTGGAGGCGATCACGTCGTGCACGACGTCGGACACCCACGGCGGCAGCATCCCGCCGTTGGTGTCGCACAGGGCGACCACGTCGGCGCCGGCCTCGTACGCCGTCCGGAGCACCTCGAGGGCGTACGCCCGGTCGAGCCGGTAGCCGTCGAAGAAGTGCTCGGCGTCGAGGAAGACCTGCTGGCCCTCGGCACGCAGGTGCGTGACGGTGTCGCGGACCATCGCGAGGTTCTCCTCGAGCGTGGTCCGCAGGGCCTTCTCGACGTGCCCGGCGTGCGACTTCGCGACCAGCGTGACCACCCCGGCCCCGCTGTCGCGCAGGGCCGCGATCAACGGGTCGTCGGCTGCCTTGACGCCGGCGCGACGGGTGGCTCCGAACGCCGCGAGCCTGGCGTGCTCGAGGTCGAGCTCGGTCTGGGCGCGACGGAAGAACTCGGTGTCCTTCGGGTTGGCACCCGGCCAGCCGCCCTCGATGTAGCCCACGCCGAGCCCGTCGAGCTGGCGCGCGATCGCCAGCTTGTCGGCGACGGAGAGGTTGAGTCCCTCCTGCTGGGCGCCGTCGCGCAGCGTCGTGTCGTAGACGTGGAACGCTCCGTGCAGGTCGAGGTGCTGGTTCATCAGGGTTCTCTCGGGGTCGTGGTCCGGGCAAAACAAAAGCCTCCCGAGAACGAGAGGCAGCGCGTCCGACGGGCAGACGCGCTAGGTAATGATGATCGTGGTGATGCTGGCCACGGGGTCAGTCTGCCACGGATCGGCGGACGCGTCGGTCAGAGTCCGAACGGACCGTGGGGCCACGGCACCCAGCTCACCCCGCTGCCCGCGACCAGAACGCCGAGACCTGCCGAGACCGCCAGCAGCCCGGCACAGAGCAGCAGCCACGGGAGCGTCCGGGCCGACAGGGGGTTCAGCACGCGAGAGATCGGCGAGCGGAACCGGCTGGCGCCTGGCCCCGACCAGAGCGCGACTCCCAGCGTGGCTCCGCACGCGAGCAACGTGCTCGGCACATCCAGGGCCAGGGCGTAGCAGACCAGCCCCGCCGCCAGACCGAGTCCGGCGCTCCACAGCACCAGCACCACCGTGCCCGTGATCGCCCGCACCAGGTGCCACGGGCTGGAGAGGACCAGACCGAGGCCGTCGTACCACTTGGCGCCGCGGACCGTACGACGCTGGGCGACCGCCGAGGCCGCCAGCGACCCGGCCCGCAGCAGCCACACCGCGAGTACGACGACCACGGCCGCCACCCACGGCGCGGCCGCGAAACCGGTGCCCAGCGCCACTG
>NZ_SSXI01000276.1 GCF_004803405.1 Nocardioides sp. | reverse complement strand
CAGGCGGTGACCGCCGATGGCACCGCATTGGTGCCGTTCGGACGCACCTCCACGCGCCCGAACGTGGCCCGCTGGCCCGACCCCCGGGCCGCCTCGTTCGCCGCGAGGGCGGTGGCCGCGTAGGTCAGCATCGGGTCCGCGCGGTCGCGCATCCGCGTGGTGCCGGCGTGGTCGGCTCGGCCTGTGATGTCGAGTCGCCAGCGGCCGTGCGGCCAGATCCCGCTCGCCGCGCCCACCGGCGCGTCGTGGTCGATCAGTCCACGGCCCTGCTCGACGTGAAGCTCGAGGTAGCAGTCCACCCCGGAGAGCCAGCCGGTCGGGTCGCCGCCTTCGACGAGGTCGCCCAGCCGTACGCCGGCGGGGTCGGTCAGCTCGCGGGCGTCGGCCCACGAGGTGGCACCGACGGCGAGCCGCGAGCCCAGGCAGGCCCGGCCGAAGCGCGAGCCCTCCTCCTCGACGAACGCGGCGATGCCCAGCCGGCGAGCGGGCCGGACACCGCGCTCGCGCATCAGGTCGACCGCGGCCAGCGCGGAGACGACGCCGAGCGGGCCGTCGTACGCGCCGCCGTCGAGGACGGAGTCGAGATGGGAGCCGGTGAGGACGGGGCTTGGGTCTCGCGACGGTCGCTGCGCGCCCTCCTCCCCCGGCGCAACGGGCCGCCACCAGGCCACCAGGTTGCCGAACGGGTCCTCCTCCACGATCAGGTCGCGTGCGCCCGCCTGCTCACGGAACCAGCTCCGCAGCTCGAGCTCGGCGGCGGTCCACGGCTGCCGGAAGTACCCGCCCGACACCGGCGACCGGCCGATCGGCGCGAGGTCGCGCCACATCCGCTCGAAGTCGGCCGGTGCGGTCATCGCGGACCCTGGTCGCGCGACATCGGGATCCGCACTCCGCGCTCCGCGGCGACCTCCTCGGCGCGCTCGTAGCCGGCGTCCACGTGACGGACCACGCCCATGCCGGGGTCGTTGGTCAGCACCCGCTCGATTTTCTCGGCCGCCAGTGGCGTGCCGTCGGCGACCACCACCTGACCGGCGTGGATCGAGCGACCCATGCCGACGCCGCCGCCGTGGTGGATCGACACCCAGGTGGCGCCGGACGCGGTGTTGACCAGCGCGTTGAGCAGCGGCCAGTCCGCGATCGCGTCCGATCCGTCCGCCATCGCCTCGGTCTCCCGGTAGGGCGAGGCGACGGAGCCGCAGTCGAGGTGGTCACGGCCGATCACCACGGGGGCCTTCAGCTCGCCGGAGGCCACCATCTCGTTGAACCTCAACCCGGCCAGGTGCCGCTCGCCGTACCCGAGCCAGCAGATCCGGGCCGGCAGGCCCTGGTAGGCCACCCGCTCCGAGGCCATGGTGATCCACTTCCGCAGCCGCTCGTTCTCCGGGAACAGCTCGAGGATCGCGCGGTCGGTGGCGGCGATGTCGGCGGGGTCGCCCGACAGCGCGGCCCACCGGAAGGGTCCCTTGCCCTCGCAGAACAGCGGCCGGATGTAGGCCGGCACGAAGCCGGGGAACTCGAACGCCCGGTCGTAGCCGCCCTTGCGCGCCTCGTCCCGGATCGAGTTGCCGTAGTCGAACACCTCCGCGCCGCGGTCCTTGAACTCCACCATCGCGCGCACGTGCGCCGCCATCGACGCCTGGGCCTCCTTGGTGAAGCCGGCCGGTTCCGCCTCGCGCCGCGCCGCCCACTCCTCGAACGGCACCCCGATCGGCAGGTAGTAGAGCGGGTCGTGGGCGGAGGTCTGGTCGGTCACGATGTCGATCGGGGCGCCCCGCTCGAGCAGCGCGGGCACCAGCTCCGCGGCGTTGCCCAGCACGCCGATCGACAGCGGCCGCCGCTCGTCGCGGGCCGCGACGGCGAGCTCCAGGGCGTGGTCGAGCGAGTCCGCCTGGACATCCAGGTAGCGGTGCGCGATCCGCCGCTCGATCCGCGAGGGGTCGCACTCGATGCAGATCGCGACGCCGTCGTTCATGGTGACCGCGAGCGGCTGGGCGCCGCCCATGCCGCCGAGGCCCGCGGTCAGCGTGATGGTACCCGCCAGCGTGCCGCCGAACCGCTGGTCCGCCACCGCGGCGAACGTCTCGAAGGTGCCCTGGAGGATGCCCTGCGTGCCGATGTAGATCCACGAGCCGGCGGTCATCTGGCCGTACATCGTCAGCCCGAGGTCCTCGAGCCGGCGGAACTCCTCCCAGTTCGCCCAGTCGCCGACCAGGTTGGAGTTGGCGATCAGGACCCGCGGCGCCCAGGGGTTGGTCCGCATGATCCCGACCGGCTTGCCGGACTGCACCAGGAGCGTCTCGTCGTCACCCAGGTCGCGCAGGGATCGCACGAGAGCGTCGTACGCCTCCCAGCTGCGGGCGGCCTTGCCGGTGCCGCCGTAGACCACGAGCTCCGCCGGGTTCTCGGCCACCTCGGGATCCAGGTTGTTCATCAGCATCCGCAGCGGCGCCTCGGTCTGCCAGGACCGTGCACTCAGCTCGGTGCCGCGCGGCGCGCGCACTTCCCTCATCGCAGCTCTCCGATCATCGACTCGGCGGCGGCCACCACGGAGCCGTCCCGCACCAGGTTGAGCGTTCTCTCGATCTCCGGCGCCAGGTGGCGGTCCGGACCGGGGCCCTCGATCCCGGCGTCCCGGAGCAGTCGTACGACGGCACCGGTCGCGGGCGACGGGTCGAGCGGGGCCCGGAGATCCAGCGCCCGGGCAGCCGTCAGCACCTCCACGGCGAGCACCCGCGCCAGTCCGTCCACGGAGCGGCGCAGCTTGCGGGCGGCGTTCCAGCCCATCGAGACGTGGTCCTCCTGCATGGCGCTGGAGGGGATGGAGTCGACCGAGGCCGGGACCGCGAGCCGCTTCATCTCCGAGACGATCCCAGCTTGCGTGTACTGGGCGATCATGTGGCCGCTGTCGACGCCGGGGTCGTGCGCGAGGAAGGGCGGGAGGCCGTGGCTGCGGTTGGCGTCCAGGAACCGGTCGGTACGACGCTCGCTGACGCTCGCCACGTCGGCGGCCGCGATCGNTCCCGTTGGACTCGACCCGTCCGTCGTCGGGAAGGACGACGGGGTTGTCGATCGCCGAGGACAGCTCGCGGTCCGCGACGCTCGCCGCGTGCTCGAGCGTGTCGCGGGCGGCGCCGTGCACCTGCGGCGAGCATCGCAGCGAGTAGGCGTCCTGCACGCGGTTGCAGTCCGGCCCACGATGGGAGGCGACCACGCCGGAGTCCGCGAGCAGGGCGACCAGGTTGTGTGCGGAGTCGGCCTGCCCGGGATGCGGGCGCAGCGCCATCAGCTCGGGCGCGAAGACCCGGTCGGTGGCCAGCTGACCCTCGACCGACATCGCGGCCGCGATGTCAGCGGTCTGCAGCAACACCCGCAGGTCGTGGAGCGCCAGGACGAGCATGCCGAGCATGCCGTCGGTGCCGTTGATGAGCGCGAGCCCCTCCTTCTCCGCGAGCTGGACCGGCTTCAGCCCCGCCCGGCGAAGCGCCCACTCGGCAGGCTGCAGCTCGCCCTCGGCGGTCCGCACCTCGCCCTCCCCCATCAGCGCGAGCGCGCAGTGCGCGAGGGGCGCCAGGTCGCCGGAGCACCCGAGGGAGCCGTACTCGTGGACGATCGGGGTCAGGCCCCGGTCGATCAGGTCCGCGAGCAGCTGGGCGGTCTCCCGTCGTACGCCGGTGTGGCCGGTGGCGAGGGTCGAGAGGCGCAGCAGCATCAGTGCCCGCACCACCTCGCGCTCCACCTCGGTGCCCGAGCCGGCCGCATGGGAGCGGACCAGGGAGCGCTGGAGCTGGGCGCGCAGCTCGGGCGCGATGTGGCGCGTCGCGAGCGCCCCGAACCCGGTCGAGACTCCGTAGGCGGGCCTCGGCGAGGCCGCGAGGTGGTCGATCACCTCGCGCGCCCGGTCGATCGCCTCCAGCGCCTCGTCCGAGAGCCGCACCCCGATGTCGTGCCGGGCGACGGCGACCACCTCGTCGAAGGTGAGCGGTCCGGTTCCGACGGTGATCTGGGGCTCGTCTGCCATGGCTCCATTCGACCTCGCGCGGCCTCCCGGCGCTACGGGACTCAGTCGAGTGCTGTCTCGAATACGAGACATACCGCGCTGGGCGTGCGATCCTCGGCGGATGAGCCAGGTGCCGGCCGCGACCCGGGCGCTCCGGGTGCTGCGATTCCTCGCGACCCAGGCCGACCCCGTCCCGCTGGAGCGGATCATGCAGGCGTGCGAGCTGCCGCGGAGCACGGCCTACCACCTGGTCAACGCGATGATCGCGGAGGGATTCGTGGTCCACCTCGCCGATGAGCGCCGCTACGGCCTGGGCATCGCGGCGTTCGAGGTCGGCACCGGCTACACGCGGCAGGGTCCACTGCAGCGGATCGCCCGCCGCCCCCTGGCCCAGCTGGTGGACCGCACCGGGCACAGCGCGCACCTGGCGGTGCTGCACGGGCGGGACGTGCTCTACGTCGTCGAGGAGCGCGCGCCCGGGCGACCTCCGCTGGTGACCGACGTCGGTGTCCGCCTCCCCGCCCACCTGACGGCGAGCGGCCGGGCGATCCTGGCGCACCTCTCCAGCAGCCAGGTCCGCGCGCTCTACCCCGACCGCACCGTGTTCGTGGACCGCACCGGCGTCGGACCGCAGAGCCCGACGGCGCTGCGCGCCGTGCTCGCCGAGACCCGCCAGCGCGGGCACGCGCGGGAGGCC
>NZ_SSXI01000012.1 GCF_004803405.1 Nocardioides sp. | reverse complement strand
GGCGGTCGCGGCGAGCGCGCCGGTGGTGACGATGATCTGGTCCGGTCGGGTCGGCAGCCCGCGGTCGTCGTACAGCCGGGCGATCGCGGCCTGGAGCGCGGGCAGCCCGGCGGGGTAGTAGCCGTGGCTGCCCAGGTGCGCAGGGAGGTCGGCGACCGCGTCGACGTAGGCGCCGGCGATGCCTGGCGGGGCGGTCGAGGCGGCGCACACCATGCTGATCGAGTCCGGCCCCACCGCCGGTGGCAGCAATGCGCGGTCGTGGGACCGCACCGGCCCGCCGGGGAGGCGGGTGAAGGTGCCGGCGCCCTGCCGGGCCTCGGCGTACGCCGTCTCGCGCAGCGCGGCGTAGGCCCGGGTCACTGTCGTGCGGGAGACGCCCAGCGCCGCGGTCAGGTCACGCTCGCTCGGCAGGCGGGTGGCGTAGCCGATCCGCCCGTCGCCGATGAGCTCCCGCAGCGCGTCGGCCAGGCCAAGGTAGGCCGGCGAGCGGTCGAAGCCGGCCACGAGCCCGGCGAGACGGGTCGCGGAAATGGACTGGGACATGCAGTCCAGTCAACCACGATTGGATATTTCGAGCCAGTCCAATCGGCCGCATGCTGGGTGCATGACGATCGCCACCCCTGTGCGCCCCGCCATCCAGCTCGCCGACCTCGGCCCGGTCGCCCAGCTGCGCGCAGGGCGGCTGCCGCTGCGGTTCGCACAGCTCGCGATCGGCCTCGTCCTCTACGGCGTGAGCCTCGCCCTGATGGTGCTCGGCGACATCGGCCTCGCGCCCTGGGACGTCCTGCACTCCGGCGTGACCCGCCATCTCCCGATCACGCTCGGCCAGGCGGTCGTCCTCTTCAGCTTCGTCGTGCTGCTGCTCTGGATCCCGCTGCGCGAGAAGCCGGGCATCGGCACCATCGCCAACGCGCTGGTGGTCGGGCTCTCCGCCGACGCGACGCTCGCCCTGTTCGACGCACCGGCCGCGATGCCGGCCCGGATCGGCCTCATGGTCGGAGGCGTGCTGCTCTGCGGCCTCGCGACCGCGCTCTACATCGGGGCCCAGTTCGGCCGCGGCCCGCGCGACGGCCTGATGACCGGCCTCCACCGCCGGACGGGCCTCTCCCTGCGCCTGGTCCGTACGGCGCTCGAGGGCACCGTCGTCGCACTCGGGCTGCTGCTGGGCGGGGTCCTGGGCCTGGGTACGGTCGTCTACGCCCTCGCCATCGGGCCGCTCGCCCAGCTGATGCTGCCGTGGTTCCTGATCGACCTCCCGGACCCGGCGGAGCGCCTCGGGCGCGACTGAGCCCGGGGTTCGCCCTGATCCAGCCCGGATTTCCTTCCGTGAGCGGGCGTGAAGTCAGGGAAGGCTGGATAGGCTCCGGCCATGACCTCCGACGGTTCCCAGGCAGCTGCCCCCGAGCCCACTCCGCTCGCGCCCCCAGAGCCTGTCCTCACGCTGACCGCGCCGGAGGCGCCCGCCCCGGTGGTGGAGACAGCGGCGCCCAAGATGGCCCCGCAGGTCTCCGCCGAGATGATCCCCGAGCTGGACACCAAGGTCGACAACTTCCTGACCTCCCTGACCAGCACCACTGCGGGCAGCCCCGAGTTCGCCAAGCAGGCGGAGAACGTCCGCACCATGGGTGATGCCGACATCCGGAAGGCCGCCGAGACCTCCAACCGGATGCTCGACAAGCCGGTGACCGCGCTCAAGGAGGGCGGCATCGCGCAGGGCTCCACCGTGGGCAAGACGCTGCTCGACCTGCGGCGCACGGTCGAGGACCTCGATCCCGGCCAGGCCACCGGCGTGAAGAAGTGGTGGGACAAGCTCCCCTTCAACGACAAGGTCGAGGACTACTTCCGCAAGTACCAGTCTGCCCAGAGCCAGCTCAACGGCATCCTGCACTCGCTGCGCAGCGGCCAGGACGAGCTGACCAAGGACAACGTCGCGCTCAACCTGGAGAAGACCAACCTCTGGGGAGTCATGGGCCGGCTGAACCAGTACGTCTACGTCGCCGAGCGGCTCGACGCGAAGCTCTCGGCGAAGATCGCCGAGCTCGAGCTGAGCGACCCCGAGGCCGCGAAGACGCTGTCGCAGGACGTGCTGTTCTACGTGCGCCAGAAGCACCAGGACCTGTTGACGCAGCTCGCGGTCTCGATCCAGGCCTACCTGGCGATCGACATCATCATCAAGAACAACATCGAGCTCATCAAGGGCGTCGACCGGGCCACCACGACGACCATCTCCGCGCTGCGGACCGCCGTGATCGTCGCGCAGGCGCTGAGCAACCAGAAGCTGGTGCTGGACCAGATCACCGCGCTCAACACGACGACCTCGACGATGATCCAGCGCACCTCGGAGATGCTCAAGGACAACTCCGCGGCGATCCAGGAGCAGGCGGCCTCCTCGACGATCGGCATGGAGCAGCTGCAGGCCGCGTTCGCCAACATCTACGCGACCATGGACTCGATCGACGAATTCAAGCTCAAGGCGCTGGACACCATGTCCACCACGATCGGCGTGCTCGAGACCGAGGTCCAGAAGTCGCGGGCCTATCTGGAGCGGGTCCAGCAGCACGACCAGCGCAACGCCGCCGGCACGCTCGACATCGGCTGATCCGGCTGCGTGGACCGGGACGGAGAACGGTGGGGCTGAAGTCGTGGTGGGGCCGGGTCCGGGGTGGTCGGGGCGACGGCGCGGGCGCGGCGCAGTACGTCGTACCGCCGGCGCCGACGGAGCAGGACATCCTGGCGGCGCTCAACCGGGTCAACGCGATGCTGCGTGAGGGCAACGCGCCCCCGGTGGTGATCTCGCGGGTGGTGCGGATCGCGCGCACCATCCACCAGACCCTCCCGCGCCTGAGCCAGCTCGGGCTGGGCAGCCAGGAGAGCTACTCGGTCGTGGCGACCGCGACCGACTACCTCCCCGAGGCCGTCGGCGGCTACCTCCGGCTGCCGCGGGAGTGGGCCGACACGCGCCCCATCGACGGGCACAAGACCGCGCTGATGATCCTGATCGAGCAGCTCGAGGTGCTCGGCGCCACGATGGACAAGATCTTCGACGCCGCCAACCGGGCCGACGCACAGGCGCTGATCGCGCACGGCCGCTTCCTCGACGCGAAGTTCGGGCACTCCTCGTCCGGTGGGCCCGACCTGACCCTGGGCACGCCATGAGCTCCGGCACGACCACGCTGGCCGACGCGCTCGAGGCGCTCGTCGCGGTGGCGGAGCAGGCCGGCCTGGACGAGACAGCCGCGCGCGCCGAGGGCGAGGCGCTGGCCGCGACGGTCGCCGAGCGGTCCCGCGGCGCGTTCGTCGCGTGGGCCGAGGAGACCGGCCGGACCGTGTCGGCCGAGGAGTTCATGCTCGCCGCGAAGCGCGGGAACCGGTTCCGGGCCGGGCCGACGCCCACCATGGGCGGGCTCGCGCTGCAGAAGTCCGAGCACGCGCCGGCCTATGCGCGAGCGCTGGGCGAAGTGG
>NZ_SSXI01000067.1 GCF_004803405.1 Nocardioides sp. | reverse complement strand
AAGGCCACGGGAACATCTCCTACGACCCGGCCAACCACGACTACATGGTCCGGATCCGGCAGGCCAAGATCGAGCGGATCGCCGACTCGCTCCCACCCCTCGAGGTCGACGACCCCTCCGGGGAGGCCAAGGTGCTGGTGATCGGCTGGGGCTCCACCTACGGCCCGATCGGCGCCGCCTGCCGCCGCGTCCGCCGCGCCGGCTACAACGTCGCGCAGGTCCACCTGCGCCACCTCAACCCGTTCCCCAAGGACCTCGGCGACATCCTCAAGCGGTACGACAGGGTGCTGGTCCCGGAGATGAACCTCGGACAGCTCTCCAAGCTGCTCCGCGCGGAGTACCTCGTCGACGCCATCGGCTACAACCACGTCTACGGCCTGCCGCTGAAGGCCGCCGAGCTCGCCGAGGCCGTCGGCCAGCTCGTGGGCGAAGCCGAGGGCAAGGACGTCGACCTCGGCGAGCACGGCCTCAACCCGCCGTCCGACCACGAGGAGGTTCCCAGCAGATGAGCACCCCAGCCAGCGCTGCGCTGCCCACCCCCCAGCTCCGCACCGGCACCGAGTCGGTGCCCCGGTACGAGTCGGCCGACGGACCGCAGACCGCCAAGGAGTTCACCAGCGACCAGGAGGTCCGCTGGTGCCCCGGATGCGGCGACTATGCGGTGCTCAAGGCCGTGCAGTCGTTCCTGCCCGACCTCGGCCTGCGCCGCGAGAACATCGTGTTCGTCTCCGGCATCGGCTGCTCCAGCCGGTTCCCGTACTACCTCGACACCTACGGCATGCACTCGATCCACGGCCGTGCGCCGTCGATCGCGACCGGGATCGCCACCGCCCGCGAGGACCTGTCGGTGTGGGTCGTCACCGGAGACGGCGACGCGCTCTCGATCGGCGGCAACCACCTGATCCACGCCCTGCGCCGCAACGTCAACATGACGATCCTGCTGTTCAACAACCGGATCTACGGCCTCACCAAGGGCCAGTACTCACCCACCTCGGAGGTCGGCAAGGTCACCAAGTCCACCCCGGTGGGCTCGCTGGACCACCCGTTCAACCCGGTCTCGCTGGCACTGGGGGCCGAGGCCACCTTCGTGGCCCGGACCATCGACTCCGACCGCAAGCACCTCACCGCGGTGCTCTCCGCCGCTGCTGCCCATCGCGGCACGTCGTTCGTGGAGATCTACCAGAACTGCCCGATCTTCAACGACGGCGCGTTCGACGCGATCAAGGACCGGGATACCAAGGACCACGCGATCATCCCGCTGGTCCACGATCAGCCGGTCACGTTCGGCCTTCGCGACGAGGCGACCGGGCTGGGCGACAAGGCCCTGGTCCAGGCGGCCGGCGGCGGCGTGGAGGTCGTGGAGACCGCCTCGGTGCCGCTCGAGCAGGTGCTGGTCCACGACGCGCACCACCCCGACCCCTCGACCGCGTTCGCGATCTCGCGACTCACCGACGCGGGCTACCTCAACCGGTCGCCGATCGGCATCTTCCGCCAGGTCGAGCGCCCGACGTACGACGACCAGGCCCGCGCCCAGGTCAGCTCGGCCGTCGAGGCCGCGAGTGCCGGCGGCGGTACCCCGGAGGACCGCCTCGCGTCGCTCATCGGCGCCGGCGACACCTGGACCATCGACTGAGGCGGCGGCCCGCGTGAAGGATTAGTGGCCCGTCGTCCCCGGTCGCTAACCTCGCAGCGTGCCCGATGCCAAACGCGGTTTTCTGCTGGGCGTCGCCGCGTACGTCATCTGGGGCGCGTTCCCGCTCTACTGGCCGCTGCTCGAGCCGAGCCGCGCCGTGGAGATCCTCGCGCACCGCGTCGTGTGGTCGCTCGTCGTCACCGTCGCCCTGGTCGTGCTCCTCCGTCGTACGACGGCTCTGCGCGCCGTCCTGCGGGACCGCCGGAAGGTGCTCCTGCTGACGGCCGCGGCGATCACGATCAGCGTCAACTGGGGCACCTACATCTACGGCGTGAACAGCGACCGCGTGGTGGAGACCTCGCTCGGCTACTTCATCAACCCGCTGGTGACGGTGCTGATGGGGGTGATCATCCTGCGTGAGCAGCTCCGGCCCGCCCAATGGGTCGCGCTCGGGATCGGGTTCGTCGCCGTCCTCGTACTCAGCCTCGACTACGGGCGGCCACCGGTGATCGCACTGGTGCTCGCCTTCTCGTTCGGCACCTACGGGCTGGCCAAGAAGTCGGCGGGCGTCGGCGCCATCGAGAGCCTCACCTTCGAGACGGCCGTGCTGGTCCCGATCGCCGCGAGCTACCTGGTCTGGCTGGGCATGGCCGGCCAAGCACACTTCGCCGACCAGGGCCTCGGCCACGTGGCGCTGCTGCTGGCCAGCGGAGTGGTCACCGCGATCCCCCTGCTCTGCTTCGGCGCGGCCGCGACGCGGGTCTCGATGACGACGCTGGGCCTGCTGCAGTACCTCGCGCCGATCCTGCAGTTCGCGCTCGGGGTGACCCTCCTCGGCGAGCACATGCCGCCCGGGCGGTGGGTCGGGTTCGGACTGGTGTGGCTGGCGCTGGTGGTCTTCACCGCCGAGGCGCTGCGCACCCGCCGGCGGCAGCTCGGCCTCGCGGCGGAGGCCAGCGCGGTGTAGCTCGCCGCCGAGCTCAGGCCGAGCGCACCGCCACCACGTCGGCGAAGGACTCCAGCGCGGCGCGCACCGAGCCCTCGGGCAGCACCACGAGGAGCTTCTTGGCCTCCTGGGCGCGCGCGACGACGTGATCGCGCGCCTCGGCGAGGGCGGGGTGCTTGCGCAGCAGGTCGAGGGCTTCCGCGTGGAGGGCGTCGTCGGTCAGGTCCTGGTCGAGCAGCTCCAGCAGGCGCCCGTCGTCCGGGTCCTGCGACGCCCGGGCCAGCAGCACCGGCAGGGTCGGAACCCCCTCGCGAAGGTCGGTGCCGGGCGTCTTGCCGGACTCCTCGGTCTCCGAGGCGATGTCGAGGATGTCGTCGGACAGCTGGAACGCGGTGCCCACGAGCTCGCCGTACTGGGTGAGGGCCTCGACCACCTCGGGCGCCGCACCGGAGAACAGCGCGCCGTACCGGGCCGAGGTCGCGATCAGCGAGCCGGTCTTGCCGGCCACCACGTCCAGGTAATGCTGCAGCGGGTCCTCGTCGGGCCCGGGCTTCACGGTCTCGAGGATCTGTCCTTCGACGAGCCGGGTGAACGTCTCGGCCTGGATGCGCACCGCATCCGGGCCCAGCTGCGCGGTGAGCTCGGAGGACTTGGCGAACAGGAAGTCGCCGGTCAGGATCGCCACCAGGTTGTCGTAGCGCGAGTTGGCCGAGTCGGCGCCGCGGCGCAGGTCGGCCTCGTCCATCACGTCGTCGTGGTACAGCGAACCCACGTGGGTGATCTCGACGACGCAGGCCGCCGTGAGCACCTCGTCCGCGTCGGGGCGCGGCCCGGCCTCGGCGGCCAGCAGCACCAGCAGCGGGCGGAACCGCTTGCCGCCGGCGGCGAGCAGGTGCCGCGCCGCCGCGGTGACGTACGGCGCCCGGCTGGACGCGTGCTCGAAGAGCGCCTCCTCCACCGTGGCCATCCGGCTGCGGAGACGATCCGCGAGGGCGGCGTCGACGATCGGCAGGGCCAGCTCGGCGGGAGACACGGGGCTCACCTGATGAAGTCTCCCGTACTCGTCACCAGATCGAGAACCGGCCCCGGCAGTACTCCGAGCACCAGGGTCGCCGCGAGGCACACCACGACGGTGCCGGAGGTGAGCAGCGAGGATTGGGTGACGACTCCGGTGCCGTCGGGGTGCGGCTCGGTGAAGAACATCAGCCGGATGTGCCGAACGTAGAAGGCGACCGCCACGATGCTCGACGCGATCGCGACCAGGACGACCGGCCAGGCGCCCGCGGACAGGGCCGAGGTGAAGACCGCCCACTTGCCGATGAACCCGGCCGTCAGCGGGATCCCGGCCATGGACAGCAGGAAGAACGCGAACGCGAACGCGACCAGCGGCGACGTGCGGCCGAGCCCGGCCCACCGGTCGTAGTGGGTGGCCTCGCCGCCCGCGTCCCGGACGAGCGTCACGATCGCGAAGGCGCCGATCATCGCGAAGCCGTAGGTGGTCAGGTAGAACAGCACCCCCTCGAGCGAGGAGTACTGCCCCTCGGCCAGCTCGCCCGCGCTCTGCACGCCGAGCACGCCGGTCAGCAGGAAGCCTGTGTGCGCGACGGAGGAGTAGGCGAGCATCCGCTTCACGTCGTTCTGGACGACGGCGAGCACCGCGCCGAGGACCATCGAGGCGATGGCGACGACCCAGAGCATCGGCACCCAGCTCCAGCGCTCGCCACCGAACGCGACGTAGAGCAGGCGGAGCAGCGCGCCGAAGGCGGCCACCTTCGTGCCGGCGGCCATGAAGGCGGTGACCGCGGTGGGCGCGCCCTGGTAGACGTCCGGGGTCCAGGCCTGGAACGGGGCGGCACCGACCTTGAACAGCAGGCCGACCGCCAGCAGGGCGATCCCGGCGAGGAGCAGGCCGTGGTTGGCCGATCCGGCGCGGACCGCCTCGTTGATGCCGGCGAACGAGACCGACCCGGCGTAGCCGTAGACCAGCGCGGCGCCGTACAGGAAGAAGCCGGAGGAGAAGGCGCCGAGGAGGAAGTACTTCATCGCCGCCTCCTGGCTGAGCAGGCGGCGACGGCGCGCGAGCCCGCACAGGAGGTAGAGCGGCAGCGAGAGCACCTCGAGCGCGACGAACATCGTCAGCAGGTCCCCCGAGGCCGGGAACAGCAGCATCCCGCCGACCGCGAACAGCAGCAGGGGGTAGACCTCAGTGTGCTCCAGCCCCCGCGTGGACGCCTCGCGCTCGGTGTCGGTGCCGGGAAGCGCCGCGGCCTGGCCGGTGAACCCGGACACGCCGCCCTCGAGCTGACGCTCGGCGAACAGCGCGACCCCGCCGATGGCGAAGACGAGGATCAGCGCCCACAGGTAGATCGTCGGCCCGTCGACGACGATGCTGCCCTCGGCGCCCACCAGGCCGAGCGCACTCGAGCCGTCGAGCCCGGTGTGCCGCTCGAGGTCGGTGCCGACCACGATCGTCGCCACCAGCGCACCGACCACGGCGAGCATCGAGAGCACGACCTGCGGAAGGCGGCGCTGCTCCCGGGGCAGGAACGCCTCGAGCACCACCCCGACGCACGCGGCACCGAAGACGATGAAGAGCGGGAGGAGCTCGGCGTACTCGAGCTCGGGCTTGGTGAAGTCCATCAGTGCGACTCCCCTTCCTCAGCCTCGTGGTCTCCGGGCGGGACGACCGGCTCGTCGTCCTGGATGCCGACGTGCTCCATCAGGTCCGCCACCATCGGGTTGCTCACATCCAGCAGCGGTGCGGGATAGAAGCCGAACAGCACCATCGCGGCGGTCAGGGGCACCACGGCCACGAGCTCGCGCACGCCGAGGTCGGTCATCGGCCTGGTGGCGACGGCAGTGGCGCCGTGGGCCTGGTCCGTGTGGTCCGTGCCGGGCGGCAGCTCGCCCGTGCTCTCCAGCAGGCCCTCGGGCGAGGGTCCGGTCATCGCACGCTGGTAGAACCAGAGCACGTAGATCGCGGAGAGCACGACAGCGGTCACCGCGATGGCGCCGACGTACCAGGCGTAGTCGAAGGCCGCCACGAAGACCAGGAACTCACTGACGAACGGCGAGAGCCCCGGCAGGCCCAGCGTGGCGAGGCCGGCGACCAGGAAGAGTCCAGCAAGCACCGGCGCGACCTTCTCGAGACCGCCCATCTGGCTGATCAGCGACGTGCCGCGGCGGTCGTAGATGTAGCCCGCGGTGAGGAACAGCGCAGCCGTCGCCAGCCCGTGGTTGACCATGTAGAGGACCGCCCCGGTGCCGCCCTGGCTGCTGAGCGCGAACACGCCGAGCGTGATCAGGCCGAAGTGGCTGAGCGAGGTGAGACCGATCAGGCGGAACACGTCGTCCTGCCCGATCGCCACGAGCGCGCCGTACACCACGGAGATCAGGGCGAGCACGATCACCAGCGGCGTGGCCCACTGGGAGGCCTCCGGGAAGATGCCGAGGCAGAACCGCATCATCCCGAAGGTGCCGATCTTGTCGAGGATGCAGACGAGCAGCACGCCGGTTCCGGGCGTCGCCTTCTCGGTCGTGTCCGCCAGCCAGGTGTGCAGCGGGAAGAGCGGCGCCTTGATCGCGAACGCGATGAAGAAGCCGAAGAAGAGCCAGCGTCCGGCGTCGGTCCCGATGTCGAGCTGCTCCAGGTCCGAGAGCAGGTAGGACGGCGCCCCCTGCTGCGCGGAGACGACGTAGAGCCCGATCACCGCGGCGAGGAGGATGAGGCCGCCGGCGAGCTGGAACATCAGGAACTTCAGGGCGGCCGCACCGCGACCCTCACGACCGAAGCCACCGACCAGGAAGTACGCCGGGATCAGCGTGGCCTCGAAGACGACGTAGAACAAGAACACGTCGGTGGCGCAGAACACCGCCAGGGCCAGGCCCTCCAGGGCCAGCGCCCAGGCGACGAAGGCCTTCGCCCCGGTGCCCTTGGGGTCGTCGGCCTTGACCCACTCGGCGACGAGGACGAGTGGCACGAGCAGCACCGTGAGCAGCACCATCAGCAGGCCGAGCCCGTCGACGCCGAGCGCGTAGTGCACGCCGAACGCCTCGATCCACTCGTGCTCCTCGCGAAGCTGGCGGCCGGCGTCGAGCTCGTAGGAGATCGCCACGACCGCACCCACGCCGAGGGTCGCCATGGCGACGCCGAGGCCGGCGACCTTGCTGAGCGCGGACGGCATCAGCGCGACGGCGACGGCGCCGACGAGCGGCAGCCACACCAGGACACTGAGGATCGGGAAGTTGTCCATCAGAGGTTCACCGCCACCAGGGTCACGACGAGGATGACAGCGCCGGCGAGCACCGACAGCGCGTAGGAGCGGACGTATCCGGTCTGCAGCCGCCGGAGCGCCTGTCCGGTGCCGGCCAGGAACGACGAGCCACCGTCGAACGCGCCGTCCACGACGGAGCGGTCGGCCGCCACGAGCCCATCGACCAGCACGACGCCGGGCCGTACGACCAGACCGTCGTTGATCGCATCCCCGTAGAGGTCGGCGCGCGCAGCCTTCGTCGCGAACGACACGTCCGCGGGCGCCTCGCGTGGCACGTCCTGCCTGCCGACGAGGAACCAGGCGAGCGCGGCACCAGCCGCCACGACGGCCACCACGAGCAGGGTGATCAGGATCGCCGGGATCGGCGGCTCGTGGTGCTCGGCGTGGCCGACGACCGGGCTGAGCCAGTCCACGATCCAGTTCCCGGCGAGCATCAGGCCGCCGAGCACCGACAACGCGGCGAGCACGACCAGCGGGACGGTCATCACCGCGGGGCTCTCGTGCGGGTGCGCGTCCTTCGCCCAGCGCTTCTCGGTGAAGAACGTCATCAGCATCAGCCGGGTCATGTAGAACCCGGTGATGCCGGCACCGAGCAGCGCGCAGACGCCGACCAGCCAGTTCTCGACCAGCGCGGTCTCGATGATCTTGTCCTTCGACCAGAACCCGGAGAACCCGGGGAAGCCGATGATCGCGAGGTAGCCCATCGCGAAGGTCAGGAAGGTGACCGGCAGCATCTTCTGGAGCGCGCCGTAGTGACGCATGTCGACGTCGTCGTCCATCGCGTGCATGACCGAGCCGGCGCCCAGGAACATGTTGGCCTTGAAGAACCCGTGGGTCAGCAGGTGGAAGATCGCGAACGCGTAGCCCGCCACGCCGAGGCCCGCGCCGAGCATCATGTAGCCGATCTGGCTCATCGTGGAGCCGGCGAGCGCCTTCTTGATGTCGTCCTTCGCGCAGCCGATGATCGCACCCCACAGGAGCGTCACCGTGGCCACGATCACCACGGCGGTCTGCGCGGCCGGGGCGAGCTCGAACACGAAGTTCGAGCGGGTGATCAGGTAGACGCCGGCGGTCACCATGGTGGCCGCGTGGATCAGCGCGGAGACCGGCGTCGGGCCCTCCATCGCGTCGAGCAGCCAGGCCTGGAGGGGCACCTGTGCCGACTTGCCGCAGGCACCGAGCAGGAGGAGCACGCCGATCCAGTTCAAGGTCGTCTCGGTGGCGCCGGGAGCGGCCGCGCTGATCGCGCTGAAGCTCGTCGTACCGAAGGTGACGAACAGAAGGAAGATCGCCAGGCCCAGGCCCATGTCGCCGACCCGGTTGATGACGAACGCCTTCTTGGCCGCGGCGGCCGCCGAGGGCTTGTGCTGCCAGAAGCCGATGAGCAGGTACGACGCCAGGCCGACGCCCTCCCACCCGAGGAACAGTCCGACGTAGTTCTCGGACAGCACCAGCATCAGCATGGCCGCGACGAACAGGTTGAGGTAGGCGAAAAACCGGCGCCGTCGCGGGTCGTGCTCCATGTAGCCGATCGAGTACACGTGGATCAGCGAGCCGACACCGGTGATCAGCAGCAGGAACAGAGCGGACAGCGGGTCGTAGAGCAGGTCGACCCCGATGTGGAGACCGCCGGCCTCGATCCAGTCGTAGACGTGCTGGGAGACCTGGCGGTCGGACTCGTCACGGCCGAGCAGGGCGATGAAGAGCACCAGGCTGACCGCGAACGACCCGACCGAGGTCGCCGTGCCGAGCAGGTGCCCCCACCTGTCGGTGGCCCTGCCGCCGAGCAGCAGCACGGCGGCACCGGCCAGCGGGAGCGCGATGATCGACCAGAGCAGGACGAAGGGACCGTCGGCGGTGGTCGGGTCGACCACCGGGACGTGCGTCTCGGCAGCCTTCACCGCCAGCGCGGAGAGTGCGGTCATCTGGGTGCTCTCCTCAGAACTTCAGCAGGCTCGCGTCGTCGACCGAGGCCGAGCGACGGGTCCGGAAGATGGTCATGATGATCGCCAGGCCCACCACGACCTCGGCGGCGGCGACGACCATCACGAAGAAGGCCGCGATCTGGCCGTCGAGGTTGCCGTGCTGGCGGGCGAAGGCGACGAACGCCAGGTTGCACGCGTTGAGCATCAGCTCGACGCACATGAACACGACGATCGCGTTGCGCCGGGTGAGGACGCCGATCGAGCCGATCGTGAAGAGGATCGCGCTCAGGATGATGTACTCCGTCATGCCTCGCCCTCCGTGCGGTCGGTCGCTTCGCTCCCCCGCTGCTGCGCAACCGTGGAGCCGGTGGCGGCGGACTTGCCACTCGTCTCCGGCGTGAGCTCGGGCCGGTGCTCGGCGTCGGAGCCGAGCTGCGCGGTGACCTCGTCGATGTCGCGCAGGCCGGTCGGCTTCATGGTGCCGCGGGCGGCGAGCACCCGGGACACCGACGCCGCGGCGGGACTGCCGTCGGGCAGCAGAGCCGGGGTGTCGACGGCGTTGTGGCGGGCGTAGACACCCGGAGGGGGCAGCGGTCCGAGGTGTGCGCCGGTCTCGGCGTACGCGCGAACGCGCTCCGCGGCGAGATCGGTCTGGGTGCGTCTCGGCGTCAGCCGCTCGCGGTGGGCCAGCACCATGGCGCCGACGGCGGCGGTGATCAGCAGCGCGCTGGTGACCTCGAACGCGAACACGTACCGGGAGAACAGGAGGTTCGCGAGCGCCTTCACGTTGCTCTCCCCGTTGGCCTCCTCGAGCCCGACAGCCGAGCCGAAGGTGAGCTGGGCGAGGCCGACGACCGCCACCAGGGCGAAGGCCAGGCCGGCCAGCCACGCGAGCGCACGCTGGCCCTTGATCGTCTCCACCAGCGAGTCCGAGGCGTCGACCCCGACCAGCATGATCACGAACAGGAACAGCATCAGGATGGCGCCGGTGTAGACGATGATCTGGACGGCGAACAGGAAGGGCGCCTCGAGCACGGCGTAGAGCATGGCGAGGCTGATCATGACCACCGCCAGCAGCAGCGCCGCGTGCACCGCCTTGCGCACGAAGAGGATGCCGAGCGCAGCGAGCACCATGATCGGTGCGAGCACCCAGAACGCGATCATGCGAGGGTCTCCTTGCCCTGGGCGGTCGGAGGTGCGGTCGGACCCGCCGGGGCGGCCGGGTCGGTGGGCTTGAAGTCGCCGCGGTAGTAGTCCTGGTCGTCGTCGCCGAGCAGCATCGGGTGGGGCGGCTGCTCCATCCCGGGCAGGAGCGGGGCGAGCAGGTCGGACTTCTCGTAGATCAGGCTGCTCCGGCTGTCGTCGGCCAGCTCGTACTCGTTGGTCATCGTCAGCGCGCGGGTGGGGCACGCCTCGATGCACAGCCCGCAGAGGATGCAGCGCAGGTAGTTGATCTGGTAGACCCGGCCGTAGCGCTCACCCGGTGAGAACCGGCCCGAGCCGTCGGGGTCCTTGCTGTTCTCGGCGCCCTCGACGTAGATGGCGTCGGCGGGGCAGGCCCATGCGCACAGCTCGCAGCCGATGCACTTCTCCAGGCCGTCGGGCCAGCGGTTCAGCTGGTGTCGGCCGTGGAACCGCGGCGCGGTGGGCAGCTTCTCCTTCGGGTACTGCTCGGTGACGACCTTGCGGAACATCGTCCTGAAGGTCACGCCGAACCCGGCGACGGGGTCCCACAGCTGCTCCTTGAGCGAGGGTCCCTTCTGCTCAGCCATTGCTGCTCACCTCTGTGTCGGTGTGGACGTCGGAGTGGAACACCAGCGGCGCGGCCGCACCCTGCACCGGACCACCCGCCGGCATGGGCGGGACCGGGTAGCCGCCGGCGCGCGGCGGGAACGCGCGGGCCGGGGCCTCCTCCTGCTTCTCCGGGATCAGGAACGTGACCAGCAGTACGGCGAGCACGACGCCGATCGAGATCATCCAGAACTGCGGGTCCTGGGCGAGTCCGTCGTCGAAGACGCCCTCGTTGCGGGCGGCCCGCATCGTGGCGACCGCGATGATCCACGCCAGCGCGATGGGGATCAGCCGCTTCCAGCCGAACGCCATGAACTGGTCGTAGCGCAGACGGGGCAGCGACCCGCGCAGCCAGATGAAGATGAAGATGAAGAACATGACCTTGCCGAAGAACCACAGCACCGGCCAGTAGCCCTGGTTGGCACCCGCCCAGACCTCGTCGATCCAGAACGGCGCGTGCCAGCCGCCGAGGAACAGCGTCGTGGCGAGGGCGGCCACCGTGGCCATGTTGATGTACTCGGCGAGGAAGAACAGCGCGAACTTCAGGCTGGAGTACTCGGTGTGGAAGCCGCCGACCAGCTCGCCCTCGGCCTCCGGGAGGTCGAACGGTGCGCGGTTGGTCTCGCCGACCATCGAGATCAGGTAGATCACGAACGACGGCAGCAGGATCAGGCCGAACCAGAGGTCGTCCTGCGCGGCGACGATCTCGCTGGTGGACATCGATCCGGCGTACATGAACACCGAGACGAACGCGAGGCCCATCGCGACCTCGTAGGAGATCATCTGCGCGCTCGACCGCAGTCCGCCCAGCAGCGAGTACGTCGACCCGCTGGACCATCCGCCGAGGACGATGCCGTAGATGCCGATGGAGGCGATGGCCAGCACGAACAGCACCGCGACCGGCATGTCCGTGAGCTGGAGCGGGGTGCGCTCGCCGAAGAAGTTCACCTCGGGGCCGAACGGGATCACGCTGAAGGTCACGAACGCGGGCACCGTGGCGATCACCGGCGCCAGCACGAAGACCACCTTGTCGGCCGCCTTCGGGATCAGGTCCTCCTTGAAGGCCAGCTTCACCCCGTCGGCGAGTGACTGCAGCAGGCCGAACGGACCGTGCACGTTGGGTCCGATCCGGTGCTGCATCCGGGCCACGACCCGGCGCTCCAGCCAGATGTTGAAGAGCGTCAGCAGGACCAGGACCAGGAAGATCAGCAGCGTCTTGAGGCCGATCACCCACCAGGGGTCCTGGCCGAACGCGTCCAGGCCGGTGTTCACGCGGTGCCCCTTTCGCCCATACCTCCGGTGATGGTGACCGTCGTGCCCGGCGAGGCGAGGTCGGCCAGCACGCCGTTGCCGACGGAGTTGGCCGGCACCCAGACCACGCCGTCGACGAGGTCGTCGGCGATCTCGGCGGGAAGGGTCATCGAGCCACGGTCCCCGGTGAGGCTGATCGTGGGTCCGTGCTCGTCGTAGAGGGCGCGAGAGACGAGGGCGACCGGCGTGCGACCCGTGGCCTTCAGGAACTTGTCGCCGTCCTGCATCCGTCCGTTGTCGATCATCTGCTTCCAGGTGGCCAGGACCAGCTCCCCGGTGCTCCGGTCGGGCGAGGGTCGCTGCGGGACCGCCTCGAGGGAGGTCGACCGGGCCCCGTCCCAGGGTCCCAGCTGCTGGAGCTCGGCCCGGGCCTCCTCGACGGTCTTGAAGCCGAGGGGGGTGCCCAGCTGCTCCGCGATGCCGGCGAGGGCACGAAGCTCCGGGAGCGAGGCGGGGTTGCGCAGGGCGGCGTCCCAGGAGCGGACGCGGCCCTCCCAGTTGACGAAGCTGCCGGACTTGTCGGTGACGGGAGCGACGGGGAAGACCACGTCGGCGGCGTCGGTGACCTCGGTGGCGCGGAGGTCGAAGGCGACGACGAACCCGGCGGCCTCGATCGCGGCACGAGTGGCGGCCGGGTCAGCGGTGTCGTCGGGGTCGACGCCCGCGACGACGAGGCCGCTCAGCTCGCCGGCCGCGAGCGCGGCGACGATCGCGTCGGCGTCGCGGCCCTCGGCCT
>NZ_SSXI01000039.1 GCF_004803405.1 Nocardioides sp. | reverse complement strand
CGCCGGGATCTAGGCCAGCCAGAGCACGACGGTCGCCAGCGCGAGGCCGACGAGCGCGACGATCTCCGGCCACGCCCACGTGCGGCGGGTGGCCGGCGGCTCCTCGGCGGTGAGGTCGCGCGCGTCCTCGGCCATCCGGCGGAGCCGGTGCTGCACGACCCACCCGTAGGACTGGTCCTGTGCCCGGCCCTCCCCCCCGCGGAGGGCGTCGCGCCGGATCTGGCGCGGCGTGCGGCTGACGCCGGATCCGACGAACCTCCTGCCGTCCGCCTCCACGGCCGTGACCTGGGTGATGTTGACGTCGGTCACCCGAGCGAGCGGGATCCACCGGCTGTGGAGCATGTTGCGGAGCTCCAGGACGCCGTCCTCCACGCGCAGCGTGGGTCGCACCAGCACCACCCAGATCGCGACGCCGACGAACAGGCACAGGGTGTAGCCCCAGGGAGCGAACCGGGCGTCGCCGTCGAGGGCACCGTAGGCGAGGAAGATGCCGACTCCGACGAGCCCGACGATGCCGACCCCACGTCCGCCGTTGCTGAACCTGGCAGCCTGCCCGTCACCTTCGCCCCTCACGTCGCCCAACCCTATGCTGGACAGATGCCGACCACCGCCGCAGCCGACCCGTCACCGGGACCGGCGGCCTACTCAGAGGTGACCACCAGCGAGGCGTCACTCCGACGCTTTCTGCACGGGCTGCCCGGGGTGGACCAGGTCGGTGCCGAGGCTCGTGCCGCCGGGCTCGGCACGCGCTCCATCAAGACCACCTCGAAGGCGTGGGCGATCGACCTCGCGATCCGCATGGTCGACCTCACCACGCTCGAGGGCCAGGACACCGCCGGCAAGGTCCGCGCCCTCGCCAGCAAGGCGCTACGACCAGACCCCTCCGACGCGACCTGCCCCTCGGTGGCCGCCGTCTGTGTGTACGGCGACCTGGTCGGTGAGGTGAAGGCGATCGTCGGCGACGCGGTCAACGTCGCCGCCGTCGCCACCGCCTTCCCGAGCGGCCGCGCGTCGCTGGACGTGAAGCTCGCCGACACCCGCGACGCCGTGGCCGCGGGAGCCGACGAGATCGACATGGTGATCGACCGCGGCGCGTTCCTGTCGGGCCGTTACCTCCAGGTGTTCGAGGAGATCGTGGCGACCCGCGAGGCGTGCGTTCGGCCGGACGGCTCCCACGCGCACCTGAAGGTGATCTTCGAGACCGGCGAGCTGCAGACCTACGACAACGTCCGCCGTGCGTCGTGGCTGGCGATGCTCGCCGGCGCCGACTTCATCAAGACCTCGACGGGCAAGGTCCAGCCGGCGGCGACCCTGCCGGTCACGCTCGTGATGCTCGAGGCGGTCCGCGACTTCCGTGAGGCCACCGGCGTGCAGATCGGCGTGAAGCCCGCGGGCGGCATCCGGAGCGCCAAGGACGCGATCAAGTACCTCGTCATGGTCAACGAGGTCGCCGGCGACGACTGGCTCACCCCGGACTGGTTCCGGTTCGGCGCCTCGACACTCCTCAACGACCTGCTGATGCAGCGGACCAAGCTGACCACCGGCCGCTACAGCGGTCCCGACTACTTCACCCTGGACTGATCGCTCATGGCATTCGAGTACGCACCTGCGCCGGAGTCGCGCGCCATCGTCGACATCAAGGCGTCGTACGGCCTGTTCATCGACGGTGAGTTCGTCGACGGACACGGCTCGTCGTTCAAGACCATCAACCCGGCCACCGAGGAGACGCTCGCGGAGGTCGCCGAGGCCGACGCGGCCGACGTCGACCGCGCGGTGAGGGCGGCGCGGCGCGCGTTCCGCGGCTGGTCGCGGATGCCGGGCAAGGAGCGCGCCAAGTACCTCTTCCGGATCGCCCGGATCATCCAGGAGCGCGGTCGGGAGCTGGCCGTCCTGGAGTCGATCGACAACGGGAAGCCGATCAAGGAGAGCCGCGACGTCGACGTGCCGCAGGTCGCCGCGAACTTCTTCTACTTCGCCGGCTGGGCCGACAAGCTCGAGTACGCCGGCCTCGGGCCGGACCCGCAGCCGCACGGCGTCGCCGGCCAGGTCATCCCCTGGAACTTCCCGCTGCTGATGCTGGCGTGGAAGGTCGCGCCGGCGCTCGCCTGCGGCAACACGGTGGTGCTCAAGCCCGCGGAGACCACTCCGCTGACCGCGCTGCTCTTCGCGGAGATCTGCCAGCAGGCCGACCTGCCCCCGGGCGTCGTCAACATCGTCACCGGTGCCGGTGCGACCGGACACGCCGTGGTGTCCCACCCGGACGTCGACAAGGTCGCCTTCACCGGCTCCACCGAGGTCGGCAAGGCGATCGCCCGTGCCGTGGCGGGGTCGGAGAAGAAGGTCACCCTGGAGCTCGGCGGCAAGGCCGCCAACATCGTGTTCGACGACGCACCCATCGACCAGGCGGTCGAGGGCATCGTGAGTGGGATCTTCTTCAACCAGGGTCATGTCTGCTGCGCGGGGTCGCGGCTCCTGGTCCAGGAGTCGGTCGCCGAGGAGGTGCTGGGCCGGCTGAAGCGCCGGATGTCGACGCTGCGCATCGGTGACCCGCTCGACAAGAACACCGACATCGGCGCGATCAACTCCGCCGAGCAGCTGGGCCGGATCCGCGAGCTGGCCGAGATCGGCGACTCCGAGGGCGCCGAGCGCTGGTCACCGTCCTGCGACCTGCCGTCCTCCGGGTTCTGGTTCCCTCCGACGGTGTTCACCGGCGTGACCCAGGCACACCGGATCGCCCGGGAGGAGATCTTCGGCCCGGTGCTGTCGGTGCTCACCTTCCGCACGCCGAGCGAGGCGGTCGAGAAGGCGAACAACACGCCGTACGGGCTCTCCGCCGGCGTGTGGACCGACAAGGGCTCCAGGATCCTGCACATGGCCTCGCACCTGCGGGCCGGCGTGGTGTGGGCCAACACGTTCAACAAGTTCGACCCGGCCAGCCCGTTCGGTGGCTACAAGGAGTCGGGCTACGGCCGCGAGGGCGGTCGGCAGGGCCTGGCGTCCTACCTGAAGGGTGAGATCTGATGGCGCGGATCGACGTGCGCAAGACCTACAAGCTCTACATCGGCGGCGCGTTCCCGCGCTCCGAGTCCGGCCACTCCTACGAGGTGCTGGACAGCAAGGGGAGGTTCGTGGCCAACGCGTCGCTGGCGTCGCGGAAGGACGTCCGGGACGCCGTCGTGGCCGCCCGCAAGGCCTTCGGTGGCTGGGCAGGCCGCACCGCCTACAACCGGGGCCAGGTCCTGTACCGGATCGCCGAGGTGATGGAGGACCGACGCCCGCAGTTCGAGGAGGCGGTCCGCCGGTCCGAGGGGGCCAGCGCCGCAGCCGCCCGTGGCCAGGTGGACGCCGCCGTCGACCGGCTGGTCTGGTACGCCGGCTGGGCCGACAAGCTCGCTCAGGTGATCGGCAACGCCAACCCGGTCGCCGGCCCGTTCTTCAACCACACCGCCCCCGAGCCGACCGGTGTGGTCGGAGTCCTCGCCCCGCAGAGCTCCTCCCTGCTCGGCCTCGTCGCCACGGTGGCTCCGGTGATCGTCACCGGCAACACCGCGGTCGTCGTGTCGTCGTACTCCCGACCGCTGCCGGCGGTCACCTTCGCCGAGGTGCTCGCCACCTCCGACGTCCCCGGCGGCGTGGTCAACCTGCTCACCGGAGACGCCCAGGTGCTCGGCCCGTGGCTGGCCGCCCACATGGACGTCAACGCGATCGACCTCGTCGGCGTCGCGGGCGACACCGCACTGGCCACCGAGCTCGAGGTCGCGGCGGCCGACAACGTCAAGCGGGTACGACGCGCGCCGGCCGCGGAGCCGGACTGGACGGTCGAACCGGGCCTGACCCCGATGACGGCGTTCCTGGAGACGAAGACGGTCTGGCACCCGATCGGGGTGTGAGGCCGCGACAGGGTGCGGCGACGGCAGCGCAGCGCCGGTGACTCATCCTGCGCCGGTCGTCGTGCCGACGCCGATGTTCAGCGGGGCCGTGAGCACGGCGTGACCGGTGCGCTGAGCGCGCTCGCGGATCATCCCGTCGAGCACTCCGATCACGTCCGCGCGCTGCCGCTCGGTGAGATCTGCGACCAGCAGCCCCGGAATCGGGTTGCTGCCGAGACACCAGTCCCACAGCTGACGTCCGGACTGGACGGTGATCTGCTCCTGGATGCTCGTGTCGACGATGACGTTCGTCAGGCCCGCATCGGCGAGCCGGCTCCGCAGGACCTCCGGGTCCGCCACCTGGAACTCGAGAACAGGCTCGTCCTCCGCCGGTCCCTCGAACTCCGGGACCACCGCCTGTGCCGCACTGACGAAGACGTGCAGCGCTTCGAACTCCGCGGGGTCGCCGTAGGCGATGATGAGCACGCGTCCGCCGGGCTTCGTGACGCGGACCATCTCGCGCAGCGCCTGCGCCTGATCGGGGACCAGCATGACGCCGAACAGCGACCCGGTCACGTCGTAGCTGTCGTCGGGAAGCTCGAGCGCGTGGCAGTCCATCACCCGGCCCTCGGCGTCGAGGCCCTCGGCGGACGCGCGCGCGTTGAAGCGCTCGATCATCTTCGGGGACCAGTCGGTCGCCAGCACCCTGCCGCCGAGCCGGGCGGCCGGAAGGCTCAGGCCGCCCGGTCCCGCGGCGACGTCGAGGAACGCCGCGCCCTCCTGGAGGCCCGCCAACCGCAGTGCGGCGGTGGCCAGCTCGGACTCACCGGGTGCGACGTGCTCGTCGTACTGTGCCGCGAGGGCATCCCACGCCTCGGCGGACGCGGTCTGCCCGCCCTGCTCCTTTGCCTGCTGCAGATCTGTCATGACCGGCTCCTTACCTGTGAGGTGAGGAGAAGAACGCTAGGCAGGCAGGTGCCGGAGCGCTTCGGCCGAACGGTGCAGCAGTGGGTCCGGAGACATGGGTACTTCTGCGCACGTCACGGCTGGATCAGCCGGTTCTCGTAGGCGTAGGCGGTCGCCCCGGCGCGCGAGGGTGCCCCGATCTTGACGAGGGTGTTGCTGACATGGCGGGCGACCGTCTTCTCCGACAGGCCGAGCTCCCGCGCGATCGCCCGGTTGGTCATGCCGGACGCGACCAGCCGCAGGACCTCGAGCTCACGGGGCGTCAGGCCGCCTGACGCAGGGCCCCGCGGTCGTCGGGCGAGGACGTTCAGCCGTTCGATGTCCGGCTCGGCCTGCAGCTGTTGGAAGACCCTTCGCGCACCGTCGAGCTCGAGCGCGGACGTCTCCGCATCGCCCAGCGCCTGGCATGCGAGACCGATGAGCACCTGGACCCGGGCCGTCTCGTAGGGAGCATCGAGCTCCCGCCATGCCGATCCCGCGCTGCGGAGCGTGCGCAACGCCGGAACCGCGTCACCCTCCGCCAGCAGGACCGCTCCTGCCGCCGAGGCCGCCGTCGCATGCAGGTACGGAGCGTCCAGGGCCACGGCGATCTCGTTGAGCTCGTCGGCGCCCGCACGGGCGGATGCGACGTCCCCCAAGGCGATCATCGTCTCGACGTACGCGGCGAGCAGGCGGAAGCGCGCGGGCGGCTCCCGCGTCTCGTCGAGCGCGCGCCGCAGGATGCCGGCGGCGGCGTCGTGGCGCCCTTGCGCGAGCCGGAGGAGCGCCAGGCCCGGCTCCGGACGACGGCCTGACTCGCTCGCCCTGCGGTAGCTCTCCTCGGCCTCGGCGAGCTCGCCCCGCAGCCGCTGCAGCTCGCCGAGCTGGTAGTAGGCCGAACCGAGGGTGTCCCAGGTGACCGGGCCGGCCAGGTAGTCGCAGGCCTGCCGGGCGGCCGCCATCGCGTCGGTCCAGGCGCCTTCCAGCTGCTTGAGCTCGCATCGATGGACCATGCAGTTTCCGCGGAAGGGAACGAGGTCGGGCTGTGCTTCGCACCAGCGTTCGAGCGCTGCCGTCCACTCCCTGGCCCGCCGGACGTCGAACAGCTCCGAACAGCCGGCGATCACGGTGCAGTAGGCGATCCCGGCGTACATAGGCGAGACCTCGCCGGAGGTGACCCCGACCATGACCTCGTCGAGCAGCGCGATCCCAGCGGAACCCTCGCCCCTCAGGATGAAGCACATGCCGTCGCCGAGTCGCGCCATCGTCAGCAGGTCGGCGTCCTGAATGCGTTCGCCGGCGACGGTCCCTTCGACGAAGGCGAGTTGAGCCGTCTCGGGATCTCCGCCCCACATCTGCGCGAAGGCCTTCCAGATGAGCAGCCACGCACGCTCCGGGCAGTCACCACAGTCGTCGAGGACACGCCCAGCACGTGCGAACCATCCCAGCGCAGGCGCGGCCTCGCCCCGGAACATCAGCCCGGATCCGATCATGACGGCGTTCCGAGCCGCCCGCTGCGGATCGTCGCGGCGGATCGCTTCGTGGTGGGCGCGGGTCCACGCGTGAGCGGATTCGTCGTCGCGGCCGCACAGGTACGCGGCGAGGGCGAGTCGCTCGAGGTCGTCCAGGTCGAGCGGCGTCGACGCGTCGGCCGTGGCGAACCCCTCGAACGCGCTGCCCCACGAGCGCCGGGCGAAGGATGCCCGGGCCCGCTCGAGTGCGGCAGTCGTCGTCACCCGCCCAGTGTGCCGCTACCGGCCCCGGTTGACGCCCGAGGAGCGTGGCCGGCTGGTCCACGCGATCTCGGAACGACCTGCGCATCAGAGCTGCCTGGTCGGACAAGGTCGCCCACAGCACCGGCAGGCTCAGCGCTTGCCCTCCTGCCGCTTCTCCCTCGCCAGCCGTCTCCGCTCGGCCTTGGCGACCTTGGGGTCCGCGCCACTGGTGATCGTGATCTTGTACGTCGCCGTGTGCTTGATCTGGCCGTTGGAGCGGAACGGGCAGTCCCGGGGACGGCTCGGCCCACCCAGCAGGTTCTCGTAGGAGACGATCCGCTCGGTGTAGGTGTAGGTGCCGACGTACGACGAGGCGAAGCCGGTATCGGGATCCACAGGGCCCGACGCGGTGTAGACGACGGGGTTCGGCACGAGCTTCGCGCGCAGGGTCACCGGGCCTGTCCGCTCTCCGGTGACGTTGTCAATGCACTCAGCCTTCACGGTTCCGACCTCGACCGCCTGGGTCAACGCCGTGCCGTCCCAGGTGAGGGGGAAGGACCCGCCGGTCGCGTTCTTGATCGCGCCCCCGCAGTCGCTGGCCGACGGACAGTCGGGAGTGATGGTCCAGATCCCCTGCACCCTGTCGCCCACCTTGGCCCAGGTCGGGTCGTCCGACTTCGTCACCACCTGGCGGAAGGTGAACTTCCCGCTCGGCACCGTGTCGACGACCGGGTCGACCTCCTCGTCCTCCTCCTGCTCGCCGTCGTCCGTCGGTTCGGCCCCTCCCGACCGGCGCTCCTCCGAGGAGTCGTCGCCGCCGGCGAGCGCCACGGCTGTCACAGCGCCGGCCACCACCACGACAGCGGCGATCCCAGCCCCGACGAGCATCTTCCACGGCACCCGACGACCAGTGGCGGCCGCGCCGACGGCACTCCCGGCCCCGGCACCCCCGACCGCAGCACCGCCGGCCAGGGAACCACCTCCGACGGACATCAGGGTGGCGACCGCAGGCGCGACCAGGGCACCGACGCCGGCGGAGGTCCACCACGCCGCGCCGTAGGTCTCTTCGGCCGCCTCCTCCAATGCGGTCAGGAACGCCGCTGCATCGGAATAGCGGCTCGCGGGATCGGCAGCGAGCGCCGTGCTCAGCACCGACCGGATGCCCGGGTCGACCTTGCCAAGGTCCGGCGCAGCTGCGGGAGCTCGCTGTCCGGTCAGCAGGTGCACCAGCACCGCCGCCGCGGCGTACACGTCCGATGCGGGCGAGAGCGGCCCGGACACCGCCTCCGGCGACCGGTAGGCCGGCGTCGATCCTCCGATGCCGAAGTCGATCAGCCGTGAGGTGCCCTCGACGTCGACGAGGATGTTGCCGGTCGACACGTCGCCGTGGACGACGCCACGAGAGTGGGCGTGCGCCAAGCCGAGCAGGGACCCGCGTACGACACCGAGGGCCTGCGGCACACTGAGCCGGCCTCCCGCGGCGAGCACCTCCGACAGCGTCGCGCCGTCGATCCACTCCTCGACCAGGTAGGCCGCGCCAGCTTCCTCCACGAAGCCGTAGACCTGCACGACGTGCGGGTCGTCGAGCTGCGCCAGCCTGGCGGCCTCCGCCCGGAGCAGCTCGACCGCCGCAGCCGGGACCTGCTTGAGAGCGACCGCACGACCCAGGCCCGGGTCCATCGCCTTCCACACCGCGGCCGTCGAGCCGGATCCGACCCGGCCCACCAGCTGGTATCCGCCCACCACGAGCCCCATGTCCGACATCCCGCTCCCCCTCGTCGCGCGGAGTCCCGAGACGCTTTCCAGCACTATGCGCCTCGTGGCGTGCGGCCGCGGCGAATCGGGCACATTCGCCTCCCGGGTCACCCCGTCCGCCGAGGTCGTAGGCTCTGACGGTGCCTGCCCGCGTCATCGTCCTTGCCGGCCCGTCAGGCGCCGGCAAGTCCCGCCTCGCCGAACGGCTCGAGCGGGCCTACGGCTGGCCCACCCTCCGGCTCGACGACTTCTACCGGGACGGCGACGAGCCCGAGCTGCCACGGATCGCGAGCACCCACGAGGACAGCGCGAACACCGTCGACTGGGACGACCCGCGCAGCTGGCACCACGAGGACGCGGTCGCCGCGCTCCTCGAGCTGTGCCGCACCGGCGTCGCCGACATCCCGGTGTACTCGATCGCAGAGAGCCGCCGCACCGGGAGCCAGCATCTCGACCTGCGCGGCGCGACGCGGTTCTGCGCCGAGGGGATCTTCGCGGCCGAGGTCGTCGAGGAGTGCCGCGACGCAGGGGTGCTGGCAGCGGCGTACTGCATCACGCAGCACCCGCTCGTGACCTTCTGGCGCCGGCTCACCCGTGACCTGCGGGAGCACCGCAAGCCGCCGCTCGTGCTGCTCCGCCGCGGGATCGCCCTTGCTCGTGCCCAGCGCCAGGTGGTCCGTCGCGCGACGGCGGTGGGCTGTCGTGTCGCGACCGGGGACCAGGCGTTCGCCGAGCTGCGCGACACGGAGGGCGAACATGCGTTGGCCCGCTGACCTCGACCCGGCCGACCTCCGGCAGCCCGACGGCACGACCTGCGGCGCCGCCGTCGCCCTCGCCGCCCGCGTCCTTCTCGAGCCGGGCTTCCGCCCCACGGACCCTGCCGCCGAGATCGAGCACACGCACCGTCTCCTGACGTCGTCGTTCAGCCCTCGCCAGCGCTTCCAGCTGCCGTGGCCGCGCGCCCTCGGCACACCGCCGTGGGCGTTGGCGAACACCCTGGCCGTCCTGGCGGGCGAGCGCGTCGCCACCGTGAACGCCCGCCCCCGTCCGGAGGTGGGCTACGACGTGCTCCGGGCGCAGCTCGCGAGCCGGCCGGTCGCGGTCTACCTCGGCAGCCGGTGGCTTCCACGGCACGTCGTCCTCGCCGTGTCGGCCGTCGACGGCGGGGTGGAGGTCTTCGACCCGGCGAGCGGTCGACTGGTGGGGGTTGCCGAGCCGAGGTGGACCGCCCACCGGGTCGACCTCGCGGGCTGGAGCCACGTCTGGTTCGTGGTCTAGTCGCGCGACTCGGAGCGCGACCCCACCGGCCTAGGAGCCGTCCATGCGCTCGGCGTACCACGGCTTGATCGTCTCGGTGATCATCCGGTAGCGCTCGTCGTAGGGGATGAAGGCCGACTTCATCGCGTTCACCGTCAGCCATTCCATCTCGCGCAGCCCGTAGCCGAACGTCTCGCTCAGCAGCCCGAACTCCTGGCTCAGCGAGGTCCGGCTCATCAGTCGGTTGTCGGTGTTCACGGTGACCCGGAACCGAAGGGACGCCAGCAGCTTGATCGGGTGTTCCCCGAGCGACGGAGCCGCCCCCGTCTGCACGTTCGAGGACGGGCACATCTCGAGCGGGATCCGCTTGTCCCGGACGTAGGACGCCAGGCGGCCCAGCTCGGCGCTGCCGTCCTCTCCCACCTTGATATCGTCTACGATCCGCACCCCGTGGCCCAGCCGATCCGCCCCGCACCACTGCACGGCCTCCCAGATCGAGGGCAGACCGAAGCCCTCGCCGGCGTGGATGGTGAAGTGGTAGTTCTCCCGCTGGAGGAACTCGAACGCGTCGATGAAGCGGGTCGGCGGGTAGCCCGCCTCCGGCCCGGCGATGTCGAAGCCGACCACGCCACGGTCGCGCCACTCGATCGCGAGGTCGGCGATCTCCCTGGCCCGCGCCGCCTGGCGCATGGCGGTCAGTAGGTGACGGACGACGATCCGCTCACCGGCCGCTGCCATGCCCTCCTCGAAGCCCTGCTGGATGGCTGCGACCACCTCCTCGAGCTCCAGCCCGCCGTCGACGTGCAGCTCGGGGGCGTAGCGGATCTCGGCGTACACGACGCCGTCGGCCGCCAGGTCCTCCACGCACTCGCGCGCCACCCGGGTCAGCGCCGACGCCGACTGCATGACACCGACCGTGTGCGCGAAGGTCTCGAGATAGCGTTCCAGCGAACCCGAGTCAGCGGCCTGCGCGAACCAGGTCGCCAGCGCCTCCGGGTCGCTCTCCGGGAGCGCGTGGCCGCTCTCGGCCGCGAGCTGGACGATCGTTGCGGGCCGCAGCCCTCCGTCGAGGTGGTCGTGCAGGAGGACCTTGGGCGCCGCCCTCACGATGTCGTCCGGCAGTCCGCGTGTGGGTTCCATGGCGCATTCCTACCCGACGCGGTCGATGACCAGCGGCCGCGGCGAGTACGCCGTGTCGGGGGCCGACACGTCGTACCCGCCCTCGAGTGCGGCGAGGGCGCGACCGAACCGCTCGGGCGTGTCCGTGTGGAGGGTGAACAGCGGCTCACCCGCTCGTACGACGTCACCGGGCCGCGCGTGCCAGGTGACCCCCGCTGCGGCCTGCACGGGGGCCTCCTTGCGCTCGCGACCGGCGCCGAGGCGCCAGGCGGCGAGGCCGACGGCCATCGCGTCCAGCCGGGTCAGCACGCCGGCGGTCGGCGCGCCGACGACGTGCGTCTCTCGCGCCGTCGGGAGGGCCGCGTCGGGATCGCCGCCCTGGGCTTTGACCATCGACCGCCAGACGTCCATCGCGGAGCCGTCGGCGAGCCTGTCCGCCGGGTCCACGTCGTCGCGACCCGCGGCGGCGAGCATCTCCCGCGCCAGCGCGACGGTCAGCTCCACCACGTCGGCCGGGCCGCCACCGGCGAGCACCTCGATCGACTCGGCGACCTCGATCGCGTTGCCCGCGGTCAGGCCGAGCGGGGTGTCCATGTCGGTCAGCAGAGCGACGGTCCGGACCCCGGCGTCCGTGCCCAGCGCGACCATCACCTGGGCGAGCTCCCGCGCCCGGTCGACGGACTTCATGAACGCGCCGCTGCCGACCTTCACGTCGAGGACCAGTGCTCCGGTGCCCTCGGCGATCTTCTTGCTCATGATCGAGGAGGCGATCAGCGGGATCGCCTCGACGGTGCCGGTCACGTCACGCAGCGCGTACAGCTTGCGGTCCGCGGGAGCGAGCCCGTCGCCGGCCGCGCAGATCACCGCCCCGACCGTCTCCAGCTGCGCCAGTATCTCCTCCGCGCTCAGCGACGCCCGCCAGCCGGGGATCGACTCGAGCTTGTCGAGGGTGCCCCCGGTGTGCCCGAGTCCCCGGCCCGACAGCTGCGGCACGGCGACACCGCACGCGGCCACCAGCGGTGCCAGCGGCAGCGTGATCTTGTCGCCCACGCCACCGGTCGAGTGCTTGTCGGCCGTGGGGCGCGAGAGGGCGGAGAAGTCCATCCGCTCGCCCGACGAGATCATCGCCCCGGTCCAGTCGGCGATCTCCCGACGGTCCATGCCGTTGAGCAGGATCGCCATCGCCAGCGCGGACATCTGCTCGTCGGCGACCGTGCCGCGGGTGTAGGCGTCGACGACCCAGTCGATCTGGCTGGTGGTCAGGGTGCCGCCGTCACGCTTGGTGATGATCACCTCGACGGCGTCATGAGGAGACGTCATCGGGCGATCCTGTCAGGCGAGATCATCGGGCCCGAACGCCAGGGGCAGGACCTCGTCCATCCGCTTCACGCCCTCCGGGGTCATCAGCTCCAGATCTGCGCCCCCGGCCTCGTACAGCAACTGCCGGCAGCGACCGCACGGCATGATCACGTCACCACCGCCGTTCACGCAGACCGCGTGGGTCAGCCGGGTGCCGCCGGTGGCGTAGAGCTGCGAGATCATGCCGCACTCGGCACACAGCGTCACGCCGTACCCGGCGTTCTCGACGTTGCAGCCCACGACCAGGCGGCCGTCCTGGTCGAGCCCAGCCGCGCCCACCCGGAAGCCGGAGTACGGCGCGTACGCACGCTGCGCGACCTCGGTCGCGGCCTGGCGGAGGGCATCCCAGTCGACCACGGCGTCACGCTAGCCGAGCCGAGAGGACCGCGGATGGTCGCCGAAGGAATGTCCCAACTTGGTAACCGTTTTCGGCTATGTGCTTCCTGCCGCGCAGGCGCGGGTGCAGGATGCAGCGGAGCATCACCATGCATATCCCGCTGCCCTGCGCCTCCGAGCCCGGGCGCCGATCTGGAGGACATCTGTGAACACCTGGAAGCGGACGACCGCGGCTGCCGCCGTGGCACTCATGGCGAGCGCGGCGCTGGCCGCCTGTGGCGAGGCCCCGGAGGAGGGCGAGGAGGCCGCCAACGACTTCCTGCCGTGCGTCGTGTCCGACGCAGGCGGGTTCGACGACAAGTCGTTCAACCAGCTCAGCTACGAGGGCGTCAAGCAGGCCGCCGAGGAGCTCAACAGCGAGTTCAAGGACGTCGAGTCCAACAGTGACCAGGACTACGGCCCCAACCTCGAGGGCTTGGTCAGCGCCGGCTGCGACGCCATCGTCACCGTCGGCTTCGCGCTCTCCGCCGCCACCGTCGAGTCGGCCAAGGCCAACCCGGACGTCGAGTACATCCTGATCGACGACGCGGCCGACAACGACTTCGACGGCGAGAAGGACGCGGAGAACATCAAGCCGATCCTCTACAACACCGCCGAGGCCGCGTTCCTCGCCGGCTACGCCGCCGCGGACTACACGAAGACCAACGTCGTCGGCACCTACGGCGGCCAGCCGTTCCCCACCGTCACGATCTTCATGGACGGCTTCAAGCAGGGCGTCGACTACTACGCCAAGGAGAAGGGCAAGGCCGTCAAGCTCGTCGGCTACCAGGGCGGCGAGAAGGGCGTCTTCACCGGTGGTTTCGACGCCAATGAGAAGGCGACCAACACCGCCAAGCAGATCCTCGACCAGAACGCCGACGTGATCCTGCCGGTCGGTGGCCCGATCTACCAGGGTGCGCTGACCGCCATCGAGGACTCCGGCAAGGACGTCGCCCTCATTGGCGTGGACGCCGACTTCTTCGAGACCGACTCGAACACCCGGGACGTCGTGTTCACCTCGATCCTCAAGAACATGAAGCAGTCGACGTACGAGGCCGTCCTGGCCGCGGGCAACGACGAGTTCGACCCCGAGGCCTACGTCGGCAACCTCGAGAACGACGGCGTGGGCATCGCGCCGTTCCACAACTTCGAGGACAAGATCTCCGACTCGCTCCAGGGCGAGCTCGACGAGATCAGGGCCGGCATCATCAGCGGCGACATCGAGGTCACCTCCTACCTCGACAACTAGGACGACTCCAGACTCGGGGGAGGTCGGCCGTGTGCCGACCTCCCCCGGGCCGCGTCCGCTGGCTTTTCGCTCGTCCGCTCGGAGAGGATCTCCCCCATGACGCTCGAACTCCGGGGCATCACCAAGCGCTTCGGCACCCTGGTCGCCAACGACCGGATCTCGCTGACCGTCGAGCCGGGCGAGATCCACGCCCTCCTCGGTGAGAACGGCGCCGGCAAGTCGACGCTGATGAACGTCCTCTACGGCCTCTACCACGCCGACGAGGGCGAGATCTTCCTCGACGGCGTCCCCCAGAGGTTCGCCGGTCCGGGCGACGCCATCGCCGCCGGGATCGGCATGGTGCACCAGCACTTCATGCTCGTGCCCGTCTTCACCGTCGCCGAGAACGTGATGCTCGGCAACGAGTCCACCGGCATCGCGGGCACCCTCGACGTCGACGCCGCGCGCCGCCGCGTGCGCGAGATCTCCGACCGGTTCGGCTTCCACGTGAACCCCGACGCGCTCGTGGAGAACCTGCCCGTGGGCGTCCAGCAGCGGGTCGAGATCATCAAGGCGCTCTCGCGGGACGCGAAGGTCCTGGTCTTCGACGAGCCGACGGCCGTGCTCACCCCGCAGGAGACCGACGAGCTGATGGAGATCATGCGCCAGCTCAAGGAGTCCGGCGCGGCGATCGTCTTCATCAGCCACAAGCTGCGCGAGGTCCGCGCGATCGCGGACCGGATCACCGTCATCCGGCGTGGCGCGGTCGTCGGAGAGGCCAGCCCCACCGCCAGCAACGCCGAGCTGGCGGCGCTCATGGTCGGCCGGCCGGTCGAGCTCACCGTCCACAAGGAGCCCGCGAAGCCTGGTGCGGAGGCGCTCGTCGTGGAGGACCTGCGCGTCGTCGACGACAGCGGTCACGTCCATCTGGACAGCATCAGCTTCTCCATCGCGGCCGGCGAGGTGCTCGGCGTCGCCGGCGTCCAGGGCAACGGGCAGACCGAGCTCACCGAGGCGATCCTCGGCCTCCAGCACCATGTCGAAGGGTCCATCCGGCTCGAGGGCCGCGAGCTGGTCGGGCGGTCGGTGCGAAGGGTCCTCGATGCCGGCGTCGGGCTGATCCCGGAGGACCGCCAGGTCGACGGCCTGATCACCGGCTTCACGATCGCCGAGAACCTGATGCTCAACCGCAGCCGCAGCAAGCCGTTCAACCGGATGGGCACCATCCAGCGCAAGGTGCTGGAGCAGTTCGCCAACGAGAAGCTCGTCGAGTACGACGTCCGCGCGCCCGGCATCGCGGCGACCGCCGGACAGCTCTCCGGCGGCAACCAGCAGAAGGTCGTGGTCGCGCGTGAGCTCTCCCGCGACCTCCGCCTGCTCGTCGCCGCGCAGCCGACCCGCGGCGTGGACGTCGGCTCCATCGAGTTCATCCACAAGCAGGTCGTCGCGACCCGCGACAAGGGTGTGCCGGTGCTCCTCGTCTCCACCGAGCTGGATGAGATCGCCGCGCTCTCCGACCGGATCATGGTGCTCTACCGCGGTCGCGTGGTGGGCATCGTCCCGGCGGACACCCCGCGGGAGACCCTGGGCCTGATGATGGCCGGCGAGCGGCCCGAGGGGAGCGCCGCGTGAACGACGAGGTCGAGCCGAAGGTCTCCGATACCGGGACCGGCGCGCCCCAGGCCACCGAGCCGGAGCCGCCGCCCCCGCCGAGCCTGTGGCACACGACCCTGCGCGACATCGCCTCGGGTCACGCCATGGTGGCGTTCCTCTCCGTGATCTTGGCGGTCCTGGTCGGGTCGGTCATGATCCTGGCCACCGACGAGCAGGTGCGATCGGCGGCGGGGTACATCGGCGCCCGCCCCAGTGACTTCTTCGAGGCGGTCTGGGAGGCCATCTCCGGCGCCTACGCGGCGTTGTTCCGCGGCGCCATCTACAACGGCGAGGCGGAGCTCTTCGAGACCCGGATCCGACCGCTCACCGAGACGCTGAAGTTCTCCGGTCCCCTGATCGCCGCCGGGCTCGGCGTCGGCCTCGCGTTCCGCGCCGGCCTGTTCAACATCGGCGGCCGCGGCCAGATGCTGCTCGCCGGCGCTGCCGCCGGCTGGGTCGCCGTCAGCGTCGAGCTCCCGACCGTCCTCCACCTCCCGCTGGCCGTGGCCGCGGGCGTGCTGGCCGGCGCGCTGTGGGCCGGCATCGTCGGACTGCTGAAGGCCAGGACGGGCGCCCACGAGGTGATCGTCACGATCATGCTCAACTACGTCGGCTTCTATCTGGTCTTCTACGCACTCTCCAGGCAGGGCCTGCTGCAGGCGCCCGGATCGGGCAACCCCAAGTCCGCCGCGATGCCGGAGTCCGCGGTGCTGCCGAAGCTCCTCGGCGACAGGTTCAACCTCCACTTCGGCTTCGTGCTGGCGCTGGTGGCGGTCGCCCTCGTGTGGTGGTTGCTCAACCGCTCGGCGCTCGGCTTCCGCTTCCGGGCCGTCGGGGAGAACCCCGAGGCGGCGCGCGCCGCCGGCATCGACGTGGGCCGGACCTACACGGTCGTGATGCTGATCGCGGGCGGCCTGGTCGGTCTCGCGGGGGTCAACCAGGTGCTCGGCACCGTGACCAGCGGTGTCACCGTCGACCTCGACGCGGGCATCGGCTTCGACGCCATCACCGTCGCCCTGCTCGGGCGGTCGCGGCCGCTGGGCATCCTCGCCGCCGGCCTGCTGTTCGGCGCTCTGAAGTCCGGCGGCTTCGCGATGTCGGCGTCCGAGGGCATCCCGGTCGACATCGTCCTCGTCGTCCAGTCGCTGATCGTCCTGTTCATCGCCGCTCCCCCGCTGGTGCGCGCGATGTTCCACCTGCCGAAGAGGGGGGCGACCGCATGAGCACGACCACCGAGATCCCGGTCCCGGCGAATGCCGAGGGCATCGGCACCGCGACGTCGACCCGCGGACTGCTGAAGACGCCGATCCTCTTCGCGGTCGTCACGCTGCTGGTCCTCCTGCTGGTCGCGCTCAAGAGCCGCCGCGGCGAGACCACCTTCCGGCTCGCGGTCGACACCGACCTGTTCGAGCTGCCTGAGGTCGCGGTGTCCTCGACCGCCGGCACGACCACCATGGTCGTGCTGCTCGCGGTGTGCACCGCCGTCTCCGCCGTGCTCGTCAGCCGCGGTCGACGTACTCCCCTGTGGCTGATCGCGGTCTTCTCCGTCTTCGCGATGACCGGCTTCCTCTGCTGGGCGGCCGCGGGCGAGGCCGTCCCCGTGATCGGCCTGCTGGGCGGATCCATCGCACTCGCCGTACCCCTCGTCTTCGGCGCCCTGGGTGGCGTCCTCGGCGAGCGGGCCGGCGTGGTCAACATCGCGATCGACGGACAGCTGCTCTTCGGCGCGTTCGCCGCAGCGCTGATCGGCTCGATGGCGGGATCCTCGTGGGGCGGGCTCGTCGCAGCCATGCTCGCCGGCGCAATGGTGGCGCTCGCGCTCGGCTTCTTCACGATCACCTACTTCGTCGACCAGGTGATCGTCGGCGTCGTGCTCAACGTGCTCGTCATCGGCCTCACCAGCTTCCTGTTCTCGCAGGTGATGGCCGAGAACCCGCAGGGCCTGAACAACCCGCCGCACTTCTCGCGCATCCCGATCCCGCTGCTCGGCGAGATCCCGGTGGTCGGGCCGGTCCTGTTCCGGCAGACCATCCTGGTCTACCTGATGTACGCCGCGGTCGCGGTCGTCGCCTGGGCGCTCTACCGCACCAAGTGGGGCCTTCGGGTGCGCGCCGTCGGCGAGCACCCGAAGGCCGCCGACACGGTGGGCATCAAGGTCAACCGCACCCGCTACACCACCCTGCTCATCGGCGGGTTGATCGCCGGCGCCGGAGGTGCGACGTACACCTTGGTCGCCGTTCCCCAGTTCGGTCGCGAGATGACGGACGGCGCTGGCTACATCGCGTTGGCCGCGGTGATCTTCGGCCGGTGGGACCCGATCCGCGCGACGCTCGCGGCGCTGCTGTTCGGCTTCGCGACCAACCTGTCCGGGGTGCTGTCGGTTCTCGGGTCGCCCGTGCCCAGCCAGTTCATGCTGATGCTGCCGTACATCGTGACGATCGTCGCCGTGGCGGGCCTGGTCGGGCACTCCCGCGCTCCGGCGGCGGACGGCATTCCCTACCGCAAGGACTGAGCGAGCGCGCGCGCCGCCGCTCCGGCGAGGGCGCGCGCCCCGACGCCGATCGCCTGCTCGTCGATCTGGAAGTCGCCCTGGTGCAGGTCGAAGGTCGCACCGCCGGGGGTGCGCGTGCCGAGCCGGAGCATGGCGCCGGGCACCTCCTCGGTGTACCAGCCGAAGTCCTCGCCGCCGAGGCTCTGCGGCACCTCGATGCGTGGGTGCAGGCCGAGCAGCTCGTCGGCCGCCGCGCCGACCATGGCGACGCTGACCGGATCGTTCACCACCGGGGGGACGCCCTGGAGGTAGTCCACCGATGCGGTCACGCCGTACGGCCGGACGATGTCGAGGACCGCCTCGCGGACGACGGCCTCGCACGCGGCCCAGGCGCCGGCGTCGAGGATCCGGACCGTGCCTCCGGCGATGCCGTGGTCCGGGATCACGTTCGGCGCCGAGCCCGCGCGGAGCACGCCCCACACCACGCTCACTCCGGCCCGGGGGTCCATCCGGCGGCTCAGCACGGCCGGCAGCTCGCTGGTGATCTTGGCCAGCGCGAACGTCAGGTCACCTGTGAGGTGGGGGCGCGAGGTGTGCCCGCCGGTCCCCTCGAGGCGTACGTCGATCCGGTCGGCCGCGCTGGTGATCGCCCCCGTGCGCAGGCCGACGGTGCCCACGTCCACGGACGGGTCGCAGTGCAGCGCGAAGATCCGCTCGACACCCTCGATCGCGCCGTGGCGGATGAGGTGCTTGGCGCCGCCGGGCATGACCTCCTCAGCCGGCTGGAACAGCAGCCGGACACGTCCGTGCAGCAGCCCCTGCTGATGAGCCTCGGCCAGCGCGTCCGCCGCACCCAGGAGGGCGGTCGTGTGCACGTCGTGCCCGCAGGCATGGGCGACGCCGTCGACCTCGCTGCGCCAGGGATCGGGGATCAGGTCCGCGACCGGCAGGGCGTCGAGGTCCGCGCGCAGCGCGACGAGTGGTCCGTCGTCGCCGATCTCGGCGATCGCGCCGCTTCGCGGCGTCGGGGTGATCCGCCAGCCGGTGCGCTCGAGCCGCTCGATGACCCGGTCGGTCGTGCGGCGCTCCTCCCAGGAGAGCTCGGGGTGCCGGTGCAGGTCACGTCGGAACTCGACCAGGTCGTCGTCGTACTTCTCGACGACCGAGCCGATCAGCCGAAGCAGGTCGGAGGCGTCGCGATGGTCCATCCCCTCAACCTACGCCGTCATTCCGAGTCGTATGCGGCCAGGATCCGATCGGCTGCGAGCGGCGCGGTGAGCGCTCCGGAGAGCACAGCGGCACGCACCTCCTCGCGCACCGCCCGCACCCCCGGCGAGTGACGCAGCCGCTGGTCGAGCTCGTCCCGCACGAGCGCCCAGGTGAAGTCCAGCTGCTGCTCCGCGCGCTTGCGAACCAGGCCGTCGACGCCGAGGTGGGCGCGGTGCTGGAGCACCTGGGCCCACACCTCCTCGACCCGTGCTCCGGTCAGGCCCGAGCAGGTGACCACCGGGGGCGCCCACTCGTCGTGCCCACGGACCAGACGGAGCGCACCGGCGAGCTCGCGGGCCGCCGCCCGCGCCTCCTGCTCCCGGTCGCCGTCCGCCTTGTTCACCGCGATCACGTCGGCGAGCTCCAGGATGCCCTTCTTGATCCCCTGCAGCTGGTCGCCGGTCCGGGCGAGGGTGAGGAAGAGGAAGGTGTCGACCATGCCGGCCACGGTCACCTCGGACTGGCCGACTCCGACCGTCTCCACCAGCACGACGTCGTACCCCGCGGCCTCGAGGACGGCCATCGCCTGCGTCGTGGCGCGGGCGACGCCACCGAGCGTCCCGGCGGACGGAGAGGGCCGGATGAAGGCGTTCGGGTCTGCGGAGAGCCGCGCCATCCGGGTCTTGTCGCCGAGCACGGACCCGCCGGTGCGCACGCTGGACGGGTCCACGGCGAGCACGCCGACCCGGTGGCCCTCCGCGGTGAGCCGGCTGCCCAGCGCCTCGATGAAGGTCGACTTGCCGACGCCGGGCACGCCGGAGATCCCGACCCGCACCGCCGGGGGCTCCGGCGGCGTCGACGCGAGCGCGCCCAGCAGCTCACGCGCCGCCTCGCGATGACGCGGGCTGGTGGACTCGACGAGCGTGATCGCCTGCGACGTCGGCGCGCGCCTGCCCGCGCGGATGCCGTCCAGCAGCCGCTCGACCCTGCGAGAAGCCTCGTCGTCCCTCGGCACCTCAGGGACCGCGTCCATCAGTGGTTGAGCTGGTCGCGCAGCTTGGCGAGCAGGTCGAGCGCGGACTCGGCGATGACGGTGCCGGGCAGGAACACCGCGGCCGCGCCCATCTCCTTCAGCGTGGGGACGTCGTCGGGAGGGATGACGCCGCCGATGACCACCATGATGTCCTCCCGGCCCTGGTCCGCCAGCGCGTTCTTCAGCGCGGGGAGCAGGGCGAGGTGGCCGGCGGCCAGCGAGGAGACACCGACGATGTGGACGTCGGCGTCGATCGCCTGCTGCGCGACCTCCTCGGGGGTGGAGAACAGCGGGCCCACGTCGACGTCGAAGCCCATGTCGGCGAAGGCCGAGACGACGACCTTCTGGCCGCGGTCGTGGCCGTCCTGGCCCATCTTGGCGACCAGGATCCGCGGACGGCGCCCCTCGGCCTCGGCGAACTCGTCGGTCGCCTGGCGCACCTGGCCGAGCAGGGTGTCACCGGCCTCGTTGGCCTCGTCGCGGTACACGCCGGAGATGGTACGGATCACGGCCTGGTGGCGGCCGTAGACCTTCTCCAGGGCGTCGGAGATCTCCCCGACCGTCGCCTTGTGGCGGGCGGCGTCGACGGCCAGCTCGAGCAGGTTGCCCTCGCCGGTGTCGGCGCTGCGGGTCAACGCCCGCAGGGCGGCGTCGACCTCGCCGTGGTCACGCTCCGCGCGCAGCCGCTCGAGCTTGGCCAGCTGCTGACGGTAGACCTCGTCGTTGTCGACCTTGAGCACGTCGAGCGGGTCCTCGGCCTGCAGCCGGTAGGTGTTGACGCCGATCACCTTCTGGGCGCCCGAGTCGATCCGCGCCTGGGTCCGCGCCGCCGCCTCCTCGATGCGCATCTTCGGGATGCCCTGCTCGATCGCGGCGGCCATGCCTCCGGCCGCCTCGGCCTCCTGGATGTGGGCCCAGGCACGCTCGGCGAGGTCGTGCGTCAGCCTCTCGACGTAGTAGGAGCCGGCCCACGGGTCGATCGTCTGCGTGGTCCCGCTCTCCTGCTGCAGCACCAGCTGGGTGTTGCGGGCGATCCGCGCCGAGAAGTCGGTCGGCAGCGCGATCGCCTCGTCGAGGGCGTTGGTGTGCAGCGACTGGGTGTGGCCCTGGGTCGCCGCCATCGCCTCGATGCAGGTCCGGCCGACGTTGTTGAAGACGTCCTGCGCGGTGAGCGACCAGCCCGAGGTCTGGCTGTGCGTGCGCAGGCTGAGGCTCTTCGGGTTCTGTGGGTCGAACTGTCGGACCAGCCCGCTCCACAGCGCCCGGGCCGCGCGCATCTTGGCGACCTCCATGTAGAAGTTCATGCCGATCGCCCAGAAGAAGGAGAGTCGCGGCGCGAACTGGTCGATGGTGAGACCCGACTCGAGACCGGCGCGGATGTACTCCACGCCGTCGGCCAGCGTGTAGGCGAGCTCGAGGTCGGCGGTCGCCCCGGCCTCCTGCATGTGGTAGCCGGAGATCGAGATCGAGTTGAACCGGGGCATGTGCTGGGAGGTGAACGCGAAGATGTCGGAGATGATCCGCATGCTCGGCGCCGGCGGGTAGATATAGGTGTTGCGGACCATGAACTCCTTGAGGATGTCGTTCTGGATGGTCCCACTCAGCTGCTCCGGCTTCACCCCCTGCTCCTCGGCCGCAGCGATGTAGAGCGCGAGCACCGGCAGTACGGCGCCGTTCATCGTCATCGACACCGACATCTGGTCCAGCGGGATGCCGTCGAAGAGGGTCCGGGTGTCGTAGATCGAGTCGATCGCCACGCCGGCCATGCCGACGTCTCCGCGGACGCGCGGATGGTCGGAGTCGTAGCCACGGTGGGTGGCGAGATCGAACGCGACGGAGAGCCCCTTCTGGCCCGCCGCGAGGTTGCGGCGATAGAAGGCGTTGGACTCCTCAGCCGTGGAGAAGCCGGCGTACTGCCTGATCGTCCACGGCTGGGTGGTGTACATCGTCGGGTAGGGCCCGCGCAGGAACGGGCTCAGGCCCGGGAAGGTGTCGAGCGCGTCCAGCCGCTCGAGGTCGGCAGGCCCGTAGGACGGCTTGATCTCGATGCCCTCGGGGGCGCGCCAGGACTCGAGGTCGCCGTGCAGCTGGCCCAGGTCGCGTGGCGGCCGCTGCGCGGCCTCCTCGACCTCCGAGAGCGGCAGGCCGGCGAACGAATCGGGAATGCTCATGCCAGCTTCTCCCTCGTGCGGGTCAGGAACGCGAGGGCGTCGACACCCACCGCGCAGGAGTCGTCCACGTTCTGCTCGTCGCCCAGGGCGGTCGGCCGGCCGGCGACGATCACGTGCTGGGCACCCGCCCCACGGAGCGCGGCAGCAGCCGCTGCGCCCCACTCGGCGTAGGCGTGGTCGGTGCCGGCGAGGCACACGACCGACTGGCCGTCGTACGACGCCAGGAGGTCGTCCACGCCTCCGGTCGGCCCGGCGACCTCGACCGCGATGCCGCCCGCGGCGAAGAGGTTGCTCGCGAAGGTGGCCCGGGCCGTGTGCTGGGCGATGGTGCCGAGCGTCGCGAGGAACACCGGGCTCGTGGCAGGCTCGTCCCGCAGCGCCTCGAAGGACGCCCCGTAGCGGCGCACGTCGGGCTCGGTCGGGTTGGGCTCCCGGGCCGGGAGGGACTCGGCGAGGTTCGGGAACTCGGTCAGGCCGGTGATCGGCCGCTTGCGCCGGGCGATCTCGGCCTCGCGCTTCGCGGCGACCTCGCCGACCCGGGTCCGGAACGCGTCGAGCCCGGTGGTCTCCAGCTCGCCGAGCTCCGCCCACCCGGCGGCCGCCAGGTCGTCGGTGAGCTTCTCGACTGCGTACGCCCCGCCCGCCGGGTCGGCCACCTCGTGCACGTGGGACTCGTCGATCAGCAGGTGCGACACGTTGCGAGCGATCCGTCGACCGAACGCGTCCGGCTGGCCGAGCGGGCTGTCGAACGGCAGCACCGTCACCGCGTCCGCGCCGCCGACACCGGCGGCGAAGGCAGCCACCGTGGTGCGCAGCATGTTGACGTAGGGGTCGTACTTGCTGAGCATCGGGCGACTGGTCACCGCGTGCTGCCGCTGCTCGGCCGCGCCGGGCTCGAGGCCGGAGAGCTCCAGGACCCGCGCCCAGAGACGGCGGCCCGCGCGCAGCTTCGCGATCGTCGGGAACTGCTCGTCGGTGGCGGCGTAGCGGAACTCGATCAGCCGAGCCGCGTCCGCCAGCTCGTACCCGGCGCCGGTGAGCACCCGCAGGTAGGTCACGCCGGCGTAGACGCTGTAGCCGAGCTCCTGCGCGTCGCTGGCGCCGAGGTCGTGGGCCGCGGTCGCGTCCACGACGACGCCGCGGACGCCATGCTGGGTCGCGAGGCGGGCGACCGCGACGACGTGGTCGACGTTCTCCGCGGTCTCAGGCTCCACGAGTCCGCGCAGCGAGGCGCCGATCGGGTCGACGCCGAGGTTGGTGTCGGCGTGCAGGTCGCCGGTCGCGAGCTCGAGGAACGCCTTCGCCACCGCGACCGGATCGCCCGCGGGCTCGAGAACGGCCGGGGCCAGGTCGAGCAGCACCCCGTCCAGCAGGGTGCGGAAGTCGGTCTCGGGCGTGGCCCGGACCCACAGCGAGGTGACACCCCCGTCGAGGTCCGTCAACGCGTGCTCGTTGAGCAGCTTGGCGTCGTCACCAGCGAGGCGGGCGCGGATGTCCCACGCGCCGGCCCGGGTGGGGCGACCGGTCGTCCGGAGCGCCTCGAGGTGGGTCGGCAGGCCGAGCGGGGTGACCGGGATGCCGTCGAGCGTGGTGCGGGTCAGCTTCTCCCACACCAGGCTGTCGGGGTCGTCCGCGCCGAGCGTGCGGGTCTTGCGGAGCACGGCGGCCGCGGCCGCCTCCCACTCCGACTGCGTGTGCTGGTCCTGCTCGGTGGCGAGCGCCAGCGGCGCCCCCACCTCGGGATCTGTCATGAATCCTGATCGTAGAGGCCTTCGGGGGTCTCGACGCCGTGGCATATGTCACGCGGTGTCCCGGACAGGGTTTTCAGCACCGCCGCCCGCCTGGCGTCCCTAGGCTGTCGGCGTGAAGGTGCAGGATCCCTCCGGCGAGACGTGGCGCGTGACCCGACGCTGGCTGCCGTGGCGACCGCGGCGACGGGGTCTCGGACCCGACCTCTGGATCGATGCCGCCGACGGCCCGGTCAGCCTCCTGGTGCTGTTCGTCATCGGGATCCTGGTCCTGCCCATCGTCACGATCGGCGTGTTCTTCGTCGCAGAGGCGCTTCTTCTCCTCCTGCTGCTCCCCTTCGTCGTGTTGGCCCGCGTCGCACGGGGCAAGCAGTGGTGGATCGAGGCGCGGCGGGGTTTCCGGCCCTACTGGGAGTGCGAGGCTGGCTCCTGGCGGGAGAGCGGTGCCCGGATCCGCCGCGTCGCCGAGCAGATCACCCGCGGCGATCCGCCGCTGCGGACACTCGGGCCACTGTCCGACGATTCACCTGACGTACACCCCTGACTCGCCCGCACCTCAAGGTCCCGCCATCCCCCTCGCCCACCGTGGGCACATGAGGATCGTCCTGGTGACCGAGACCTTCTACCCGGCCGTCGACAGCACCACCACGACGCTGAAGGCGACCGTGGACCGGCTGGTCGACCGCGGCCACAGCGTGCGGATCGTGGCACCCGGTCCCGGGCTGGGCAGCTACCGGGGCTGCGACGTGGTTCGGGTGCGACCGCTCGAGCCGGCCGGCGGCCAGGTCCGCGCGGCGATCGAGTCGTTCTCCCCCGACCTCGTGCAGGTCCACTCGCCGCGCGCGGTCGGCCGCAAGGCGCTCAAGCACGCGGCCCGCTCCGGCGTCCCGACGATCGTCGTCGAGCAGTCCCCCGTGCTGGACCTCTCGGCCGACTACTGGCGGGCGAAGATCGCGGAGCGCGCGGACCGCGTCGTGGTCACCTCGCCCTGGATGGTGCAGCGCGCCGCCGAGCTCGGCGTCGATGCCGAGCTCTGGGAGCCCGGCGTCGACCCGGCCGCGTTCACTCCCGCGCTGCGCGACCAGTGGCTGCACGCGTCGTGGTCTCGGGCGAAGTCCAAGGACGGTGCGCAGGTGGTCGTCGGCTATCTCGGCGGCCTGAACAAGCAGGCGGGAGTACGACGCCTCGCCGCCCTCGCAGCCGTGCGTGGCATCCGTCCCGTGCTGATCGGCGGCGGACCCGAGCGGGACTGGCTGGCGCGCCGGCTGCCGGGGGCCCGCTTCACCGGGCCGCTGGGCATCAGCGACCTGACGGTGGCACTGCCCACCCTCGACGTGCTGGTGCACCCGGGCGAGCACGAGACCGACTGCCACGCGCTGCGGGAGGCGG
>NZ_SSXI01000156.1 GCF_004803405.1 Nocardioides sp. | reverse complement strand
CGCACCCGCGACCCACATCGGCGGCCGCTGCTCGTGGTCGTCACCGACGGCCGGGCCACCGCTGGCCCCGATGCGGTGCTCCGCTCGCGCGAAGCCGCCGCGCTCATCGCCGGCGCGGGGATCTCCAGCGTGGTCGTCGACTGCGAGTCCGGGCCGCTGCGGATGGGCCTCGCCGCGAGGCTCGCCGAGCATCTCGGTGCCGAGCACCTGCCAATCGGCGAGGTCAGCGCCGAGGTGCTGGTCACCGCAGCCCGAGGGCGCGCCGCATGACCCGGGCGCTCTACGACGTCATCGCGCGCCGCCGCGACGTGAGGGCCGAGTTCACCGGCGAGCCGGTCCCGGACGAGGTGCTGCTCCGGGTGCTCGACGCGGCCCATCGGGCACCCAGCGTGGGGATGAGCCAGCCCTGGGACTTCGTGCTCGTGCGTGACTCCGCGACGCGTCGTACCTTCCGCGACCACGTCGCCGGCGAGCGGGACACCTTCGCCGCGTCGCTGCCGCCCGAGCGGCGCGCGACCTTCGACCGGATCAAGGTCGAGGGCATCTGCGAGTCGTCGCTCGGCGTCGTCGTGACCCACTCGCAGAGCCGCGGCGGGGCCCACGTGCTCGGACGACACGCGATCGCCGACGCCGGTCTCTACTCGACGGTGCTGGCGATCCAGAACCTCTGGCTCGCCGCCACGGCCGAGGGACTCGGACTGGGCTGGGTCTCGTTCTACCGCGAGTCGTTCCTGCGCGAGCTCCTCGGCATCCCGGCGGACGTCCGGCCCATCGCCTGGCTCTGCCTCGGCACCGTCAGCCACCTCGAGACCGTGCCCGACCTGGAGCGGCACGGCTGGCGGTCCCGGCGGCCGCTCGCCGACGCCATCCACCACGACACCTGGCAGCACCACCCAGCACCGCCGCAGACAGAGGAGACCTGATGCCCGAGGGCAAGCCGCTCGTCGTACCCGAGGACGGACTGACCACACGCCAGCGCCGGCAGCGGCCGCTGCTGATGGTCCACACCGGCGACGGCAAGGGGAAGTCGACCGCCGCGTTCGGGCTCGCGCTGCGCGGGTGGAACGCCGGCTGGCGGGTCGGGGTGTTCCAGTTCGTGAAGTCCGCGAAGTGGCGGATCGGCGAGCAGACGGTGCTGGAGCGACTGGGCCGGCTGCACGAGGAGACCGGAGAGGGTGGTCCGGTCGAGTGGCACAAGATGGGCTCCGGCTGGTCGTGGCGGCGCAAGGAGGGCAACGTCGAGGACCACGCGGCCGAGGCTGCGGAAGGCTGGGCGGAGATCAAACGCCGGCTCGCCGACGAGACCCACGACCTGCTCGTGCTCGACGAGTTCACCTACCCGATGCAGTGGGGTTGGGTCGACGTCGACGACGTGGTCACCACCCTGCGGGACCGGCCCGGACGGCAGCACGTCGTGATCACCGGGCGCCGCGCCGACCCGCGCCTCGTCGAGGTGGCCGACCTGGTCACCGAAATGGGCAAGGTCAAGCACCCGATGGACGCAGGCCAGAAGGGCCAGCGCGGGATCGAGTGGTGATGCTCCCCCGCCTCGTCGTCGCCGCGCCGTCGACCGGCCAGGGCAAGACGACGATCGCGACTGGGCTGATCGCGGCGCTGGTGCGCGCCGGCCACGTCGTGAGCGGCCACAAGGTCGGCCCGGACTACATCGACCCCGGCTACCACGCGCTCGCCTGCGGGCGACCCGGCCGGAACCTCGACCCGCACCTGGTCGGCGAGGACCGGATCGCGCCGCTGCTCCTGCACGGCGCGCGGGTACCCACCCCCGCGGACGTCGCGGTGATCGAGGGAGTGATGGGCCTGTACGACGGGCGCGTCGGCGGCGCCGGGTTCTCCTCCACCGCGCACGTGGCCGCACTGACCCGGTCGCCCGTGGTCCTGGTCGTCGACATCTCCCGCTCGTCGCGGACCATCGGCGCAATCGTGCACGGGCTGGCGACCTGGGACCCGTCGATCGAGGTCGCCGGCGTGATCCTCAACCAGGCCGGCTCGCCGCGGCACGCCGAGGAGGTGCGGTCCTCGATCTCGCTCCCCGTGCTCGGAGTGATCCCCCGCGACCCCGACCTCGCCACCCCCTCGCGCCACCTCGGCCTGGTCCCGGCAGCCGAGCGGTCCGAGGCCGCCATGGTCGTCTCGCGGCTGGCCGAGACGGTCGCCGAGCACGTCGACCTCGACGCCGTCCTCGCGGTCGCCCGCTCCGCGCCGCCGCTCGACGCCACGCCGTGGTCGCCCCACTCGCAGGTCGAGGAGGTCGCGCAGCGACCGTCACGAGACCGACGCCACCGCCCGGTCGTCGCCGTCGCCGCCGGGCGCGCGTTCACCTTCCGCTACGCAGAGACCGCCGAGCTCCTCGAAGCCGCGGGCTGCGAGGTCCGCGAGTTCGACCCGGCGTCCGACACCGCGCTGCCGGTCGGGACCGCGGGGCTCTACCTCGGCGGCGGCTTCCCCGAAGTGCATGCCGCCGAGCTCTCCGACAACGCTGCGCTGCGCACCCAGATCCGCGACGCGGTCGCCGACGGCCTGCCGACGGTCGCCGAGTGCGCCGGGCTCCTCTACCTGTGTCGGACCCTGGACGGCGCCCCGATGGCCGGCGTGCTGGACGCGGACGCCGCGATGACCGAGCGACTCACGCTTCGCTACCCCGTGGCAGTGGCGGCCTCCGACAACCTCCTCGCCCGCACGGGCGAGCAGGTGACCGGGCACGAGTTCCACCGCACCGCGGTGCTCCCAGGTGCCGGCGCGAGCCCGGCGTGGGAGGTCGACGGAGTGCCGGTCGGCTTCGCGTCGGCGACCCTGCAGGCGTCGTACCTCCACACCCACTGGGCGGGGCACCCGCGGCTCGCGCAGCGCTTCGCCGAGGCGGTGCATGCCCGTGGTTGAGCCGGATCCGCTGCGTCACCACGGCGACGCCGAGGTCGGCGCCGGCCTGCTGGACTTCGCGGTCAACGTCTATCCGGGTCCTCCCCCCGACTGGCTGGACGAGGCGCTGCGGTCCTCGCTCGACGACATCGGCGCCTACCCGTCCGCTGTGGGGGCACGGACGGCGGTGGCGGCCAGGCACCAGCGGCCCGACGACGAGGTACTGGTGACCGCTGGAGCTGCGGAGGCCTTCACCCTGCTGGCCCGGCTGCGGGCGTGGCGCCGGCCGGTCGTCGTACATCCCCAGTTCACGGAGCCGCACGCCGCGCTCGAGCAGGCTGGCCACCGGGTCAGCCCGGTCGTGCTGCCGGCGCCGTTCGTGCTGGTTCCCTCGCTGGTGCCCGACGATGCCGACCTCGTGATCGTGGGCAACCCCACCAACCCCAGCGGAGTGCTGCACCCCGCCTCGACGATCCGCGCCCTCGTGCGTCCTGGACGTCTCGTCGTCGTGGACGAGGCCTTCATGGACTGTGTCCCGGGCGAGACAGAGTCGCTGGCCGCGGACCGCTCGCCGGGGGTCGTCGTGATCCGGTCGCTCACCAAGCACTGGGGCATTCCGGGGATCCGCGCGGGCTACCTGCTGGGAGATCCCGCCGTGGTGACGGAGCTGGCGCGCGGACAGGTCCCCTGGTCGGTGAGTACGACGGCCGCGGCCGCCGTGGTCGCCTGCATGTCCGACGTCGCCGCCGTCGAGGCGACCCGGCGCGCGGAGGAGATCAACTGCTGGCGCGAGCACCTCGAGAAGGGCCTGGCCGACCTCGGCATCGAGTTCCTGCCCTCGCAGGCCTCGTTCGTGCTCGCCCGCGTCGGGACCGGTGTCCGCGACCGCCTGCGGAACCACAGCATCGCGGTCCGCCGCGCCGACACCTTTCCCGGCCTCGACGGCTCCTGGGTACGGATCGCCGTCCGTCCGCCCCGGACCACAGACGTACTGCTCAGCGCGCTCACCTGACCCCGCGAAGGGGCGCGGTGTGCGGCGCGAAGGGGCGCAGTGTGCGGCGCGAGGGGGCGCAGTGTGCGGCGCGAGGGGGCGCGGTGTGCGCCGCGAAGGGGCGCAGTTCGTCCAGACGCCGCTTCCCGCCAACCCTGCCCCCTGGCGCCTCAAACCCTGCCCCTTCGCGCCGCAAACCGCGCCCCCTCGTGAGTGAGGATGAGCAACCAGCGAGCACTTCGCGGGTCGTCTATCCACACCAGTCCTCCATGCCCTAGAGTCCTGAGCGCAGGCCCGAGGAAGCCGGTGGAAGTCCGGCACAGTCGCGCTACTGTGACATCGCCTCCAGGGATGGAGTCGGTGGAGTCAGACCCGAGAGCCTGCACCCCGTACCCCAACGACAGGGACGCTGAATCCCTGAGGAGGCACAATGTCGCAGTTGTCCGCTGCTCCCCTCGCTCCGACCACCTCGGTCGAGGTTCCCGCCGTCCCGCTCCTGCAGCTCGGCACGTGGGTCGTCTTCTACGGCCTGCTCGCGATGCTCGCGATCTTCTTCGTCAGCGCCGGCCAGGGCGCGATCTCGCTTCCCGCAGGCACCGCGGTCCACGAGTGGGTGCACGACGCGCGCCACCTGCTCGGCTACCCCTGTCACTGAGCGGCGGCCGTGAGCACGATCCGCGTTCCCGGGGAGAGGTCTGCCCTGACCCCCGGTGCGTTCCTGGTCCGGGGACTCGCCGCCGGCCTGCTGGCCGGCCTGTTCGCCTTCCTCGTGGCGTTCGCGTTCGGTGAGCCGTACGTCGACGACGCGATCGCTCTCGAAGAGGCTGCGTCCGCGACTGCGCAGGCTCCCGACGAGCACGCGGCACACGAGGCCGAGGAGCACCAGGTCGTCGCGATCTCGCGCGCGGACCAGAAGAGCTGGGGTCTGCTGACCGGCACGATGGCCGTCGGCACCGCGCTCGGTGGACTCAGCGCCCTGGCGGCGGCCGCCGTCATCGGCCGTCTCGGCAACCTGTCGGCCCGCGGCTCGACGGCGCTGGTAGCGCTGATCGGCTTCGTCGCGATCGCGCTGGTGCCGTTCTGGAAGTACCCCGCCACTCCGCCCGCCGTCGGCAGCGGCGAGACGATCGGCGGCCGCACGGCGTCGTACTTCGCGCTCGTGCTGGTCTCCGTGCTCGCTGCCATCGCGATGGTGGTCCTCGCGACCCGGCTCGCACGGCGGATCGACGGCTGGACAGCCGCGATCGTCGCCGCCGGTGGCTACCTCGCCGTCGTCTCCGTGACCGCGTTCCTGCTGCCGACCGTCAACGAGGTGGGCGACTTCCCGGCTGACACGCTCTGGTACTTCCGCCGCTCCGCGCTGCTCACCCTGGCCGCGCTGTGGGCGGGCATCGGGGTACCGCTCACGCTGCTGGTCGGCCGCCTGCACGACCGGGCCGCGGCCGACGCCGCGCGCCGCGCTCTCGCTGCCAGCCTCTGATCCTCCGGTGAGGATTCATCCGGTGAGGACCGCCCGGTGAGCACCGCCGCCGGTCTGATGCTCGGCTACGCCGCTGACCTGCTGCTCGCGGATCCGCGGCGTGGTCATCCGGTCGCCGGCTTCGGTCGGGCGGCCTCGGCCCTGGAGCGTCACACCTGGCGCGACGAGCGGCGTGCCGGGATCGCCCATGTCGCGGTCCTCGTCGGCGGGGCGGCCCTCGTCGGCCTCACGGCCGAGCGGGTACGACGCCCGGTGCCCCACACGCTCCTCACCGCTCTCGCGACGTGGTCGGTCCTCGGCGGCACGTCACTGGACCGCGAGGGGGCAGCGATCGATGCCTGGCTCGCGGCGGGCGACCTCCCCCGGGCGCGACGGCAGCTGACCCACCTGGTCGGCCGGGACACCTCTCGGCTCGACGAGTCGGAGGTGGTCCGCGCAGCGGTGGAGTCGCTCGCGGAGAACACCTCGGACGCCGTCACCGCGCCCCTGGTCTGGGGAGCTGTCGCCGGGATGCCCGGCCTCCTGGGCTACCGGGCCGCGAACACGCTGGACGCGATGGTGGGTCACCGCAGCGCCCGGTACGAGCGGTTCGGCTGGGCCGCCGCCCGGCTCGACGACCTGGTCAACCTGCCGGGGTCGCGGCTCACGGCCGCGCTCGCGGTACTTCTGGGCGCGGACCGCCGAGGGGCGTGGCGTGCGTGGCGCCGCGACGCATCGGGCCATCCCAGCCCCAACGCCGGTCCCGTCGAGGCGAGCTTCGCGGGCGCTCTGGGCATCACGCTCGGCGGCACGAACACCTACGGCGAGCGGGTGGAGCACCGCCCGGTGATGGGCCAGGGGCGCCCGCCGCAGCTCAACGACCTGGACCGCGCGCGCTCGCTCGCACGGCGAGTGGGCGCGGCAGCGGTCCTGGTCGCAGCGGTCAGCGCCCGGCGAGGACCTCGTCGGCGTGGGCCGCGACCCACGACAGCAGCGGCAGCATCAGCGCAGCCAGCTCCTCGCCGCGCTCGGTGAGGCTGTAGTCGACCCGAGGTGGGATCACCGGCTGGGCGTCGCGGTGCACGAACCCGTCTGCCTCCAGGGTCTTCAGGGTCTGGGCCAGCATCTTCTCGCTGATGCCCTCGGCCCGGCGACGAAGCTCGCTCCACCGCTGCGGCCCTTCGGCCAGGGCCACGATGAGCAGGAAACCCCATTTGCTGGTCACGTGATCGAGCAGGACCCGGCTCGGACAGCCGGACGGGAACACCCCGGAGGGATAGACCCGCCGCAGTCCGTCGACCCACTCACTAACTTCCATGCCAGTACCTTACTTCAAAGTGCGTACTCTCCGCTGGGAAGTGCAAGTCGGGGCGGTCGGTTGACCCCCACGAACGCAAGGTCCCCGACCCAGAAGGAACACACCATGACCATCGTCGTCACCGGAGCCACCGGCCAGCTCGGCCGCCTCGTCGTCGAGTCCCTGCTCGAGCGCGGCGCGCCGCCGGCGGACATCGTCGCGACCGGACGCGCCGTCGATCGGATCGCCGACCTCGCCGACCGTGGCGTGCAGGTGCGCCAAGCGTCGTACGACGACCCGGCCTCGCTCGCGGCGGCGTTCGCGGGTGCCGATCGCGTGCTGCTTGTCTCGAGCGACGCGGTCGGCCAGCGGCTGGCCCAGCACCAGAACGCGATCGACGCGGCCAAAGCGGCTGGGGCGGAGCTGATCGCCTACACCAGCATCGCGAACGCGGACCGTGGCGAGATGATGCTCGCGAAGGACCACGGCGCCACCGAGCAGGCCGTGATCGCCTCCGGCCTCCCCTACACGCTGTTGCGCAACGGCTGGTACCTCGAGAACTACGCCGGCCAGATCCCCACCTACCTCGAGCACGGCGCCGTGCTGGGCAGTGCCGGCCAGGGCCGGGTCAGCGCCGCGACCAGGGCCGACCTCGCCGACGCCGCAGCAGCGGTCCTGCTCACCGAGCAGCCTCGCCCGGTCTACGAGCTCGGCGGGGACACCGGCTTCACCCTCGCCGAGCTGGCGGCCGCCGTCGCGGACGCCAGCGGCCGCGAGGTGACCTACCAGGATCTCCCCGCCGAGCAGTACACGCAGATCCTCGTCGGCGCCGGCGTCCCCGCACCGTTCGCCGAGGTTCTCGCCGACTCCGACCTCGGCCTGGGTCGCGGCGAGCTCGAGGTCACCAGCGGCGACCTCTCGGCACTGCTGGGCCGCCCGACCACGCCGATGCCGGAGGCCGTCCGCGTCGCGGTCGGTGCCCTGACCGGCGCCTGAGGACGGACGGGGCTCCTCACCGGTCGTCTGCCACTATCGCGGCATGGCGACCGATGAGGAGCACATCCGACCTGACGGCGTCGACGACCTCACCGTCGAGGCACTGGGCAACATCTCCGAGGCGCTCGAGGCGGTCGAGATCGCGCGCGGGCACCTGTACGCCTTCCACCGACTCAGCGGAACCGGCGACCTCACCCTCGGCAAGGGCGTCGCCCAGCTCCGGGAGGCCGGTCACACCGAGCTGGCCGACCGGTTCGAACGCGACCTGGTGGGCCGCAACGTGCTCCACGGTCGCTGGACCTTCCAGGTCGTCGAGGAGTACGACGACGGGTACTACGCGACCTTCAAGCAGCTCGAGAAGGAGGCCCGGACCGCGCTCGTCGAGGGTCGTCGGCACATCTACGAGTCGGAGATGAAGGAGGACCGCCGCACCCACGGCGCGCCGGGGCACGAGTACCGTCCCGGGTCGCACGAGTAGGTCACCGACGCGACCGCAGCCACTCCCACGCTGCGGAGACCTCGTGCACGGTCTCCACCCCTGCCGGGCCCGGCCCGCGGCGTACGACGACCACGGCGACGCCGAGCTCCGCGGCCGCCTCCAGCTTCGGCCGGGTGTAGGTCCCGCCGGAGTCCTTCGTGACCAGTACGTCGGTGCCGTGCTCGCGCATCAGCGCCCGCTCGCCGCCGAGCGGGTAGGGACCGCGGGAGGTGAGGAGCCGCCACGCCGCAGGCAGGTCGAGGTCGGGCACATCCACCACCCGCGCCAGCACCGACAGTTCGCCGAGCGCCGGCACGAACCGGGCCAGCTCCTGGCGCCCGACCGTCAGGAACGGCCGCTCCCCCAGCCGGGCGGCGGCCGTCGCGGCGCGCTC
>NZ_SSXI01000084.1 GCF_004803405.1 Nocardioides sp. | reverse complement strand
CCGCCGACCCTGGACGAGGTGGCGCGACTGGCCGGCGTCTCGCGCGCGACGGCGTCCCGGGCGATCAACGGCGGCAACCGGGTGTCGCCGACCGCCCAGGCGGCGGTGGCGGCTGCGGTCGAGTCGCTCGGCTACTCGCCCAACCCGGCGGCGCGGAGCCTGGTGACCCGGCGGACCGACTCGGTCGCGCTCGTCGTACCGGAGCCGGACGAGCGGGTCTTCTCCGACCCGTTCTTCGTGCACATGGTGCGCAGCGTCAACCGGGTGCTCGCCGCCAGGGACCTGCAGCTGGTGCTCCTGCTCGCCCGGCCCGGCGAGGAGGAGCGCCGAGTGCTGCGCTACCTCAGCAACCGCCACATCGACGGCGCGATCGTGGTCTCCCACCACTCCGGAGACCGGCTCGCTGAGCACCTGGCCGCGCTCGGTCTGCCGTGCGCCTTCGTCGGCCGGCCGTGGACCGGCGCCGACACCGTCCCCTACGTCGACACCGACAACGCCGCGGGCGCCAAGCTCGGCACCGAGCGGCTGATCGACCGCGGCTGCCGCCGGATCGGGACCATCGCCGGACCGCCCGACATGGCGGCGGGCGCCGACCGGCTCGACGGCTGGCGGGCTGCCCTGCACGAGGCGGGGATCCCCGACGACGCCGTCGAGCACGGCGACTTCACCGAGATCGGCGGCGCCGCCGCCGCGCGCACCCTGCTCGAGCGGGTGCCGGACCTCGACGGCCTCTTCGTGGCGTCGGACCTGATGGCGGCGGGTGCCCTGGACGTCCTGGCCGCGGCCGGCCGGAGGATTCCCGACGACATCGCCGTCGTCGGGTACGACGACCTCGGCGTCGCCGACCGCACCAGTCCGCCGCTGACCACGGTTCGGCAGCCGATCGGTGAGATGGCGGAGCAGGCGACGCGGATGCTGCTGGATCAGATCGAGGACGGTGGAGCGCCCCGAGCGATCCGGGTGATCTTCCCCCCGAAGCTGGTGCAGCGCGACAGCGCCTGACCAGGGAGCCCTGGTCAGGGTGGTCGCTGCCGCCCGGACCCGGTTTGATGGTCGGCATGCTGCTCGACCTCCAGCTCGACGGGCGCCCCGACCAGGCTCTCGCCCGCGCCCGCGAGCTGGTGGAGGCGGGAGCCCACGGGCTGTTCACCTTCGAGGGCCCGCACGACGTCTTCCTGCCGCTCGCAGCGGTCGCCGGCCACCTCTCGACCGATCTGATGACGAACGTCGCGATCGCGATGCCGCGCTCGCCCATGCACCTCGCCCACACGGCATGGGACCTGCAGCTGATGTCCGGGGGCAGGTTCCGGCTCGGCCTCGGCTCCCAGATCCGGCCGCACATCGAGAAGAGGTACGGCGCCACCTGGTCGCCGCCCGCGGCGCGGATGCGCGAGATCGTCGGCGCCGTCAAGGCGATCCTGACGTCGTGGCAGGAGGGGACGCCGCTGTCGTTCGAGGGCGAGCACACCCGGCACACCCTGATGCCGCCCACGTTCGTCCCCGGGCCGAACCCGTTCGGGCCGCCGCCGGTGCTGCTGGGCGCACTCGGACCGGTGATGACCCGCACCGCCGCCGAGGTGGCGGACGGGCTGCTGGTGATGCCCTTCCACAGCGCGCGACACTTCCGGGAGCGGACCCTGCCTGCGGTCGCCGAGGGGCTCGCCCGCTCGGGGCGGCCGACCTCCGACTTCGCGGTCCTGCCCCAGGCGGTCGTGGCGATGGGTCGCACCGAGGACGAGATGGCCGCCGCCGCGGCCGGGGTCCGCGGCCTGCTCGCGTTCTACGGGTCCACCCCGGCCTACCGGCCGGTGCTCGACGTCGAGGGCTGGGGCGACGTCCAGCCCGAGCTCAACCGCCTGTCCAAAGCCGGTGACTACCGGGCCATGACCGAGCTGGTCACCGACGAGATGCTGGAGACGATCGCCGTCGTCGGCACCCCGGAGCACTGCGCCGCCGAGATCCGCCGGCGCTTCGCCGATGTCGCCGACCGGGTGTGCTGCTACTTCCCGGGCTACCAGCCTGCGGCCGAGCAGATCACGGCCCTGGCCGCCGGTCTCGCCTGAGGTCGCCGTACTCTCTGGGCCGTGAGCGCTGAGGACCTGCTGATCGACCGCGACCGCCTCGGACCCGGTGTCGTCGAGGTCACCTTCAACCGGCCGGAGCGGCGCAACGCCTTCACCAGGGCCATGTACGGCGCCCTGCGGGCGTTGTGCGAGGAGCTGGCCGAGGATCGATCGGTGCGCGTGGTCGTCCTGCGCGGCGCCGGCGGGAAGGCGTTCGCGGCGGGCAACGAGATCAGTGACTTCCTCGAGGCGGACGCGGTGGCCTACGAGAACTGGATCCGTGAGCTGCTCGAGATGCTCTGGGCGCTGCCGCAGGTGACCATCGCCGCGATCGACGGCGTGTGCGTGGGTGGCGGACTGGCTGTCGCGACGCACTGCGACCTACGGGTGGCCACGGCGTCGTCGCGGTTCGGCTACCCGATCGCCCGGACGCTGGGCAACGCGCTGTCGGGCTCGATCGTCTACCGGTGTGCGGCAACGTTCGGAGAGCCGTTGACGCGTGAGATGCTGCTCGCTTCCCGCCTGGTGTCGGCCGATCGCGCCTACAGCGTCGGAGCCGTCGTCGCGTCCGTGGAGGACGCCGCCGCGCTGGACGCCGAGGTCGCCGCGATCGTCGACGGGATCGCACAGGCCTCACGAGTGACGATCGAGGTCACCAAGCACCAGCTGCTGTCGCGGGCCCGAGTGGCCGAGGCCTCGCCCGAGGGCGAGGAGGAGCTGCTGCGCAGCGTCTACACGGGCGAGGACTTCGCCGAGGGCGTGCGCGCGTTCTTGGCCAAGGAGAAGCCCGCCTTCGGGCGGTAGCGCCGACAGGCCCGGTTCAGACCACCGGCGAGCGACTGCGGGTCCAGCGGCTGCGGGTCCAGCGGCTGTCGCGGAGAGCGACCGCTGCCACGACGCCGGCGACGGCGCCGAACAGGTGGCCCTGCCACGAGATGCCGGGCTGGCCGGGCAGCACACCCCACAGGACGCCGCCGTACCCGAGGAGCACCAGCACTCCGACCCCGATCTGGACCAGGTTGAGGTTCACGATGCCGCGGACCGCGAGGTAGGTGATCCAGCCGAAGACCAGACCCGACGCGCCGATGTGGATCGAGCTGCTGCCGGCAACCAGCCACACCCCGAGCCCGCCGAGCAGCCAGATCAGCGCCGTCGCCGCGAGCCCGCGCGCGATCCCGGTGGCGAGCGTGAGGAACCCCAGGACCAGCACGGGGACGCTGTTGGCGACGAGGTGTCCCCACCCGCCGTGCAGCAGCGGCGCGAACAGGATCCCGAGCAACCCCTCGTCCGACCGGGGCCGGATCCCCTCATGGTCGAGGCGGTGCGCCACGAGCACGTCGACCATCTCGACCAGCCAGAGGAGCGCGACGAACGCGATCGCGCCGACGGCAGCGCCCTGCCATCCGGGGATCTGCCGCCAGGCGCGTCGCATCGGCCCAGTGTGGCACCGGTCTCGACCGCCTCCACGGGCCGCTGAGGCGCGGCGCTACGAGCGCCAGCTGATCACCCAGTACTGCACGCCGAACGGCGCGTCGTCGTAGCGCACGTCGGCGGTCGCCCCCTGCGGCACGAGCGCAGGCAGCTGCACCAGTGCGCCCACGTCGGCCCAGAGCGCGTCGGCGAGGGCGTGGTCGACCAGACCCAGCGCCGCGACGTCGCCGGTGAGCGCCGCCCGCAGTCCGGCGTCGAAGTGCTGCGCCCGCTCGTCGAGGTGGCCGGGAGCCTTCTCGGTGCGCTTGGCCGAGCCGTTGCCGACGACGAGCACTCCGGTCTCGCCCGCGTCCACG
>NZ_SSXI01000091.1 GCF_004803405.1 Nocardioides sp. | reverse complement strand
ACGCCACGACCGTCGGGTCGGCCCAGGCGGGCCAGTCCGCGGTGATCGCCGCCCGCGCCGGGACGTGCTCGAGATGGGTCAGGCGACCGGCCCGTCCGGGCCCCGCGGTGAGCCGCTCCACGAGCGCGCTCGGGTCCACGCGACCGCGTGCGGTCGGGAGCCGGGCGGCGGGCTGGGCGCTCATCGGACCATTGTCGCAACTGCAGCCGACACGAAGGCGACCCTGTGTTCGTGGTGCGTCCGCGGGTGAGCCATGGTTTGATTGGCTCCACTGCAGAAGCTAGTGGGAGCTTTCGGGAGAAGTCGTGAATCTGACACTGTCGACGCGCGAGGTCGGTGCGCGCACCGTTGTCGCCGTAGGTGGCGAGATCGACGTCTACACCGCCCCGAAGCTGCGTGACACCATCACCGAGCTCGTCGCTGGCGGCACCTACCACCTCGTCATCGACATGCAGGACGTCGAGTTCCTCGACTCCACCGGCCTCGGCGTGCTCGTCGGGGGACTGAAGAAGGTTCGTGCCCACGACGGCTCCCTCGAGCTCGTCTGCAACGCCGACCGCCTCCTGAAGATCTTCAAGATCACCGGTCTGGCGAAGGTCTTCGTCATCCACGAGACCGCCGACGCCGCGCTGGCCTGAGTCGACCCACACCCAGGCCCGCCCTGTCGGCAGTCCTGGGATGCCGGCATCGCTGGCCACGATCGCCCCCGATCGCCGGCGCGCGAGGCCGGCCACGCGCGACCGAGTCGCGACACCGCGCAACGCGCACGTGACGCGCGTCACAGGGATCGTGTCTTCGACCCGTTCGTCTGCGTAGACTCCGGGCCACGTTCTATGACCTGGGTCACACGGCCCGAACCTGAACTCTCCAGGAGGCACTCGCATGCCCCATGCTCTCGCCGCAGACGTCGGGGTCACCGGCGGAAATCTCGTCCTCGTCATCGTGGTCGCCCTGATCGCGCTGGGATGCCTCGCCATGGCCTGGCTCTTCCGAGCAGAGGTGCTCAGGGCCGGCGAAGGCACCGAGAACATGCAACGGATCGCACAGGCGGTGCAGGAGGGCGCGAGCGCCTACCTCACCCGCCAGTTCAGGACCCTGACGATCTTCGCGGCGATCGCCTTCTTCGTGCTCCTGGCGCTGCCGGCGCACAGCAATGACGGAGCTGGTTTCCTCCAGTCGGAGTGGACGGTCCGGATCTTCCGCTCGGTGTTCTTCCTCGTGGGCGCCGCGTTCTCCGGGGCGATCGGCTACTTCGGCATGTCGCTCGCCGTGCGCGCCAACCTCCGGGTGGCGGCGGCGGCCAACGAGCAGGGCCGCGATCCGGCGATGAACATCGGCTTCCGCACCGGCGCCGTGGTCGGCATGTCCACGGTCGGCCTCGGCCTTCTCGGCGCGGCGGTCGTGGTGATCGTCTTCCAGGACGCCGCCCCCAACGTGCTCGAGGGCTTCGGCTTCGGCGCCGCACTGCTGGCGATGTTCATGAGGGTCGGCGGCGGCATCTTCACCAAGGCCGCGGACGTGGGTGCCGACCTGGTCGGCAAGGTGGAGCAGGGCATCCCGGAGGACGACCCCCGCAACGCGGCGACGATCGCCGACAACGTGGGCGACAACGTGGGCGACTGCGCGGGCATGGCGGCCGACCTCTTCGAGTCCTACGCCGTCACCCTGGTCGCGGCGCTGATCCTCGGCTCGCAGGCGTTCGGCGACAAGGGCCTCGTGTTCCCGCTGCTCGTGCCCGCGATCGGCGCGCTGTCGGCCATCGCCGGGGTCTACCTCACCAAGCCGCGAGCCGGCGAGAGCGGCCTCACCACGATCAACCGCTCGTTCTACATCTCGGCGGCCGTGGGTGCGGTCGCCAGCGTCATCGCGGCCTTCGCCTACCTGCCCGGCGAGTGGAGCGAGCTGAACGGTGCCGGGGTCGGCCTGGGCGCCCTGGCGACCGGCGAGCTGCCCGGCGTCAGCCCCGCCGTGTTCGCCGCCGGTGCCGTCGTGATCGGCATCGTCCTCGCGGCGGCGATCCTGGCCCTGACCGGCTACTTCACCGGGACCGAGCACCGCCCGGTCAAGGACGTCGGGAAGACGTCGCTGACGGGTGCCGCGACCGTGATCCTGTCCGGCCTCTCGGTCGGCTTCGAGTCGGCGGTCTACACCGCGATCGTGATCGGCGCGGCCGTGTTCGGAGCGGCTCTGCTCGCGGGCGGATCGACGGCGCTGGCGCTGTTCGCCGTCGCTCTCGCCGGTTGCGGACTGCTGACGACGGTCGGCGTCATCGTCGCGATGGACACCTTCGGCCCGGTCTCCGACAACGCCCAGGGCATCGCGGAGATGTCGGGAGACGTCAGCGAGGAGGGCGCCCGGATCCTCACCGAGCTCGACGCCGTCGGCAACACCACGAAGGCGATCACCAAGGGCATCGCGATCGCCACGGCCGTCCTCGCCGCCAGCGCGCTCTTCGCGTCCTACACCCAGTCGGCGGTCGAGACCCTGCTCGAGACCGAAGGCGTCTCCGAAGCCGACGGCGAGGCGTTCGCGCTGGCGTTCCTCGTCTTCGACGCCAAGCTGATCGTCGGCACCCTGCTCGGCGCCGGCGTGGTGTTCCTCTTCTCCGGCCTGGCGATCAACGCGGTCGGGCGCGCTGCGGGCGCCGTCGTGATGGAGGTACGACGCCAGTTCCGCGACATTCCCGGGATCATGGAGGGAACGGCCCGGCCGGAGTACGGCAAGGTCGTCGACATCGTCACCCGCGACTCCCTCAGGGAGCTGGCGACGCCCGGCATCCTGGCCATTCTGAGCCCGATCGCGGTCGGCTTCGGTCTCGGCGTCGGCCCGCTCGCGGGCTTCCTGGTCGGCGCGATCGCGACCGGCACGCTGATGGCGGTGTTCCTCGCGAACGCCGGCGGAGCCTGGGACAACGCCAAGAAGCTGGTCGAGGACGGCAACCACGGCGGCAAGGGATCGCCCGCCCACGAGGCAACGGTCATCGGCGACACGGTGGGCGACCCGTTCAAGGACACCGCCGGCCCTGCGATCAACCCGCTGCTGAAGGTGATGAACCTGGTCTCGCTGCTCATCGTCGGCGCCATCATCAGCCTGTCCTACGGCAACAGCGAGAACGACGTGGTGCGCATCCTGATCGCCGCCGCAGCTGCGGCGGGGATCTTCGCGGCGGTGCTCATCTCCAAGCAGCGGACCTCGGTGATCGGCGAGGAGGCCCCCGAACCGGCATCGGTGGAGTCCGCGTAGCGGCATGACCGTCCTCGGATCGCAGCTCGGGAGGCAGCTCCGAGGCCAACGCCGGACGCTGGCGGTGGCGGTCGTCCTGGCCACCGCCGGCGTCGGGCTGTCCTTCCCGACACCGGCCCACGGCGCGGCCGACCCGCGCGCCGGCTCGGGTGCCTCGGCATCGCCAGCAGCGCCGCAGTCGGCGGCGCCGTACATCCGGCGGGGGATCACCATCGGGCGCTCAGTCCGAGGCCGCGCGATCCGCGCGTACTACCGGGGGACGAAGGACGCGAAGCACGTCCTGGTGGTCCTCGGCCAGATGCACGGCGACGAGAGGGCCGGCCGGCGGACCGCCTGGTGGGTCCGTGACCGGGTGCGGCCGCGGGACGGTACGGGCGTCTGGATCGTCCCCTCGATGAACCCCGACGGCAACGCGCGGGGCACCCGCACCAACGCGCGGAGGGTGGACCTCAACCGGAACTGGCCGACGAGCGGCTGGAGCGGCGCTCGCAGGGGCACGCGGTACTGGGGCGGTCCGCGGCCGGCGAGCGAGCCCGAGACACGCGCGATGATCGCATTCCTGCGCGAGGTGCGGCCCGACTACATCGCCTCGATCCACCAGCCGCTGTACGGCATCGGGAGGCACCGGGGCGGGATCCGCTGGCAGGAGCGACTCTCTCGCAACCTCGACCTGCCGCGCAGGTTCTTCGGCGTCGGCAACCCGAGGGGCACCGTCTCGCCGACGCTCACCGGCTGGTACAGCGCCCGGTTCCGCGACCACGGCGTTGCCACCACCATCGAGTACGGCGCCCGCCCCGGCCGCCGCTTCGTGACGGTCAAGGCCGGTCGCGGGATCACCGCAGCGGCACGGGTGCGCTGAGCCACCCGGACCGCGCCGGTCACCGAGTTACGACCCACGCCCTACCGTTGGCCCGTGCCCTCCGTCTCCCTCGCGGCCCCGCTCCGCGACGCCCTGCTCACGGCCGACTTCACCTACGACGCGATCAGCGAGCTGCTCGGCCCGGAGGCCCATGCGGCCCTGTCCCGCAACGAGACGACACCGGCCCTGCGCCGTACGGCAGCGGACGACGGGGCGCTCGCGACGCTGGTCCGCCTGTTCCTCCTGCAGAAGGCGGTCCCGACAGCATCGGCGGCGCGAGCACTGCCCGGCCTGCTCGACCGGCTGGCTGCCGCCGGGGCGATCGTGCAGAGCGTGGGCGAGGTCGCCGCGCGGCTCGACGTCCGCCCGTACGCCACCGAGACGGGCGACCTCTGGGTCGTCAGCGACCTGACACCCGGCCTCGACGGCGCAGCGACCTCGGTCACCGGCGACTACGTGCTCGGCATCAGCCCGGCCTCCTCGAGCCTCGCCCAGCTCACCCTGCGCCACGACGTCGGCACGGCGCTGGACCTCGGCACCGGCTGCGGCGTCCAGGCGCTGCATCTCGCGACGCACAGCGACCAGGTGGTCGCCACCGACGTCAACCAGCGTGCGCTGGCGATCGCCCGCTTCAACGCGGCACTCAACGACGTCGAGGACAAGATCGACGTCAGGGACGGCTCGTTCTTCGCGCCGGTGGCAGGGGAGCGGTTCGACCTGGTCGCCACCAACCCGCCGTTCGTGATCTCCCCCGCGACCGGGGAGCGGCTGGTCTACCGCGACTCCGGGCTGCCGGGCGACAAGGTCGTCGAGCACATCGTGCGGACGGCGCCCGACCACCTCACCGACGGCGGCTGGTGCCAGGTGCTCGCGAACTGGGTCATCGAGCGCGACCGCCCCTGGGACGAGCGGCTCGCGACCTGGCTTCCCGACGAGTGCGACGCGTTGGTCGTGCAGCGCGAGGTGCTCGACCCGGCGTCGTACGTCGAACTCTGGCTCAAGGACTCAGGCCACCACCCGGCGACCGGTGGCGGCAGTGCCGCGGTGTACGTGGACCGCTACGACACCTGGCTGTCCTGGCTGGAGGACCACGGCGTCGCCGGCATCGGGTTCGGGTGGATCAACCTGCGACGCCGTCCGGGCATCACCCCCGGCGGCCACGCGCGCGAGCTCCTCGAGTGGCCCTACGACGTCGAGCAGCCGATCGCCCCCGCGATCGCCGACTGGGCGGACTCGGCGACGGCCGCCGCCGCCGTCGGACCGGACTCACGGCTGGTCCTCCGCCCGGACGTGGTCCAGGAGACCAGTGGCCCGGTCGGCGCCGAGGATCCGGCGACGATCGTGCTCCGGCAGCAGCGCGGCTTCCGCCGCGCCCGCCAGGTCGACACCGTGACCGCCGCGGTCGCCGGTGCCTCGGATGGCGAGCTGGCGGTCGGTCCTCTCCTCGACGCCGTCGGCGAGCTCCTCGAGAAGGACCCGGCGTCGCTGCGCGAGGTCTACCTGCCGGAGGTCCGGGACATGGTCGCCGAGGGGTTCCTGGCGCCGGACGGGAGCTGACCCGCCGGCCGCCTCCTCGGCGTGGGCCACGGGGCGGCGCCGTGGGGCAGACTTGGCGCGTGACGAACGCAGGCTGGTACCCCGACCCCGCTGGCGCGCCCGACACCTACCGGTACTGGGACGGCCAGTCATGGAGCCAGATGACCACCACGAACCCGTCGGCCGGTGGTCAGCCGCAGGAGACTCCGCCGACGCAGGCCCCGGGCCAGTCGCCGTACGGCCAGCAGGCCGGAGGCCAGCCCCCCTACGGCCAGCAGGTCGCGGGGCAGCCGTACGGCGCGGGGCAGCCGTACGGCGCGCCGACCGGCCAGGGCGGCTACGGCGGCTACGGCGGGCCGGGAGCGCCGGGTGGCTACGGCCAGGCGCCGTGGCGCCCGGCCCCCAAGAAGGGCGGTGCCGGGAAGGTCATCGCGATCGTCGTCGCCGCCGTCGTCGTGCTCGTGCTGCTCGGGGTGGGCGCGTTCTTCGGAGTCCGCGCGCTGACCGACGATGACAGCTCCGAGCCGGTGCCCGACCCGACCACCAGCGCCCCGGAGGATCCCACCACCTCGATCTCGCCCACCGGCATCCAGTGCACCGGCGGCAATCCGGTGCCGCCAACGGACCCGGCCCCCGATGCGCGGGAGCTCACCGGCGGCGGTCTCACGATCCCCCGGATGGATACGCACACGATCACGACCGGCGACCAGGTGTCGTTCTCCTTCCCCGACGCCTTCGTGCTTCAGTACGTGGAGGTCGAGCAGTACTGGATCTCCCTCACCGGCGTCGGTGCGCTGGCGAAGGAGAACGGCTTCGAGAGTGTCGAGGACGCAGCCGAGATCATCATGCAGTGCCTGACGTCGAACGACCGGATCTACAGCGGCTTCGACACCCGCACCGATCTCAAGAACGAGGCGATCACGGTGGACGGCAGGCCCGCGCATCGGATCACCTCCGAGATCCGGGTCACCGACTCGCGAGTCACCGCCGAGGGCGACGTGACCGACGTCATCGTCGTCGACACCGGGGACCCCGATTCCTTCGGGCTCTACCTCGGCATGGCGGCCATCGGTCGGGCGGACCTGATCAAGCAGAACGAGGACATGATCGAGCGCATCAGCGTGGACTGAGGCGGGCCGGCTGGACAACACGCGCTACCTTTGCGGCAGCGCATGCACCCACTGCCGGCTGCGCGATGTCCAGCACGCACTCCGGCTACGTAGTGTCGGTCACCGGGTCCCGGGCCTGTCTCCCTCCTCCGCCTTGCCGGCGCATCGCTGGACATCGGTCGCGACGGTGCTGGACACAGGCGCTACCGTGGCCGGTCGAAGCATCGACCATAAGTAGAGGGAAGCGTCCTAGTGGCACACAAGTTGGTGATCGTCGAGTCACCGGCCAAGGCCCGCACCATTGGCGGGTACCTCGGCGACGGCTATGTCGTCGAGTCGTCCATCGGCCACATCCGCGACCTCCCGAACAACGCCGCCGACACGCCGGCCAAGATCAAGGACAAGCCGTGGGGCCGGCTGGCGATCGACGTGGAGAACGGCTTCGTGCCCTACTACGTCGTCCCGCGCGACAAGAAGAGCCACATCTCCAAGCTCAAGCAGCTCCTCAAGGACGCCGACGAGCTCTACCTCGCCACCGATGAGGACCGCGAGGGAGAGGCCATCGCGTGGCACCTGCTGGACGAGCTGAAGCCGAAGGGCATCCCGGTCCGGCGGATGGTGTTCCACGAGATCACCAAGGCCGCGATCCAGGAGGCCGCCGCCAACCCGCGTGATCTCGACATGGACCTCGTCGAGGCGCAGGAGACCCGCCGCATCCTCGACCGCCTCTACGGCTACGAGGTGTCGCCGGTCCTGTGGCGCAAGATCATGTCCGGCCTGTCAGCCGGGCGCGTGCAGTCCGTGGCGACCCGGCTCGTGGTCGACCGGGAGAAGGAGCGGATGGCCTTCAAGGTCGCCTCCTACTGGGACCTCGAGGGCACCTTCGACGCCGGCTCCTCGCACGACCAGCGGATGTTCCCGGCGAAGCTGCACACCATCGACGGCACCCGCGTCGCCACCGGCAGCAGCTTCGGCCCCGACGGCCGGCTCAAGGGCCGTGCCGAGGTGGTCCACCTGGACCGGCCGCGTGCCGAGGCCCTCGTCGCGGCGCTCGAGAACACCGAGTACGACGTCCGGTCGGTCGAGGCGAAGCCGTACCGCCGCTCGCCGTACCCGCCCTTCCGCACGACGACGCTGCAGCAGGAGGCCAGCCGCAAGCTCGGGATGAGCGCCAGCGTGACCATGTCGGTCGCGCAGCGGCTCTACGAGAACGGCTTCATCACCTACATGCGGACCGACTCCACCACCCTGTCCGGGGGCGCCATCAGCGCCGCTCGCCAGCAGGTGCAGGAGCTCTACGGCAGCGAGTACCTGCCGGACGCCCCGCGGACCTACGCGAGCAAGGTGAAGAACGCCCAGGAGGCGCACGAGGCCATCCGTCCTGCGGGGGAGTCCTTCCGCACGCCCGCGCAGACCGGTCTCACCGGCGAGCAGTTCCGGCTCTACGAGCTGATCTGGATGCGCACCGTCGCCTCGCAGATGAAGGACGCCGTCGGCCGGTCCGTCTCGATCCGCCTCGGCGGCCAGGCCGCCAGCGGCGAGGACGTCGTGTTCTCCGCCTCGGGCCGGGTGATCACCTTCCACGGGTTCCTGAAGGCCTACGTGGAGGGCACCGACGACAACGCGGCCAAGGACGACCAGGAGACGCGGCTCCCGGCGCTCGAGCAGGGCGACCGGGTCTCGGCGGCCTCGCTCACGGCCAACGGGCACGAGACCAAGCCGCCGGCCCGCTACACCGAGGCCACGCTGATCAAGGAGCTCGAGGAGCGCGAGATCGGCCGCCCCTCGACGTACGCCTCGATCATCGGGACGATCCTCAACCGCGGCTACGTCTACAAGAAGGGCACCGCGCTGGTGCCGGCGTGGATCGCCTTCTCGGTGGTGCGGCTGCTCACCGAGCACTTCTCCCGACTGATCGACTACGAGTTCACCGCCGGCATGGAGGCCGTGCTGGACGAGATCGCACGCGGCCAGAAGGACCGGGTCAACGAGCTCACCGAGTTCTACTACGGCTCGGACAAGCTCCAGGGACTGCTCCCGCTGGTGCAGGGCCTGGGCGACATCGACGCCCGGGAGCTGGCGACGTTCCCGGTCGGCGACCCCGAGGAGGGCATCCAGCTGCGCGTCGGCAAGTACGGCCCGTACCTGGAGGGCCCCGGACCCGACGACGCCGCCGGCGCGCGAGTCCGCGCCAACGTGCCCGACGACCTGCCGCCCGACGAGCTCACGGTCGAGAAGGCCAAGGAGCTGCTGGCGAACCCCGCCGGCGAGGAGATCGACCTCGGCGTGCACCCCGAGACCGGCCTGCAGGTGGTGGCCAAGAACGGCCGCTACGGACCGTACGTCACCGAGCTGCCCGCCGAGGAGGCTCCCCAGACCGGCAAGAAGGGGGCCGCGAAGCCGCGCACCGGCTCGCTCTTCAAGTCGATGTCGCTCGACACGATCACCCTCGAGGACGCCATCAAGCTGCTGTCACTGCCCCGGGTCGTCGGCACCGCCGAGGACGGCGAGGAGATCACAGCCCAGAACGGCCGCTACGGCCCGTACCTGAAGAAGGGCACCGACTCCCGCTCGCTGACCAGCGAGGACCAGATCTTCTCTGTCACCCTCGACGAGGCGCTCCGGATCTACGCGCAGCCCAAGCAGCGCGGCCGGGCCGCCGCCGCGCCGCCGCTCAAGGAGCTCGGTCCCGATCCGGTGTCGGGCCAGCCGATCGTGGTGAAGGCCGGCCGCTTCGGGGAGTACGTCACCGACGGCGAGTACAACGCCACCCTCCGCAAGGACGACTCCATCGAGAAGCTGACCCTGGAGCGGGCCGCCGAGCTGCTCGCCGAGCGCCGCGCGAAGGGTCCGGCGAAGAAGGCGGCCAAGAAGGGCGCGAAGAAGACCGCTGCGAAGAAGACCGCCAAGAAGAGCACCGCCAAGAAGGCGAGCGCGAAGAAGGCGGCGGCGAAGAGGGCCTGAGGGGCTGCAGGAATCGCCGGTTAACCGGCGATCCCTGCACTTCTGGGCCATTGCAACGCCCGAGAAGTGCAAGAACTGGCCGGGCCCTGCGACCCCCGGTGCGCGCGTGACACGACCCGCGGCGGCGACCGGGCGCCCCACCCGCGACACGCGTCGGTGCCGTCTCGTAGGTTCACTCCCGTGACTTACTACCCCGGCCGCTACGCCCCCACGGGTGTCTTCGTGTGCTTCGAGGGCGGCGAGGGATCGGGCAAGTCGACCCAGTCACGGCTGCTTCGCGACCGGCTGGCCGCCGAGGGGTACGACGTGCTGCTGACCTTCGAGCCCGGGGACACCCCGGTCGGCAAGGAGATGCGGCGGATCGTGCTCAGTCCTGAGACCGGGGTGCTGGCGCACCGGACCGAGGTCCTGCTGTACGCCGCCGACAAGGCCGAGCACGTCGAGACGGTCGTGCTGCCGGCGCTCGAGCGGGGCGAGATCGTCATCACCGACCGGTACGTCGACTCGACCCTGGCCTACCAGGGCGCCGGACGGGCGCTGGACCTCGGCGAGGTCGAGGAGGTCGCCCGGTGGGCGACCGGCGACCTGCGGCCGCACCTGACCGTCGTGCTCGACCTCGAGCCCGAGGCCGGCCTGGGACGTTTCGAGGGCCGGGACCGGATCGAGGGGGAGTCCCTGGAGTTCCACCAGCGCGTCCGGCAGTCGTTCCTGGACCTGGCCGCGAAGGACCCCGACCACTATCTGGTGCTCGACGCGCGAGGGCCGGTCGAGGCGATCGCCGAGGCGATCGCTGCCCGCCTGGTGCCGCTGCTCCCGCAGGCCCGTCAGGAGCCGGGTCGATGACCATCTGGGACACCCTCGTCGGCCAGCGCGCGACCATCACCGCGCTCGAGCAGGCGGTCGCCGGCCACGGCATGACCCACGCGTGGCTGTTCACCGGCCCACCCGGGTCGGGCCGCTCCAACGCGGCGATCGCGTTCGCTGCGGCCCTGCAGTGCGAGCACGGCGGCGCCGGCCCGGACTGCCCGGACACCTGCCACGCCTGCCACACGGTCCTCGCCGGCAGCCACGCCGACGTGACCCTGGTGCGCACGGAGAAGCTGTCGATCGGCGTCGACGAGGTGCGCGAGCTGGTCCGCCGCGCCTCGCTGAGCCCGATGGGCGACCGCTGGCAGATCCTGGTGATCGAGGACGCCGACCGCCTCACCGAGCAGGCCTGCAACGCGCTGCTCAAGGCGATCGAGGAGCCCAACGGCCGCACCGCCTGGATGCTGTGCGCGCCGACCGTCGAGGACGTGCTGCCCACGATCCGCTCCCGCTGTCGCCTCGTGACGCTCGCGACGCCGACGACCGCGGAGGTCGCCGGCTTCCTGGTCTCCCGGGGCGTCGAGGAGCCGCTGGCGTCGTACGCCGCCCGCGCGAGCCAGGGCCACATCGGCCGCGCCCGAGCGCTCGCCTTCGACGAGGCCGTGCGCAAACGGCGCGAGGAGATCGTGCAGCTGCCGGCCCGGCTGACCAACCTCGGCCGCTGCATGGACGCCGCCACCCAGCTCGCCGAGAAGGCGAAGGAGGAGGCTGACGCGATCACCGCCGAACTCGACGCGCGCGAGAAGGTCGACCTCGACCTCGCGTACGGCGTGGTCGAGCGCGGGCGTCGGCCGCGGGAGTACGGCCCCGCCCTGGCCGCCCTCGAGAAGGGCCAGCGGACCCGCGCCAAGCGGCGTCACCTCGACGTGGTCGACCGGGGCCTGACCGACCTGGTCTCGGTCTACCGCGACGCGATCGCGATCGCCACCGGCGCGCCCGGCGCGCTGGTGAACGAGGAGATCCGGCCGGAGATCGAGGAGATCGTGCGTACGTCGACCCCCGAGCTCAATCTCCGGCGGATCGGGTGGATCTTCGCCGCGCGCGAGCAGATGTTGGAGTTCAACGTCCCGGTCGCCTTGGCCCTGGAGTCGATGATGGTGGCACTGAAGACACCGCAACGGTGAGGAGCACCAGGTGAAGAAGCAGTTGGTCGTCGCGGTCGCGGTGATCTGGACGCTGGTCATTGCAGGCGCGGTCGGGATCGGCGTGCTGCTCGTCACCGACGACGCGGACTCCGACAAGCAGGCGGAGAAGAACTCCACGTCGCCAACGACCTCACCGCCGGCGGCGGGGGACCTGAAGCGCTTCTACGACCAGGAGATCTCCTGGGAGACGTGCGGCAGCAACGAGTGTGGATCGCTCGAGGTGCCGATCTCCTACCAGAGCCCGGAGGACGGCACGATCCAGCTCAAGCTCGAGCGGGCCAAGGCGACCGGCGAGCGGGTCGGCTCGCTCGTGGTCAACCCCGGCGGGCCGGGCGCTCCCGGCACGGACACGGTGGAGCAGGCGGACTTCTACTTCGCCGACCAGCTGCGCAAGGCCTACGACATCGTCGGGTTCGACCCGCGCGGCACCGGTGAGTCCTCGCCCGTCGACTGCGTGAGCGACGAGGAGCTCGACCAGCAGATCGCCGCCGATCCCGACCCCGACACCCCGGAGGAGGTCGAGACCGCCACCGAGAACGCCGAGGAGTTCTGGAGCGGCTGCGAGTCCAGCTCCGGCGAGGTCGCCGCCCACGTGAGCACCGTCGAGGCCGCGCGCGACATGGACGTCCTGCGCGAGGTCCTCGGCGAGGACCAGCTCGACTACCTCGGCTTCTCCTACGGCACCCGCCTCGGCGCGACGTACGCCGAGCTCTACCCCGACCAGGTCGGCCGGTTCGTGCTCGACGGGGCGATCGACCCCTCGATCTCCTCCCGCGACGGCTCGCTGAGCCAGGCCAAGGGCTTCGAGACCGCGCTGCGGGCCTACCTGCAGGACTGCGTCGCCGGCGGCAGCTGCTTCCTGGGCGCCTCTGTCGACGAAGGACTGGCCACGATCAAGGGCCTGCTCGACGACATCGACGAGCGACCGCTGGAGACCCAGGACGCCGAGGGCCGCAAGCTCACCGTGGGCCTCGCTTTCTACGGCCTGATCACCCCGCTGTACGCGAAGGAGAACTGGACCTACCTCGACACCGGGCTGAAGGAGGCGCTCGAGGGGAACGGCAGCACCCTGCTCAGGCTCGCCGACTTCTACGGCTCCCGCGAGGGCGGCAGGTACACCGACAACAGCCTCGAGGCGATCGGCGTCATCAACTGCCTCGACGACCCGTGGTCGGTGAGCCCCGAGGAGGTTCCCGACAACTTCGCCGACTTCGAGAAGGCGTCACCGACGTTCGGCCGGGTCTTCGCCTGGGGCCTGTCCGGCTGCCACGACATCCCGTTCACCGCCACCGACGAGCCCGACCTGAAGATCGACGGCTCCGGAGCCGCCCCCATCGTGGTCATCGGTACGACGCGCGACCCGGCGACGCCGTACGAAGAGGCGGTCGCGATGGCCGAGCAGCTCGAGTCGGGTGTGCTGGTGAGCCGCGACGGTGACGGCCACACGGCCTACAACCGCGGCAACGCCTGCATCGACGACGCGGTCCACGCCTACCTGATCGACGGCAAGGCGCCCGAGGACGGCCTGAAGTGCTGACCTCCGCGTAGGTCGAGGAGGTCGCGCCAGGACGCTGCGCAGGTCGAGGAGGTCGCGCAGCGACCGTCACGAGACCGCAGCGACCCGAAGGCGCATCCCGGATTCCGCGGTGCACCGACCCCGCCGGTATGCTTCCGCGTCGTCGGCGCCCGCGCCGGTGGTGCCGCCTTAGCTCAGTCGGTAGAGCGAATCACTCGTAATGATTAGGTCGTCGGTTCGATTCCGACAGGCGGCTCCGACGACGGTGGCTCTGACCAGCAGAACTGTTGGTCAGAGCCACTGTACGTTTCCGGGGCGACGGGGCCGATCGAGACGTTTGCACGGCTACGACGCGGCGTCCGCCCGTGTTACGCGTCGCTCTCGGTCGTCACTGGATCGATGTGGCGGTACTCCGCGCCTGGGGTCGCGCACCGATCCGCCACGTCTGGCAGGCCCTTGCGCCCGTGGGCTGCGCGTATGCGGAGGAGCGTCACCGTGTGCGGGAACTCGCCAACCTGCACCGCGCACCGCGCGCGGAAGAAGTCGTCGATCGCGCCGCGGTCCCTGAGCGTGACCCCGGGTCGTCGGCTCGGCGCCGGCCTGCGCAGCGGCACCCCCCAGCGGGGCCAGGCACAGCTCACCAGGGCGTCACACCGATCCTGGACTCGTGGCCACCGAGCGATCACCGTCCTCGGCCGCAGGCAAGCGCTGCCTTTCGGTGCCAGTGGCATGACCTTGCCGGTTCCGTGTGTCACGTCGCAGATATGCGAGACCTTGGGATTGGTCGTCTACGCTGCGCCCGTGAGGCGCATGGGGCCGGGAAGCGCCCCGGCCGCGGTCCTGGTCGTCGTCATCGGCGCCGCGATCGCGGGCGCGGTCGTCGGGGAGTTCCCGGACCTGCACGTCTACCGGTACGGCGGCCGGGCGGTGCTCGACCAGCTACCCCTGTACGACGCCGACGACCCGGTGACTGGCTACCCCTTCACCTACCCGCCGTTCGCCGCGGTGGTGATGGTGCCGCTGACGCTGCTGCCCGGATGGCTCGCGGCGGCGTTGTGGACCGGTGCCTCGGCGGGATGCCTCGCGGTATCCGTCGTCGTCGTACGGCGTGCCCTCGGCCGGCCGGCGCCCTGGTGGCTGGTCGTGGGGGTGACGGCCGGCGCGCTGGCGCTGGAGCCCGTCTGGCAGAACCTCTCCTTCGGTCAGATCAACCTGATCCTGATGCTCGCCGTGCTTATCGACCTGGTGCGACCGGAGCGGGGGACGTCCGGCGTGCTCGTGGGCATCGCGGCAGGCCTGAAGCTCACCCCTCTCGTGTTCGTGGTGCTGCTCGTCCTTGTCGGCCACCGCGGGGCGGCTCGTCGGGCGTCGCTCGCCTTCGCCGGCACCGTCGCCGCGGGGTTCGCGGCGCTTCCGGGGTCGGCCGCGACCTACTGGACCGACGGACTTCTCGATCCGGGCCGGGTCGGGCCTCCGGCCCTCGCCCACAACCAGTCCGTGAACGGCGCGCTGACCCGGATCCTCGACGGCTCGCCCCCCTCGTGGCTCTGGCTGGTGGTCGCCGGCCTGCTCGCGTCGGCGGTGCTGCTCGCCGCGGCCGCCTGGTGGCGGCGGGGTGACCGGGTGCTCGGGACCTGCCTGGGAGCCGTCGCCATGCTGCTCGCCGCGCCGGTCGCGTGGTCGCACCACTGGGTGTGGGCGGTGCCGGTGGCGCTGGTGCTGTGGGAGCGCAGCCGGTGGGCCGCCGCCGCTTGGACCGCAGTGTTCGTGCTGCGTCCGATCGTGTGGCCGCCCTGGGGCCGGGGCCAGGAGTACGACTGGCGCTGGTTCGACCACCTGTCCGGCAACGCCTATCTCCTCGCGGCGCTGACCGTGGGCAGCTGGGCGGCCATCGCGTTGAACCGACGTCGGGGTGGTTCCGTGTCAATGGTCGGGAGGCGTGAATGACGGATAACCCGGCCACCGTGATGAAGGAGCTGCACGAGGACCACTCGGCTGCGCTCTGGGCGTTCTGCCTGCACCTCACCGCGAACGACCGGTCGCGGGCCGAGGACGTGGCGCAGGAGACGCTGCTGCGTGCATGGCGGAACTCGGCCGTCCTGACCGAGTCCCGGGGGTCGGTCCGGTCCTGGTTGTTCACCGTGGCCCGCAACATCGTGATCGACGAGTGGCGTACCCGACGGGCCCAGCGGGAGTTCGCGACCGCCGAGCCTCCGGATGTCGCGCCGGTCGGCGACCAGTCCGACGAGCTGCTGCTCTCCTGGGTGGTCGCCGACGCACTCACCACGCTCTCCGCCGACCATCGGGCAGTCCTCGTCGAGTGCTACTACCGAGGTCGGTCCGTGGCCGAGGCCGCGCGTCGGCTCGACGTACCCGAGGGAACCGTCAAGTCGCGCACGCACTACGCGCTGCGCGCGCTGCGGCTCGCGCTCGAGGAGAGGGGGGTCGTGTCATGACCTGCCAGTACGCCCATCTCGGCGGCGCCTACGTCCTCGGCTCCCTCGCTGCATCGGAGCGGGCGGCGTATGAGCGGCACCTGCCGGACTGCGCGGAGTGCTCGCGCGTCGTCCGCGAGTTCGCAGGGCTCCCCGGGCTGATGGGCCGGGTCCCCTTGGAGGCCCTGGAGTTGCCGGGGGAACCTGAGCCGGTGCCGGAGACTCTCCTCCCTGCTGTGGTCTCCGAGGTACGCCGCTCCCAGCGGCGGCGCCGGAGCGCACTGGCCGCGATCCTCGTTGCGGCCGCCGCGATCGTCGTCGTGGGGGTCACCGGTGTCGTCGTCACCTCGCTCGACGACGGCGTCAGACCGCCGGCGGCCGGACCGACCACGTCGCAGACCACCGCTCCGGCGGAGCGGATGGACAGCATCGGCGCCGGTTCGGTGACCGGGTGGATCTCCCTGACCGAGCGGCCGTGGGGGACCCGGCTCGACCTGACCTGCACCTACCTCGGCGATGGGTACGCCGGCGGCTGGACGTCGTACGCCATGGTCGTCCGGTCCGTCGACGGCCGGGTGGAGCAGGTAGGCACCTGGCGGGCCGAGCCGGGACGCCAGGTGCACGTCACCCTGGCCACGGCGCTGGCGCCGGAGGACATCGAGTCCGTCGTGGTCAGGACCGACGAAGGTGTGTCAGTGCTCCGCCTTGCGGAGTGAGGCCAGCCAGCCCTCGGCCAGCGCGGCCCAGGCGCCGGCAATCATGCAGACGACCTCGGCCGCCGCGGCCACGTACTCGTCCCACCCGTCCCAGGACGTGTGCACGTCGAACAGGCCGACGGTCGTCGAGATGATGAACGCGCCCAGCGTCGACGCGCCGAACCCGACGACGAGGAACAGCGGCACCCAGTGCCGCCAGGTGACGAGCAGCACGGCGATGGCTGCCCCCGCGATCGCGTTCACCATGAACGCCGGCCCGATGACGTCCTGATGACGCACACCGTCGAACCACAACCACAGGTGCACCGCCGCAGAGGCCAGTGCGGCCGCTGCCGCCAGCATTCGGACCCTCATCGCGTCCTCCGATCCAGAGTGGTGTCACGGGCAACACGGGCGACCGGGGCGTGGGGTTCAGCCACCGCCGCCGTACGCAGTGAGCAGCCGGTCGCGGAACATGTCCATCCGCCAGACGGGGGCTTTCGGCCCGGGGTGAAGCCGGGCCTGCCACTTCCACTCCCCGATCCTGCTCATCACCGCTGGGTCCTGCGCGATGACCGTGACCGGCACGTCGTGGCCCGGGTCCTCACCACTCACGAACGAGTGCGGCTGGTGGTCGCCGACCACGATCAGCACCCGGTCTGGGTCCGGGTAGGTCGTGAGGAAGGAGACGATGGTGCGCCAGGTGTACTCGATCGACTCGCCGTAGAGCCGGCGCGCCGTCCCGGGGTCCTCGGTGCCGTCCACCGCCGCCGCGCCGCGCTCGGGCATGCCCTTGAAGACCGAGCCGTCGCCGACCTCGCGCCACGGCACCAGCTCGGGCAACGGCGCCCACGGGTGGTGGCTGGAGACCAGGTCGATCTCGGCCATCACCGGCCGGCGGTCGGTGGCGGCGAGCTCGGCACGCCGCAGGTGCTCCAGCGTGTACTGGTCGGGCATCGACGCATAGCCGAACTCCGGGCCGGCGTATCCGACGTTGCGGGAGTCGTAGAGCCGGTCGAAGCCGTAGTACGCCGCGCCCTCGGGCCAGTCCCTGGTGTTCGCCGGCACCGCGAAGACCGTGCGCCACCCGGCGCGCCCGAACGCGCCGGTGAGCGTCAGCCGGTCGCTCTCCAGGAGCTGGCCGTACCTCTGCTCACTGTCCGCCCACACACCCGACTGAAGGGTCGCGTGCGCCAGCCAGCTCGCGGCCCCGAACGTGGGTGAGGTCAGGAACGCGCTCCGGGTGCGATAGCCCGCCGCGGCCAGACGCTCGTCGCCCTCCTGCAGCACGTCGAGGACTCCTGGCGAGAACGACGATCCCTCAAGCGCGACCCGGCCGTAGCTCTCGAACCACACCAGCAGCACGTCCTTGCCGCGGAGACCGGTGAGCAGCCGGTCGGAGGGAGTGTCCGCGAACGCGTCGGCCTCAAGATCGTCCTGGAAGACGTCGCGATCCCGGTAGTCGTCGCGGAGCTGGCCGACCGTGTCGACGACGAGCCCGGCAGAGCCGGCCGCCGCCAGCTGCGCCGCCGGGCCGCCGGACACCGCGCACACCGCCCACGCCGTTCCGAGAGCGAGGATCGTCTGG
>NZ_SSXI01000158.1:11338-14411 GCF_004803405.1 Nocardioides sp. | reverse complement strand
GAGCATCACAGTGGGGCCAAATGGGGTTGTCATACTCACGCGCCCCTGGGAGCGCGGGTGCCGCTTCGCTTGCGCGCCCGCACTCCCTCCGGCGAGGCCCCCAGCAACCCACCTACCCGACGCACCACCGTCGGATCGGTCACCTTGACCGGAACGCCCTGAGCAGCACAGGACGACTCAACCCACGCTGCAAGCGCGGCCTCATCGAGGTGACTGTGCCTCACGACAACTCAGCTCCACGCGAACCACACAGCCGGCGGAGCCTTCCAGTCCTCGACCTCAGCCGAGGACCATGACCGCGCCGGCGGACCGCCTATCACCGCTTCGGCCTTCTTCAGCAACTCCCAGGCAGATCGACCGTTCAGACTGATCACCGGCGGCTGGAATCCCTGGGCGACCTCGTAACGGTGCAACCCCAGCAGCCGGGCACGGCCCTCCGGCTCAAACCCATTGGTCACGTACTTCGACAGATAGCCCGCTGCCCGCCTGGCCTCCTCCCACTTCGTCGAACCCACCGGGAGATCGGAGATATGCTTGATGTGCACGAACCCCCGACCCCAGGCCGCCGCGATCTTGCCTCGAGGGATGAACTGCCCGACTGCGAAGTGCACATGCAGACCGTGGCCGGTTTTGTGCCACTCCGGCACCCACACGTACGGGAACGACGCACCGGCCAACTCGTCGCGCAACGCCCGGAAGAATTCGCCAACATCCTCACGCAGCACCCCGGGTCGTGACAGCCTTTACCCGCAGAGGTCAGGGTGCCGAGCCGGTTGAGGCAGTTGGCCGCAGCGAACAAACGAACCTTCTTCTTCGCCCGTCTCGCAGCCTCGGCCCTAGCCCGCACAGGATCCAGGGCATCACCCGCCGCGACCCATGCGCGCGCCGTGGCCGGTAGGAAGGGACGAACGAGCCGCTGGCCTCACCAGCAGTCGGATACAGCGACAGCGTCCAGCCGGAATCGGGACGAAACAACGAACGAGCAGCATCAGAACCAGACATCTCAGGATCTCCAAACGACGAGCCGACAAGGGATGTCGGCCCTGGCACGCCATTCCGGTCTCGCAGTCAAAGAGTCGCACACGAACCCATGAATGATCGGCAATCGTGATCGGCGAGTCGCTGAGCCCGGATGAGCGGTCGCGCGCTACTGCCCCCTACCGCTCCCCCCACGCGGCAAACAGCACGCCGCGCGGGGGCCCTGCGGAACCCGGAAACGGGGGCCGCAACCCACGACCGCAACGCGAACACCCTCCCGAGTTACGTTGCTACCTTCAAGTCAAGACGTTCAACTGCGTCCCGCAGCCGAGCGCGAGCTGCCTGCTTCGTAAGTTCGCCCCGTCGAAGCGACATCCGAAGTGTGAACAAGTCCTTCGTATCGATCACAACGCCTCCATCCTCTCCGAACGTCTCCACTTCGACTGGATTCGCCTCCAACGGAATTGGTCGCGTTGACGGATCCGTGTCCCGGAACTGGTTGACTACGTACCAAACGCGGTCAGGTTCCCGGTTCTCCTCCCGAACGAATCGGGTGACGAAACGGCCGAGTCGGAGGAGATCGTTCAACTGCGCACCGCGGGCGTAACCTCGCACCTCGACCAGCGCAATCCACCCAACATGATCCGGATCTAGGACACGAAGATCCTCCCGCCGGTCTCCGGGCGTGGCTATGTCTGTGTCGACGTTCACCACATCGAAGCCGAACTCCTTCAAGGTGTTTTCGACCTCCTCCACGAGAGGGTCGCCCTGAGCGGTCAGTAGCCGACGCTCGCCTCCCTGAGCTCTTTCCGTGGCTTCTGCCCGTTCCTCTTCAAGGGCTGCCAATCGAGCATCGACCGCCGACAGGACTCGTTCGCGCTCCTCGAGCAATTCTTGCTGCCGCCGACGCAACTGTTCTTCCGCCGCCGTCATCCATTCGTTTCGGTGATACCAGTCCGCTTCGCCCGGGAAACGGTCGGAGTCACTGGCGCGCCAACTCGCCAGGGCGGCGGCGACCCAGCGCTCGGGATTCGGGGTAAAGACCGGCACGCGCCACCATTGCGAGCCCTCGCTTGCATTCCGCTCGTAACGCCCCGCGACGACGTTGCCATCCCCGTCAATAAGGAACGGATCAATGAATCCCTCAAGAAAATCGGTATTGGGTGCCGGGGCGGTGTACCCCCACACTTGAATCCCGAAGATTGGCGACCCCGAACGATCGATTACGACAGGTGCCAATTCATTGCGAACCAGCCTTGCGACGTCTGCAGACAGACCATCTGGCACGGCGTATTCAGCGGCGACCGTTTTCCCTTGCTCGGTGACCGAGAATTGCACGCCGTGGCGGTGAAAATTCTCGGTGGACATGCCGCCAAATTGCAGCACAAAGAGATGCGGTTCGAGTTGGACATCGCAGTCCCAGACGACAGCACAGTCCCAATCGCCCTGGCGAACTGCAGCGTGGATGTCGTTGCGGTCCACGAAAAAACTGATAGTGGGCACAAGGGAGCGTAGGTGGGCTCCTAAGTCGGATTCCGGTTCGATTCCGACTACAAGCATGCGAGGCTTCTCGCGACGACCCACGACCTCCACAAGTTCTCCCATCATGCGCTCCGGCAGGGTCATCCTGCCAGCACGGCACCACGAATGGACTTCAGACAGGTCGCATCGAGGAGTAGTTGGGTTCGCGGGCCGGATGCAGCAGCCCGCACTGCCGACCTCGCTGCGCCGCACCACCGAGGGTGTACTTGCGACTTGTGAAATTGCACGGACAGGTAACGCCGCCTGGGTGTGGGTGTGGTCGAGGTCGCCGCTGGCTGGTTGGCGTGGGCACCAGGGGTAGCGGCAGGTGTGGTCGCGGAGCCGGACGGGTTCTCTGAGCCGGTCGGGGATCTCGTCGGAGTCGACCGGGACATGGTCGGCCAGGTCGATCACTAGTTTCACGGTGATGGTGATCGCCTCGGTGACCAGGCGTTGGACCCGGGCGAAGCTGCAGGTCCCGACGAAGTTCCGTAGCCGCTGGTCGACGTGGGCCGCGGCGTGCCGTGAGAGGGGGCGGGTGAGGTCGGCGACCTGCTCGGCCCGCCAGGTCGGA
>NZ_SSXI01000158.1:11180-11269 GCF_004803405.1 Nocardioides sp. | reverse complement strand
AGGGGTGCGCCGGGCCCGGCGATCGGGATCCCGGTGTCGAGAAACCCCGCGGTCAGGGTCGCGGCCCCGTCGGGGCCGTCGATGACCTA
>NZ_SSXI01000158.1:0-11120 GCF_004803405.1 Nocardioides sp. | reverse complement strand
GCGTTGCTGTGGTTCTCAGGATCCATGAGTGGATGCTTCCACCCACCACCGCCATCGCACCGGTGCCGGGAACCCGCCTGTGGACAGTCGATCCGCCACGGACCGGTGTGGAGGACAGGTGGTCAACCGCTCTCGCCGACGCGACCTCCTCGACCGACGGACCGACGGACCGACGGCGTGGCGAGACCCCGGGAAGGACTAGCGGTCAGGCGGTCTCCAGCTTGGCGTCGAGGGTGATGTTCTCGACGGCGGCCAGGGCCTTGCTGACCGGGCAGCCCACCTTCGCCTTCTCCGCACACTCCACGAAGGCGTCGTTGTCCAGGCCCTCGACCTCGCCACGGACGGTCAGCTTGATGCCGGTGATCTTGTTGCCGCCTGCCGGGTCCGGCCCGAACGCGACCTCCGCGGTGACGTCGAGGGCGATCGGCGTGCCGCCGGCGTCGGCGATGACCTTTGACAGCGCCATCGGGAAGCAGGCCGAGTGGGCCGCCGCGATGAGCTCCTCGGGACTGGTCGTGCCGTCCGCCGCCTCCGCGGTGCGCTTGGGCCAGGAGACGTCGAACGTCCCGACCTTCGAGGAGGTCAGCTCGACCTGTCCGGATCCGTCCATGAGTCCGCCGTTCCAGGCGGTGCGTGCAGTACGAGTAGACATGGGTCGAACGTAGCGCGTGGGTGCGAAGCCCGCGAGGGCCCTGCGTGCCGCCGGCCCACCCAAGCGCCACTGAGACGGCGTGCTCAGGCGAGCGTGACCACGCAGTCGGCCAGCACCGGTGAGCCGTCCCGGTCCCCACCCTCGATCGTCGCCGAGGCGACCACCTGGTCCTCCTCACGCCACCCGGCCACCCGGATCCTCTCGCCCGGGAAGACCACGCCCGCGAACCGGGCCGCGAAACCGGCGACGGCGGTGGCGTCACCGCCGAGCAGTCCGTCCGTCAGCTCGCGCAGCACGATCCCGTAGGAGCACAGCCCGTGCAGGATCGGCGCCGGGAACCCGGCCGCCTTGGCGAAGTCCGGATCGGCGTGCAGCGGGTTGCGGTCGCCGCAGAGCCGGTAGAGCAGCGCCTGCTGCGGCGTCACGGCGTACGACGACACGTGGTCCGGCCCGCGATCCGGCACCACGACGGGCTGGGCCGAGCCACGCTCGCCGCCCCAGCCGCCCTCACCCTTCACGAAGATCGAGGAGCGCACGCGCCACAGCTCCTCACCGGGGCCGTCGGGCTCGTCGGGGCCGGCCGTGGTGACGCCTTCCTGCCAGATGACGGCGGCCTTGCCCTTGTCCCAGATGTCGGTGAGCGTGGTGCGGATGGTCGCCGTGCCCGACGTGGGGATCGGACCCGAGACCGAGACCGACTGGGAGCCGTGCACGACCTGGGCCAGCGTGATCTCGCAGCCCGGCAGGTCGAGAGGCGGCGGATCCGTCTCGTGGAAGGTCGGGGCGACAACCCCGAACGACGGCAGTACCTGCAGGCTCGGGCCGTCCAGGGTGTAGCGCAGCGCAGCGGGGGAGAGGTTGTCGCCGTCGCGCGCGCCTGCGCCGATGCCGAGGTGGTAGAGCAGGACGTCGGACTCGGTCCAGCTGAACGTGCGCGAGCCCAGGTCGGCTCCGATCGCGATGGACGGGTCGATGGGCATCAGGCGGGTCCTTCTTCGGTGCTGCGGTCTCCTGACGGTTGCTGCGCAACCTCCTCGACCTTCGGGGTGGGGGTTCCCTCGACCTCCGCGGTGGCGATGGCCTCGGCGGCGAGGTAGCCGAACGTGAGGGCCGGGCCGATGGTCGCGCCGGGACCCGCGTAGGTGTGCCCCATGACAGCGGCGGAGGTGTTGCCGGCGGCGTACAGGCCGGGAATCACCGAGCCGTCGTGACGCAGCACCCGCGCTCGCTCGTCGGTGACCAGCCCGCCCTTCGTGCCGAGGTCGCCCGGCACGATCTTGACCGCGTAGAACGGCGCCCGGTCGATGCGGTGCAGCGACGGGTTCGGCTTGACGGCAGGGTCGGAGTAGTACTTGTCGTAGGCGGACTCGCCTCGGTGGAAGTCCTCGTCGACGCCCTTCTCCGCGAACGCGTTGAACCGCTCGACGGTCTCCTCGAGTGCCTCGGCCGGAACTTCGATCTGCTCGGCCAGCGCGCGGAGCGTCGCCGCCTTCCGGACCGTGCCGTTCTTGTACCAGCGCCCCGGGAAGGGCTGGCGAGGTGCGAGGCCGGCGAACAGGTACCGGTTGCGGTACCGCTGGTCGATGACCATCCAGCTCGGGACGTGACCGACGCCGGTCGCCTCGCCCTGGTAGATCGCGTGCGTCGCCTCGACGTAAGGGAGCGCCTCGTTCATGAACCGGCGCCCGGCCTGGTTGACGATGATCGACCCGGGCAGGTTGCGCTCCGCCAGGCAGAACCACGGCCCGCTCGGCAGCGGGATCGTCGGCCCCCACCACGCGTCGTCCATCAGCGCCACCTCGGCGCCGGCCGCGATGCCGGCGAGGATGCCGCCGCCGGTGTTGAACTCCGAGCCGGTGGTCCACTCGACCGAGGTCGGCTGCGGCTGGTACTTCTCCCGCATCTCCAGGTTGCGCTCGAAGCCGCCGCTGCCGAGGATCACCCCGCGACGCGCGCGTACGACGTGCTCGGCGCCGCCGCGCAGCACCCGGACGCCCACGACGCGGCCGTCCTCGATCACGAGGTCCTTCAGCTCGGTCTCGTACGACACGGGCACCCCGGCATCGATCAGGCCCTGGCGCAGCCCGATCGCGATCGCGTTGCCCATCGCGAACATCCGCCGCCCGAGGACGATCGAGACGATCCGCCGCAGCATCACCATCGCCATCGTGAGCGGCCCCTTGACCGTCCGCATGCCGAGGCTGATCCGCCGGAAGTCCCGCTGCGTCACGATCAGGTTGGCCGGCGCCTTCGTGTACTGGGGATGCAGCCGCTCCAGTTCCGCGCCCAGGAACCGCGCGTCGATCGGCACCGGCTCCACGCTCCGCCCCGCGGCCCGGCCTCCGGGCGCCTCGGGGTGGTAGTCGGCGTACTGGGGGACCCAGCGGAACCGGACCGGCGTGTTCTCGCGCAGGAACTCCATCACCTCGGGGCCACGCGCGAGGTAGGTCTGCCGGTTCACGTGGGGCGCGCTGTCGCCGACGATCGCGTCGAGGTAGGTCAGTGCCCGCTCGGTGTCCCCGGGGTCGACCTGACCCGCCTCGACCAGGGCGTAGTTGCCGGGGATCCAGACGCCGCCGCCACTGCGGGCCGTCGAGCCGCCGAAGTAGGCGCTCTTCTCGACCAGGATCGTCTCGAGGCCGCGGCGTCCTGCGGCCAGTGCCGCGCTCATGCCCGCGCCGCCGGCGCCGACCACCACGACGTCGACCTCGGCAGGCAGGCCGGCAGGCACAGGAGAACCCGTCATGGCGCCAAACTGTAACAGGTTCTAGTATTGCGCTCGTGACCACTCAGGACTCCATCTCGGCGGCCGTGGATCGGCTCGCGCAGGCCCAGGAGACTCGGGTGCCCTGCGCGGCGGTTCGCGACCTCATCGGCACCGACGACCTCCCCGCGGCGTACGCGGTCCAGCAGGGCCTGGTGCAGCGTCGACTCGTCGACGGGGTGACCGTCGTGGGTCGCAAGATCGGGGCGACCTCGGAGGCCGTCCAGCGGCAGCTGGGCGTCGACCAGCCGGACTTCGGGTACCTCCTGAGCGACATGGACGTCAGCGACCAGCATCCGATCTCGATGCGCACGCTGGTGCAGCCGCGGGTCGAGGCCGAGGTCGCCTTCGTGCTCGGCAGCGACATCGACCCGGCGACCGAGGACGAGATCACCCTGCAGCTCGTGCGCGAGGCCGTCGACGTCGCGTTGCCTGCCCTCGAGATCGTCGACTCGCGGATCGCCGACTGGGACATCGGGTTCACCGACACCGTCGCCGACAACGCCTCGAGCGGCCTGTACGTCGTCGGCCGCGAGGGTCGGAAGCTCGACCAGCTCGAGCCGAGGGACGTGACGATGTCGCTGACCATCAACGGCGCGGAGCGGTCCACCGGCACCGGCGCCGCCTGCCTGGGCGACCCGCTCGAGGCCCTGCGCTGGCTCGCCGTCCAGGCCCGTCGGTTCGGTGACCCGCTGCGGGCCGGCCACCTGATTCTGTCCGGGGCCCTGGGCCCGTTCGTGCCGTTCGCGGCGGGAGACCGCGTGGAGGCGTCGATCAGCGGCTTCGAGGCGCTGAGCGTCGAGTTCGAGGAGGGGTCCGAGGCTCGTCGCTAGCGCTCCTCGCCCCTTCAACCACCGAAAGGTATTTCCATGGACAAGCTGACCGCGGCCATCGTGGGCCCGGGCAACATCGGCACCGACCTGTTGTTCAAGCTGCTCCGGAGCGAGGTGATCGAGCCACGCTGGATGATCGGGGTGGACCCCTCCAGCGAGGGCCTGAAGATCGCCTCCGACAAGGGTCTGGAGGTCAGTCACGAGGGCGTGGACTGGCTGTTGAAGCAGGACGCGCTCCCGGACCTGCTGTTCGAGGCCACGTCCGCCTACGTGCACCGCGAGTACGCCCCGCGCTACGCCGATGCGGGCATCCGCGCGGTCGACCTGACCCCGGCCGCGGTCGGTCCCGCGGTGATCCCGCCGGTCAACGGCATGGAGCACGTCGCGGCGATGAACGTCAACATGATCACCTGCGGTGGTCAGGCCACGATCCCGATGGTCAACGCGGTCTCGCGGGTCACCCCGGTCTCCTACGCGGAGATCGTCGCGTCGGTCTCCAGCGTCAGCGCCGGTCCGGGCACTCGTGCGAACATCGACGAGTTCACCCGTACGACGGCAGCCGGTGTGGAGTCGATCGGCGGTGCCGAGCGGGGCAAGGCGATCATCGTCCTGAACCCGGCCGAGCCGCCGATGATCATGCGGGACACGATCTTCTGCGCGGTCGACGCCGACGCCGACACCGACGCCATCGCGGAGTCGATCCTCCAGATGGAGCGGGCCGTCCAGGGCTACGTGCCCGGCTACCGCCTGTTGCAGGACCCCCAGTTCGACGGTCCGTCCGATGCCACGCGGGGCATGCGGCGGGTCTCGATCTTCGTGGAGGTGGAGGGCGCCGGGGACTACCTGCCGCCGTACTCCGGGAACCTCGACATCATGACCGCCGCTGCCGCGCAGGTCGGCGAGAACATCGCCCGCTCGATCGTCGGCCGGAACTGAGAGCAGGGACTGAGATGACAGACCGCAACACCCTCCAGCGGACCTGGTCCGGCATCCACGGCGACGAGCCGTTCGGCAACCTCGACCTGCGGCTCACCGACACCTGCCTGCGAGACGGGTCGCACCACAAGCGGCACCAGTTCACCGCGACCGAGGTGCACGACATCGTCGAGGCGCTCGACGAGTCCGGGATCCCGGTCATCGAGGTCACCCACGGCGACGGGCTCGGGGGCAGCAGCTTCAACTACGGCTTCTCCCGCACGCCGGAGCAGGAGCTGATCAGGATCGCCGCGGAGACCGCGAAGCGGGCGAAGATCGCGTTCCTGATGCTCCCCGGCGTGGGCACCAAGGACGACATCCGTGCCGCGCAGGACAACGGCGGACAGATCTGCCGGATCGCCACCCACTGCACCGAGGCGGATGTGTCGATCCAGCACTTCGGGCTGGCCCGCGAGCTCGGGCTGGAGACCGTGGGGTTCTTGATGATGAGCCACACCCAGACGCCCGAGGTGCTGGCGAAGCAGGCGCGGATCATGGTCGACGCCGGCTGCCAGTGCGTCTACGTGGTGGACTCCGCGGGCGCGCTGATCATGGAGCAGACCGCCGACCGGGTCTCCGCGGTGGTCGCGGAGATCGGCGGCCAGGCCGACGTCGGCTTCCATGGCCACGAGAACCTCGGCCTGGGCGTGGCGAACACCGTCATCGCCGCTCGAGCCGGCGCCACCCAGATCGACGGGTCGGTCCGCCGGTTCGGTGCGGGCGCCGGCAACACGCCGCTGGAGGCGTTCGTCGGGGTCTGCGACAAGCTCGGCTGGACCACCGGCGTGGACTTCCTCAAGATCGTCGACGCCTCCGAGGACGTCATCAGGCCCGCCATGCCGGAGGAGTGCCAGCTGGACCGGATGACGCTGATGATGGGCTACGCCGGGGTGTACTCCTCCTTCCTCAAGCACGCCGGCAACGCCGCCGAGCGGTACGGCGTCTCCGGCGCGCAGATCCTCCTCGAGGCCGGCCGGCGCAACCTGATCGGCGGCCAGGAGGACCAGCTCATCGACATCGCGCTCGGCCTGGCCGGCTCGAGCGCGACCGCGGCATCGGAGCGGTCCGCAAGCTGACCCGGCGACCCGCCGTCCGGCGGAACTTCCCTGAAACTAGAACGTGTTCTAGTATTCCTCTAGATCAGTCCTCGTAGACCAGGAGCCCCGCATGAACCAGGACTTCAGCGCAGACGCCGCCGTCCGCAGTGTCATAGACGGCGTCCGCGACCTGCTCCCGACCATCCGGGAGCGGGCGGACGAGGCCGAGCGCCTCCGGGTGATCCCGGACGCCTCCGTCAAGGAGCTCGAGGAGAGCGGGTTCTTCCGCCTCCTCCAGCCGAAGCGGTATGGCGGCCTCGAGGCCGACCCGGTCGCGTTCTTCACCGCCGTCCGGGACATCGCCTCCGCCGACGGGTCCACCGGCTGGGTCTCCAGCGTCGTGGGTGTCCACCCCTGGCAGGTCGCGCTCTTCGCCGACGAGGCGCAGCAGGCCGTGTGGGGTGCGGACCAGAACGTGCGGCTCTCGTCGTCGTACTCCCCGACGGGCAAGGCGGTCCAGACCGACGGCGGCTTCCAGCTCTCCGGGAAGTGGAGCTTCTCCTCCGGCTGCGACCACTGCTCGTGGGTCCTGCTGGGCGGCCTCGTCTTCAACGCCGAGGGCCAGGTCGTCGACTTCCGGACCTTCATGATCCCGCGCGACCAGTACCAGATCGTCGATGTGTGGAACGTCGTCGGCCTGCGCGGCACCGGGTCCAACGACATCATCGTCGACGACGTCTTCGTCCCGGAGGCGTTCACCCTGTCGATGGGGGAGACGGGGATGTGCCGCGGCCCGGGCCAGGAGGTGAACACCAGCGAGCTCTACAAGCTGCCGTTCCACTCCATCTTCACCAGCACCATCGCGACGCCGATCATCGGCATGGCCAAGGGTGCCTACGCCGAGCACGTCGAGATGCAGCAGAAGCGAGTCCGTGCGGCCTACATCGGCGAGAAGGCGTCGCTGGACCCGTTCGCGGCCGTGCGGATCGCGCGCTCCTCCTCCGAGATCGACGCCGCCTGGGCGCTGCTGATGGGCAACATCCGCGAGGAGCAGGCGTACGTCGCCCGCGGTGAGCAGATCCCGCTCGAGCTGCGGCTCCGCGTACGCCGTGACCAGGTGCTCGGCAGCGTCCGCGCCATCGAGGCGATCGACTCGCTCTTCGAGGCCTCCGGCGGCCGTGCGCTCGCCGAGGGCACCTACCTCCAGCGGGCGTGGCGCGACGCCCACGCCGGCCGGGTGCACGCCGCCAACGACCCCGAGCGCGCGCTGCAGATGTACGGCGCCCAGCAGTTCGGGCACAAGATCGACCCCGGGATGTACTGAGCGTGAGTGACTTCTCCAAGGAGGCGACCCGCCGCACCGTCCAGGTGAAGACGGAGGCGGCTGGCGCGATCACGCTCACCTACTACGAGGCCGGGGCGCCGTCGGACTCGACTGTGGGGGCCGAGGGACGCCTCCCGCTGGTGATGCTCCACGGCGGCGGTCCCGGTGCGTCGTCCTGGTCCAACTTCGGTCCGGCCCTGCCCGGCTTCGCCGCGGAGTTCCACACCCTGCTGGTCGACCAGCCCGGTTTCGGCGGCTCCGACAAGCCGGCCGTGGTGGGCAACTACTACCGGTTCGCGGCGGACGCCGTCGTGGCCCTCCTGGACGAGCTGGGCATCGGGAAGGTCCACCTGCTCGGCAACAGTCTCGGCGGCGGTACCGCGATGCGGCTGGCTCTGACCCACCCGGACCGGGTCGGCCGACTGGTCCTGATGGGTCCGGGGGGCCTGTCGCTCAACCTGTTCCACGCCGACCCGACCGAGGGCGTCCAGCGTCTGATGGAGTTCGGAGCCGACCCGACCCGTGAGTCGCTGCGGGCGTTCATCTCCACCATGGTCGTGAACCAGGACCTGGTCACCGACGAGCTCGTCGAGGAGCGGTTCGCCGACGCCACGGCTCCAGGTGCCCAGGACGCGATGCGTTCCATGGGCATGTCGTTCTGGAACCCGGAGACGGCCGAGGACGGGATGCTCTGGCGCGAGGCACATCGGCTGCCGCACCACACGCTGCTGACGTGGGGGCGCGAGGACCGGGTGAACCCGCTCGACGGTGCCTTCGCCGCCCTCAAGCTGATCCCCAAGGCGCAACTGCACGTCTTCCCCCGGTGCGGCCACTGGGCGCAGATCGAGGCCGCCGACGAGTTCCGCCAGCTGACCGTGAACTTCCTCGCCCGGCACAAGGAGCGCTCGTCGTGATCGACATCAAGTCCATGGGCTACATCCGGGTCGCGAGCACCGACCTGGACTCCTGGAAGACCTTCGCCGGCAAGGTCCTCGGCCTGGCCGAGGGTCGCGGCCCGAACCCGGCCCATCAGTACTGGCGGATCGACGAGGTCTCCGCGCGGCTGGTCGTCTTCCCCTCCGACGTCGACCAGCTCGACTGCGCGGGCTGGGAGGTGGCCGACCACCAGGCCCTCCAGGCCGCCCGCGAGCACCTGCAGAAGGCCGGGGTCGAGTTCGAGGAGGGCACGAAGGAGGAGCTCGCCGAGCGTCGCGTGCAGGAGCTCGTCAGGTTCCGCGACCCGTGGGACAACGTCTTCGAGCTCTACCACGGGATCACCTACGAGTCCCGGCCCGTGGTGACGCCGTACGCCGCGACGTTCGTCACCGGCGACCAGGGGATGGGGCACATCGTGCTCCCCGTCCTCGACGACGTGGAGGCGCTGCGCTTCTACACCGAGGTGCTGGGCTTCCGCCTGCGTGACTCGATGAGCATGCCCGGCGAGTTCGTGGGCAAGGAGCCGGGCAGCAAGGTCTGGCTGCGGTTCCTCGGCGTGAACCCCCGCCACCACTCGCTGGCGTTCCTGCCGATGCCCAATCCGAGCAAGTGCGTGCACGTCATGCTCGAGGTCGACGAGCTCGATGACGTCGGACGCGCCCTGGAGAGGGTGCGCAAGCACGGCGCTCCGCTGTCGGCGACCCTCGGTCGCCACATGAACGACGAGATGATCTCCTTCTACGTGAGGTCCCCGGGTGGCTTCGACGTCGAGTTCGGCACCGACGGCATGACCGTCGAGGACAGCAAGTGGGTCGCCCGCGAGTCGACGGCCGTGTCCTACTGGGGACACGACTTCAGCGCCGGCCGCTGACCGCCGGACAGGACAGGATCGCTACCGTGGGTGCCGTGCCGGCAGAGAAGGAGCCACCTCGCAGGGACCAGGTCCCGGAGGGAGTGAGTCCGGACGCCCGGGAGACCTGGCCGCACCCGACGCTGATCGAGTCGTGGCTGGGCGACGCGGACGTGGACTTCGAGTTCCGCCCGGGCGAGGAAGTCGCGGTCCACGACGATCCCGCCGCCCAGGCCGCGGCGCGCCGGTTCCGCGACGTGCTCAGCTGCTTCGCCTCGGGCATCACGGTGATCACCACCATGAGCGGCAGCGAGCCGGTCGGCATGACCTGCCAGTCCTTCTCGAGCGTCTCCCTCGACCCGCCGCTGGTGATGTTCATCCCGGCACGGTCGTCGCGGGCGTGGCCGCTGATCCAGCGCTCGGGCCGATTCTGCGTCAACGTCCTGGCCGCCGACCAGGAGGACGTCTCCGCGCAGATGGCGACCAAGGGGACAGACAAGTTCGCCGGCATCTCGTGGCACCCGGCTCCCGCGACCGGCTCGCCGGTCATCGACGGCACGCTGGCGCACCTGGACTGCACGATCCACGCCGTCTACGAGGGCGGCGACCACTACGTGGTCATCGGCCGCGTCCAGCACTTGGAGACCCACGACGGCGTGACGGTTCCCGAGCCGCTGCTCTACTACAAGGGCCGGTACCGCACCACCGACGGCTGAGCACCACGTACGCTCTGACTGGTTGCGGCGGATGGACGGGGGTCAGTCATGGTGCGGAGTGCGGCGCGGCGGCTCGGGGCAGTGCTTCTCGGCTGCGCCCTGGTGGTGGGTCTGCTCCTCGTGGCTCCGGCGAACGGAAGGCCGACCCCGGACCGTCCCGCCCTCGCGGCTCCGACGGTCGCCACGGTGGCCTCGCCGGCAGACGTCGACGACGTCCTGGACTACTGGACTCCGGCCAGGAAGGCTGGGGCCGAGCCGATGGTGCTCGACGCCGACGGCAACCGGGTCGCGGCCCGGGCGGCCGCAGCGGGGCACGCCACTGCGCGCACGACGGCGACGGTGCCCCGCAGCGCGGGCAAGCTCTTCTTCACCACGCCCCAGGGTGACGCCGTGTGCTCCGCAGCCGCAGTCAACACCGCGCAGCGGGACGTGATCATCACCGCCGCCCACTGTGCCCACACCGGCCCCGGCTTCCTGCTGACGCCTCCGAGCTACTACACCAACTTCCTGTTCGTGCCGCGTTACAGCAACGGCAGCGCGCCGGACGGCCAGTGGGTCGGGATCCGGGCGATCACCCACCGTCAGTGGATCGAGGACGAGGACCTCGCCTACGACCAGGCGCTGATCGAGGTCGCCCCGCGTGGCGGTGCGAAGCTCGTCGACGTCGTCGGCGGCAACGGACTCGCCTGGAACTACCCCGCGCGAGAGTCCGACGTGTCGGTCTGGGGCTGGCCGGCCGAGGCGCCGTACACCGGCGAGACCGCGCACCGCTGCACCGGGTCGACCTCGTCCTTCTCGGGGACGGCGGACGCGAAGATCGCCTGTCCCATGACGGGCGGCGCGAGCGGCGGACCGTGGTTCCTGTCGATGATCGGCCCCCACGTCGGGTTCATCTGGGCGGTCACCTCGCGGCGCACCGTCACCGGCGAGAAGTACCTCATCGCCCGGCCCCTGACCAGCGCCATCCAGACGCTCCTCGCGGCCGCTGCCCGTGCGAGCGGCCCGGTCGCCGCCCGACCCGCGTCGGCGCGGG
>NZ_SSXI01000185.1 GCF_004803405.1 Nocardioides sp. | reverse complement strand
CGGCCTAACCCAACCTGTCACCCGTTCGTGCAGCAGACCCCCACGTCACCGATGTGGCGTTGCCGGGTGTTGGTGTGCCGGTGGTGCTGGAACGCACCTACAACTCACTCGACGACACCGCCGGTGTGCTGGGGCGCGGCTGGTCGATGACGTTCCAGCAGGCACTCGTGTTGGAGTCACCGACCTCGGCGGCGTTCGTGTCCGAGGAAGGCCAGGAGATTCGGTTCACCAAGACCGACGGTTCCTGGCAGGGCGCATCGCATGTGACCGCACAGTTGGCCGAGGACGCCGGTGGGTTCACCGTGACGACGCGGGCACAGGTGCGGTTCCGGTTCGACACGGCCGGTCGGTTGTTGTGGATCAGGGACCGCAACGGTGAGGGCGTCACCATCGACCGCGACGACCAGGGTCGGGTCAGCCAGGTCGCCAACGGTCCCCGGAGTCTGGCGTTCACCTACAACGCCCTGCTCGATCGGCTCTCTAAAGTCACCCTGCCGGATGAGCGGACGGTGGAGTACGGCTACACCAACGGATTGTTGACCTCGGTTAAGGATACCGGCGGCAAGACGACCACCTACGGCTACGACGCCCAGGGGCGCTTGGAGTGGGAGAAGGACCCGCGGGGCGCCACGGTGGTGAAGTTGGCCTACGACGCGACCACGGGCAGGGTCAGCGACCAGTGGGATCCCCGCGACGGGCGTTCGCAGTTCGTGTGGGACCCGGTCCGGGAGTCCTCCACCGTGATCGATCCCCGCGGTGGGAAGTGGATCGATGAGTACGTCGACGGGGTTCTCGCGCGGCGGATCGACCCGCTGGGCCGGGCCTGGGCGTTCTCCTACGACGATCAGCTGCGGCTCCTCTCCTCGCGTGACCCGCGTGGCCAGGCCACCCATCTGACCTACAACGCAGCAGGGGACCTGATCGTCTCCAACGGTCCGAACGGCCGAGTGGAGACCACCTACAACGATCGCCACGACCCTCTGCAGGCCGTGAACGCCAAGGGCGTGGTTACCGACTTCACCCACGACGCTGCCGGCAACCTGACCGGCACCACCCGTACCGCACCGGACGGCACCACCCTGACCGAGACGTTCACCGTGAACACCCGGGGCCTGGTCACCGCCGCCACCAACGCCCGCGGCCACACCAGCACCTTCGAGCACAACGCCGCCGGCGACCTGATCAAGACCACCAGTCCGCAGGGGCGGGTCACCACCTCCATCTACGACACGGCTGGTCGGGTCCTGACCACCACCGACCCGGGCGGCAACGCTGCCGGTGCCACCCCGGCCGACCACACCGTCACCTACACCTACAACGGCAACGACCAGGTCACCCGGGCCAGCCATCCGTTGACCGGGGCAACCGACACCGTCTATGACGACGCCGGACGCGCCGTATCGATCACTGACCCCCGCGGCCGGGTGACAACCTTCCGCTATGACGACGCCGGCCACCTCACCTCGGTACAGGGCCCCGACCCCGCGGTCCCGGCAGCAACGTCGACCTACGATGCCGTGGGGAACCTGGCCACCCACACCGATCCGGCCGGCCGCACCGTGTCCTATGCCTACGACCTGGCCGGCCAGACCACCAGCGCCACCGGCCCCGCAGGGACGTTCCTCTACACCTACGAGCGCGGCGGGAAGCTCGCCACCGCGAAACGCAGCGGCGCCGCAGCATCGGCCACCACCACGTTCACCTACGACCAACGCGGCCTGCCCACCAAGATCAACTATGGCGACACCGGTACCCCCGATGTCACCTACACCTACGACCGGCACGGCAACCGCAGCAGCATGCTCGACGGCGCCGGGACCCTCACCTACACCTACGACCCGTTCGACCGCCTCACCGGCGTCACCGGCGGAGGCCGCCCCAGCTACGGCTACGCCTACGACCCAGCCGGCAACCCCATCTCAAGCACCGGCCCCAGCGGCACCCTGAGCTACGCCTACACCCCCGACGGGCTGCTCGACACCGTCACCGACAACCCGACCGACGGTGGCCCGGAGGTCCTGGCCGACTACACCTACAGCCCGCTCGGCCTCCCGGTCCATGCCGATTTGGGCAACGGCACCAGCTGGGACCGGACCTACGACCCACTCGGGCGCCTGACACGGCTGGTCCACAAGCAGCCCGATGACACCACGATCCTGGACGAGACCTACACCCTCGACCCGGCCGGCAATCCGTTCAAGGTCACCCACGACGCCGGCACCGCGGGGGAGAGGGTCGACGCCTACACCTACGACACCCTCGACCGGCTCACCGGCGTCTGCTATGACACCGCCGACTGTGAGAACGCCACCGACTACGTCCGCTGGGCCTACGACCCGGTCGGGAACCGGACCAGCGAGACCCGCCCCACCGGCACCACCACCCTGACCTACCAGCAGGCGACCGGCCGTCTGGTCTCCATCAACGGACCACCCGGAGCGACCAGCCTCACCTACGACGACTACGGCCGCCTCACCGGACGCACCGAAACCCCCACCTCCGGCACCCCGGTCAGCACCACCTATGCCTACACCGAGGCGAACCTCCTCAAGTCCGCCACCACCGACACCCGTGCTGAGACCTTCACCTACGACGGCGACGGCCGCCGCCTCACCACCGCCACCCCCGAGGGCACCACCCGCTACGCGTGGGACCCCCACAGCTACCTCCTCCTGCAACAGGCACACACCCCCGCCGACGGCAGCCCGGCCAGCACGCTGGCCTACCAGTACGGCGAAGGCCTGATCGGCTACACCCCTGGTGACCCCGCCACCGCCGCAGCAGCACAGAGCTACGCCCACACCGACCCCCAGGGCAGCCTGCGTGCCGTCACCGACCCCGGCGGTGCGGTTGACCGCACCAGCACCTGGGAGCCCTACGGCGTCCACCGAACCAAGGACATCTCAGACCCGGCGGCGCCGGCCCCCGGGCTCGGGTGGGCAGGGGAACTGACCAACCCCGACGAGACCGTGCATCTGCGGGCACGCACCTACGACCCGGCCAGCGGCCAGTTCACCAGCCCCGACCCAGCCGCCTCCACCAACGCCTCGGCCACCTACACCTACGCCGGCTCCAACCCCATGACCGGAGCCGACCCCTACGGCCTGTTCATGAGCGGCCTGGCCGACAACATCCGCCAAGCCGCACCGATGATCGCCACCGTCGCCGGCATCGGCGCAATGGTCTTCCCCATCGCCGCACCCGTCCTGGGCCCCATCGCCATCGCGGCCGGCCTCACCTCGGCAGCATTCGCCGCCTACGACGCCTACAACACCTGCGCCACCGGCAAAGGCGCCTGCGGCACCGCCATCCTCAACGCAGCCGCCGAAACGGCCTTCAACCTTCCCGGCGTCGGCACCATCGGCCGAGGACTCAAGTTGGCCAAATCTGCCGCCAAGTCCTGCTCCTTCAGCGGTGACACCACCGTCCTGATGGCCGACGGAACACGCAAGCCGATCAAGGATGTCGAGGTGGGTGACAAGGTCATTGCTACCGATCCAGAGACCGGGGACCAGGAAGCCAAGGCTGTCGAACACGTCTGGATTCATGAAGACACCGTCATCGACCTGGTCGTCGACGGCGAGGTCATTACCACCACCGACGACCACCCGTTCTGGTCAATCACCGACCAGAAGTTTGAACGCGCAGACGAGCTCGGACCGGGCGAGCAGGTCCTCGCTAATGACGGGGAATTGCTCACTGTCGTCGGTCTGACGCCGAAGTCGAGCCGGCAGGCGCTGGCCTACAACCTGACCGTCGAGGGCATCCACACTTACCATGTCGGCGACGGCGCCATCCTCGTGCACAACACGTGCGGCGTGCGGCCGCCCAACCTGTCGCCACAGGGAGCGGGTCGGTCTGGGGCATTCAACCAGGCGAAGCGAGACTCCGGGGTCCCAACGTCAATGAGTCCGACCCGGACGCTGCCAAATCGCGATCGGCGTGGTGTCGTCCAGCCGGGAAGGGCATACGAGTTCGACCTGCCCGCCCCCGGCGGCGGGCAGCGCACGGTCGTAGTTCGCGAAGACGCAGGAGGTCACGTTTACCGGGACGACCCATCACAGAACCGTGGGCCGCACTTCAATACAGAGAGTAAGGGTCACTATGACTACTGACCAGTTGCGGGTGAGCTCGGGCGCGCTATCGGAGTGGCCGATCTTCTCGACCAGCGGACCTGCTCGGGAGTTGGACGTCGTGTCCCTTGAAGCGCGGACTCGCAGCGTGGCACTCGGCGTCGTATCAGACCGGCTCGTGAGTAGCGGAATCTTCCGAGACCTGACTTTGTACCTAGTCGTTGTAGGGGAACTCTTCGACGCCGACAGCAAGCTGGCTGCGGCACTGGCTGCTCGGGCTGGCGCGTGGGGAGATCTGGGTGCGGAGCGTTCAAGTCCGATAGGCCGCGAAGTCGTAGATCGTCGTGTCGATGCTTCCCCAAAGGACTCGCGTTGGGGCCTGAGCGTGCTCGAGCCCGGGGACCTGGCTGAGGCGATCGCCTTCGGCATGCGCCGGCCATCCTTCGTGCTGTGCACGCCTAATGACGAAACGGAGGCATGGTGTAATGCCGTCGTGCGGCGTGCCATGGCCGAAGGCATGGGGAGGGACTCACTGCTCGTAGCGGGCGTTGAGCTCCTTCGAACCCAGGACGTACTGATGCGGAGTTATGGACGTTTCGATGATCTTCCAGGCATCGACCTCATTGGTACCCCCACTTCTGTTGCTGGTCTTGCCGCGCGCCTTCATGCGTGACTCACCGACTCGTGCACACTGCCCGTGTTGCCTGCAGCCACTTCCCTGCAGTGTGTTGCGAAAGCAGGGGAGGGGGAGCCCGGTTCAACGGGGCGCCGGGACCGAGCGCGGCCACGCCGGACCGACGCCCCTCTACGGCTTGACAGTCATAGGCGGCGGAATGGGCTACCTCCCCACCGAGCGGATCGCGGCATGAGCGGACTTTTCGCGTTCGAGCCCCACCGCTAGTCGGTGGGAGTCAGCCGCAGCACAACGTACTCAGCGAACTCACGCGGAAAGAGACTGACCTGAACACGCAGCACACCCGGAGGAACGTCGAGAACCCGCTCGTTCTCGGCGTCGCCAATGGTGAGACGACCGGTTTCGCAGCGAAGGGAGCTCTCAAAGTCAACAGCGGCGCCGTCAGGCGACTCCGCGAACGCTACGACTACCCGAACCTGGGCCTCTGGCAAGCCCAAGTCGCTTGGCCAACCCTCGGGCTCCTCGATGTCCTGGCTGTGCCGTACCTGCACGGCTAACGCTGTGTCAGTGGCGGTTGCTACGTCAGCGCTCACGTCGTCAGGCAAGTGCCAGCTATGCGCAGGGTCGAACGCGGTGAGCAACCCCCATCGGAATGGCTGCGACCACTGGATTTCGGGTCGGGGTGCTGAACTCACGGGCCTAACTTCGCACAGACGCGTGCTCATCGGGCACGACCGCGCGGCATGAGCGTGCGCTTCGCCCGACACGACTTCTCAGAACGTTGGGCACCTCTCCGGAAGTAGCCTTGCGACATGGCTGGTATGCGACTGGACAAGATCGAGGGCCAGCACTCGCTGAGCTTTGAGTGCAGCACGCCCGTCGACGACGACGTTGCCGCTTTGGGAGATGAAGCCAACGGCCACTTTTGGGAGGCCGTCGCAACCTTCATTGCGCCGAGCTTCGTCGACAAACTTGAGCTCGACTCGGAAGGGTCCATGTTCGCGGCCTATGGGAAGCGTCGTCACCTTCGCCGACTCCGGCGCGAGCTGAAGCCGCTAACCGAGGATCCTCAGCAACTACGCCAAGTGTTGGCACGGGCGCAACGAGAAGGATTTGTGATCGAGGGCTGACAGTCGTCGGATGCGACAGTCCGGACTGCTCCGCCGGACCTCGGCATGAGCGGGCACATCTGAGGGACGTCCGACGAGCGGCGGTTTGACGCATACAAGCGCACGGCTTGCGGCAGATCCGGACGTTCTGCGTCAGCCTTGAGTCGAAGCCGGTGGCACCGGGGTCTCGGGGTCGACTTCGTAGTCGTCCGGGATGTGGTGGCGTGGGGCGCCCTCAACTGGCCATACCTTCGCGCCGTCGTCCACGACGGCGACCACTACGCCGTTGACGTCCGCTGCGGGCACTGGCCCCAACATGCGTGAGTCGACAGCGACGTTCCGCGCATCTCCGAGGAGGAAGAGGGCATTGTCAGGAACCTTCACGGTGCCAAAGGGCTGGGTTCGAAGTCCCGCCACGTAGGAATTGGCGATGGGCCGCCCGTTGACTGTGAGCGTGCACGAGGATGAGGAGCTCGTGGCGGGACACGCGACTGTGTCACCTGCGGTGCCGACGACTCGAAGCACCGACTGCACGTCCCGGCCGTCGATGTCGAGCGCGACCTGAACGACGTCGAGCGCCACGGGCTCAAGATCGCGGTTGACGACGACCGACGACCCCACCGGCACAGTGGACTCCATGACCGCGCTCGGCTGCCTGTACTCGTAGTAGGGACCGCCACCGACGGTCGCTGCGGCCACAGATCCGACGAGGACGGCACCAGCGGCGGCACCACCTAGCATGCGGCGGCTTCGGCGGCGCTTCGTCGCGCGGTGCAGCACTGTGGCGGCTAGCCACGAAGAGGCGACACTCTGCGAGTAGGCCGTCCCAGCCAGGTCTCGAAGGGCCTTCTCGGCGTCGCTGCCGGGCTTCTCGGTGCTCGTGTCGGCGCTCATGCTGGGGCTCCTTCGTAGGGGTCGCGACATTCAGCGGGCTGGCGGTAAGCGGGTCCGTAGCCGTCTGGGCCGGAGCCGGGTTGAGCGGCTCGATGACGCTCGTAGTTCACGCGTAGTCGCTCAAGTCCTCGCGCGAGGTTGCTCTTCACGGTTCCGCGCGCGCAATGCATCAGCGCCGCCGTCTCTGCCTCGGAACAGCCCTCGACCACTCGGAGCACGACGGTCACTCGCTGGCGTGGTGGGAGGCCCGCGAGGAGTTCCTCGATGGACTCTCGCACGGCCATGGCGCTGGGTTGGTCCTCGACCGGGTTGTCCGCCGCCCGCCCGGAGGCGGTGAGCATCGGGATGAGGTGCCTGCGTCTTGCGCGGTCTCGGGCGATGTTGACGAGGGCCTTGCGGACGTAGGCCGTGGGGGCGTCGAGGTCACGGTGCCAGTGCTTGGTCAGCCTCATCAACGCAACCTGGAGTGCGTCCTCGGCCTCTCCACGGTCACCGATCAGAAGTTGCGCGAAGGCGAGCAGGCGCGGGCTGGAACTCATCACGTACTCCGTGAACGCCTGCTCATCGTCGCTGTTCATGACCCGTTTGAACGAGGACCTTCCGTGATCGGTTGCACTGCGGATACGACAGGTTCGCATCAGCAGATGACTGGAGGACGAATTCGGCACGGGGTGGCGCTGACTGAACGGCAATGCTGCCTGTCAGCGGCCGGGGCTGTATCGCCGAGTGCGGTAGGGCACGCACCTCCAACGGCGTCTCCCTGGTACTCGCTGCGGTTAGTACACCGGGTCGGCTGATCGGCCGCCCGCTCATCGGCAGATCCGGATGTCACCTCGATCAACCCAGCCAACCCCGTACACGCGCCAGTCTCGCAGCAGCTCGACAGCGCGAGTGCCGATCAGTGACGACTCTGGAAGCCAGTCGCCGGATCAGCCTGCCGAGACCCACAAAGTGAGCGGCACGCATGCTACGAAGGTCCGTAGATCGGTCCGCCCCTCGGGGCGGGCCGAGCGTCATTTCAAGGCTAAGTGACGACTACTGACGGGCGGTGACGAGGCCGATGCGCGGTGGAGTCAAGTTCTACCGCGGCTCCGCGTCCGCCGCGCGCTCCTACGTCGAGGCCGACCACTCGCGCGCCGACGACTACTACCTCGCCGAGGGCACCGGGGTGGCCGAGCGATACGTCGCCACGACTCTCCCGGCGGTGGGGGGACGCGGTGTTTCCGCAGTTCAGCACGGGGGGACGCTGGATGGCGATGCCTACGAGCGGTGGGTGGCCGGCTACGACGTGATGACCGGTGCGGCCAAGGGCCGGCTGCGTGACGACGCACGCGCGCTGCGGTTCGTCGAGGTCGTCATCAACGGGCCGAAGTCCTGGTCGCTGGCGGCAGCACTTCACCCCGAGATCGCGACGGCGTACGACGCGGCGATGGATCGGGCGGCTGGTGAGGTGATCGGTTGGGTGGCCGAGCACGCCACCACGCGGGTCGGGCCACGGGGTCGGCAGGTGCAGGTCCCGGTGGAGATGGTCGAGGCGGCCGTCGTGCGCCACTACACCTCGCGGGCCGGCGACCCGCACCGCCACCTGCACGTGCAGATCAACGCGCGGGTCTTCGCGGCCGGTGGGTGGCGTGGACTGCACTCGGTCGGTGTCGTGGACAGCATCGAGGCGCTGAACGGGATCGGGCATGCGGCCGTGATGTGTGACCCGGAGTTCCGAGCGGCTCTTGCCGGGCGTGGTTACACGCTCGGCGACGACGGTGAGATCCAGCAGCTCGCGCCGTACGCCGGCGGGTTCAGTCAGCGCTCGGCACAGATCAACCGCAACGTCGACCGATACGAGGCCGACTGGCGTGCCGAGCATTCCGGTCAGGAGCCTGGGCCGCGTCTGCGCCGTAGCTGGGACCGACGTGCGTGGGCCGATGCGCGGCCGGACAAGGTCGTTCCCCGCAGCGGCGCCGACCTCGTCGCCGCGTGGAACAACGAACTGAGCGTCCTCGGCTTCACCCCACCGACCACCCAGGCGGCCAACCCGGTGACTGAGCCGGGTCTGCAGATTGGTCGGCTCAACCGCGACGTCGCCGCCGACCTCGTGCTCACCCGGCTCGGCGCGAAGCGGTCGGCGTGGAACGCACCGGACATCCGTGGCGAGGTCGAACGATTGATCGCCTCCGTCGGGGTCGTCGCCGAAGCAGCGGTCCGGCACGAGCTGGTCGAAGACATCGCCGAGCGTGCCCGGACACGGTGCGTGCCGCTGCTGGAGCGAGGTGACGTCCCCGAGCACGTCCGCAGCCTGACGTCCGAACGGGTCCTCGCCGTCGAAGCCGACCTCATCGACACCCTTGCTGCACGCGCCCAGCAGGCGGTGACCGGCGCGGTCCGGCTCCGCGGGATCGACCACCTCGACCCCGCGCAACAGCGAGTTGTCGCAGCGCTGGCCGGCGACGCCGGTCTGCTCGTGATCGAAGGCGCCGCCGGCACTGGCAAGACCACGACGCTGGCCGCCGCACGCGAGGTCCTCGATGACGCCGACCGTCGACTGGTGGTGGTCACCCCTACCCTCAAGGCTGCCCAAGCGGCGCGGCAGCAGGTCGGGGCTGAGGCCTTCTCCGCCGCCTGGCTCATCCACCAACACGGCTACCGCTGGGATGACGACGGCCACTGGTCGCAGACCGACGCCGCACCCGAGGCCCGCGCACGGCTGCTCCCCGGCGACGTCCTCCTCATCGACGAGGCCGGCATGCTCGACCAGGACACCGCCCACGCGCTGTTCGCCATCGCCGACCGATCCCACGCCACCATCGCGCTCCTCGGCGACCGCCACCAACTCCCAGCTGTCGGCCGCGGCGGCGTCCTCGACCTCGCAGCACGCTGGGTGTCACCCCAAGCGCACCACGAGCTCCAGTCGGTCCACCGGTTCAGCGACCCCGCCTACGCCGACCTCAGCCTGCTCATGCGCTCTGGTGAGCGCCCTGGTGGCGTCTTCAACGCCCTCCTCGAGCGAGGCCAGATCGTCCTTCACGCCAGCGAGGTCGAACGCACCGCAGCCCTCGCCGCCATCGGCGCCAACTGTGCTGACAAGGATGACCAGCTGGTCATCGCCGACACCCGCGACCAGGTCGCTGCGCTCAACGCGGCCATCCGCGACCGCCGCCACGGCGTCGGAGAACACGGTGGTGAGCAATCTGGTGACCGAGCTGGTGAGCCCATCACGCGTCGTGGTGAGCGGATCGGTCTCGGCGACCGAGTCGCCACCCGCCGCAACGACCGCGCCCTGGCCGTCGCCAACCGGGACACCTGGACCGTCGCCGGGATCGGCGACGACGGCAGCCTGCTCGTCACCGGCCGCGCCGGCCAACGCGCGCTCCCCGCCGAGTACGTCCGCGAGCACGTCGAGCTCGCATTCACCACCACCGCCTACGGAGCACAAGGCGAGACCGTCGACGCCGCACACTTCGCCCTCGGAGAGACGACCGGCGCCGCCTCGGCGTACGTCGCCATGACCCGCGGCCGTCACCACAACACCGCCCACCTCGTCGCCGAATCCGTCGACGACGCCCGAAGTCAATGGGTCGACGTCTTCAACCGCGACCGCGCCGACCTCGGCCCCAGGCACGCCGCCTAGAGGGCCGCGGACGACATCGACCGGTACGGACCCAGTGCGCCGCCACCTCCCACCGGACTGCAGGCCGCGGCGCTGCGGGAGGGCGCTCCGCGCCGGCCCGACCCCCAGCCGATCCCGACCTCCCACGGCATCGGTCGCTGACCAACTTCCTCGCCTCGAGTGATCGCCCGGAAGGGCCTCGATGACATAGGAGACCAGGAGAGGCTCCGGTCTCGACAGCAGCGGTCACAGACGTCCGATCCGCCGAGCCCGCGGTTGCTTCTCCAGATAGGCGTCGCCGAACCCGTCGGCGGCCACGACGAGAGGCGAAGTGATGGTGACACCCATCGGCATCCCGGACGACTGGGACGACAACAACCTCATCCTGTTCGAGGAGTTCTGCGAACTCATCCGCACACCGCAGCGCACCGTCCGCGACTGGCGCCGGCGCGGCGTCGGCCCGCGATGGACCCGCTTCCAGGGAGTGGGCCGGCTCTACATCACCGTCGCCGAGGCCCGACGCTTCCTCGCCTCGGCCACCGTCCCACGCCCGGAGGTACGTTTCGATGGCTGAGCGACGCTCCATCCCGGTCTACCTCAGTCTGGAGGAGGCGGCCGAGGCCATGTCGGTCTCGGTCAAGACCATCCGCCGCTGGATCGCAGCCGGCACGCTCCCGGCCTACCGCTGCGGCAAACGCGCCATCCGGATCAAGCTCGACGATCTCGAGGCCGCGCCTCGGCAGATCCCCTCAGCGCGATGCTGAGGGCGGGCCGTGACGGGCGGCGACCGAACCAACCGACCCAACGACCCAGCACCCGTTGGCAGTTGGCGGCCGAAACCAGGAGCGAGCTTGTTGCACGTATGTTGCACGTGACATGTAATGAGGTCTTTAAAAGGGCCTCTGACCTGCGGTTTCGCTGGTGGGCGATACTGGGTTTGAACTTTTGAGAGACGGGGTACCACGACCTCCCGTCAGACGTCCAGTTTTCGTGTAAAGTCGCAGGTCAGAGCGCATATGGGCCGAAGACAGGTCCGGACAGCTCTGGACACGAAATGACGGCTATATTCCCCGCCTATTCCCCGAAAGGCGATACTAATGGTGCAAAAGATCGCGGCGGCGGCCAGGGCGAGGCGCGGCTTCGGACGGGTCGAGCGGCGGGCGAACGGCCGCTACCGCGCGGCCTACACGGGCCCGGACCGGCAGCTCTACCGGGCGCCGATGACCTTTGGATCGAAGGATGACGCGATCGCCTGGCTCTCGGCCCGGCGTGCCGAGATCGAGATGCAGGTCTGGGCGCCCGAGGTCGCTGCCCGGGGAGTGGCCAGTCGGACCGTGCCGACGTTCCAGGCGTACGCCGACGTCTGGCTCGAGACTCGCAAGACCAAGGGCCGCGAGCTCCGGCCCACGACCCGCAGTCAGTACCGGATGCTGCTCGACAAGTTCATCTACCCGACCTTCGGCGAGACGCGCATCGACAGGATCTCGAACGAGGACGTGAACGACTGGTACGACGTTGTCGCGCCGGGACGGGAGACAATCCGCGCCCAGTCCTACAGCCTGCTCCGCACGATCTTCGCCAGCGCCGCCTCGGAGCGTCCTCATCCGCTGATCCCGTACAACCCTGCCCATATCCGGGGCGCGGGCAACACCAAGCGGGCTCATCACGTCCAGCCCGCGACGCTCGAGGAGCTCCAGACGATCGTTGAGGAGCTGCCCGACCGCTACAAGCTGATGGCTTTGCTGGCTGCGTGGTGTGCGATGAGGTTCGGCGAGCTGGCCGAACTGCGTCGCGGCGACATAGACCTGCGCACCAATCGCGTCAAGATCCGCAGGGGAGTGGTCCGCGTCGACGGTGAGTTCATCGTCGGTGCTCCCAAGAGTGACGCCGGGAGCCGCGACGTGGCAATCCCGCCGCACTTGGTGCCGCTCGTCAAGGACCACCTGGCCAACCACACCGCGCCTGGCAGGGACGCCCTGCTCTTCCCGGCAGCCACGGACGGAAACCGGCACATGGCGCCGGCGACTCTCTACAAGGTCTACTACCCGGCCCGTGAGGCAGCCGGTCGGAAGGATCTCCGCTGGCACGACCTCCGCCACACCGGCGCGGTGATGGCCGCCCAGACCGGCGCGACGCTTGCCGAGTTGATGGGGCGGCTCGGCCACACGACGCCCGGCGCCGCCATGCGATACCAGCACGCCGCCGCTGACCGCGACGCTGAGATCGCCCGACGTTTGTCCGCGCTCGCGGGGGAGTAGGGGCGCCGCGGCTACTGGTTGCTGTCGCGCAGCGACTGGGCGAATTCCTGCGCCCACCGGCCGATGGCCAACGCCTCGGTGCGGGTGGCGTCAGGATCGTCGCCGGGGACGTTAAGCACCGTCGCGAGGAGCCCTTCGCCGCTGTAGACGCGCTCGAGCAGTTCCGCGTAGTCCTCCGCGGTGGCGTCGACCATCTCCAGATGCTCGATCAAGAGTCGGATGTCGGGTCGATCCTTACGGCGGAGAGCGACGAGCTTCATGGCGAGCACGTGCTCCGGTGGCGCGACGTGCACGGTGAGTCCCGGGTCCGTTGGTCGCTGTCGGGCAGCCTTCGGCCGGGGAGGAACCCAGGGCCCGGCCGCGTCGTTGAGCCAGCGGTCAGCCAGACCGTACTTGCCTGCTATGGCCCGGGCTTCCTCGGCGACCGCGCGGTGACTGGCGAGGGCATCGATGTCGGGCGTGACGCCATCTCGTCCGTAGGCAAGCGCCATCGCAGCGCCGCCGACGACGTAGACACTCGCTGCCACCCCGCACTCCCGCAGGCGCTCATCGAGCTCTGCCAGCAGGACCCGCATCGCCTTCGCATCGAGCTCGAGTGACCCGTGGGCGCGGTCGGTCACAGGGTGACCAGGTCCTTCTCAGCGATGAAGATGTTGCGCTCGGCTAGCCAATCAGGAGTCTCACCCTTGATCTCACTCGCGCTTAGCCGAGGGGTGTCGAGGACCCACTCGGTGGCGAGTTTCGGAGCCTCCGTCCATGGGGGCGCGGGCAGCCCAGCCTCCGTGAACTCGTGGCTGACGAAGGCGGCGAGCAGCGCTCTCCAACGCTCCGCCACGTTGGCAGGCGGTTGGATCTCCCACGTGGCCGCGAGCGACCTGTGGCGATGCAGGGTGTCGCGTAGCCGGTCCCGAGCCTCCAGAGCAAGTGCGTAGGTCCAGTCGTCGTCATGCTTGCTGTCGGCACGGCGGATCGACTCCATCGCGTCGAGGATGGTGGGAACGCTGTCTCGTCGAGCCTGCCGTAGCGCGTTGGCGATCCGCTCGGCTCGGAGAAGGAACGCTGCGGACGGTGCGACTCTCCCGGTGCGGTAGGACGACAACCGCGACGCTGACGTGCCAAGGGCGTGCGCGAACCGCCGCAACGATAGGCCGCTGGCGGCGACAGCGGCGTCCAGACGGTCGACGACTGCCTGCGTGTCTTGATCGACCATAGCTTCATCGTACTCGACGTGTTGTCAGATCGGACAACAAAGGCTGTGTGGGATGGCTCGCTCTGCTGGCACCCTTAGCGGCAGATAGACGCGCGCATCACGGTTCGAGAGGACGGTCATGCGGAGTGTGTTGTTCGCAAAGCTGTCGCGCCCGCGCATACGGCCTCAGCATGTTCAGTGAGCAGGAGTACGTCCGAAAGATTGAGGCGACGTTCGACGACCGTCGTGCTGCCGGGCTCCTCCTTCCCGCACGGCGCGAGCTCCGAGCGCCGCGGTACGAGCGGCAGCTGACCGGGGGCCCCGAGGGCTCCCGCCGGGCCCCTCCGAGCCCTAGAGTGGATAGATGTTTTTCGACGTCACCGCCGACGCCTACGGCCGGTTCATGGGGAGATACTCCGAGCCGTTGGCCGATCAGCTCGTGGCGATGGCCGGCCTGCGGGCCACCGACCGAGTGCTCGACGTGGGCTGCGGACCGGGGGCGCTGACCGCACGGCTGGTCGCCGTCGCCGGCACCGGCCGGGTCACCGCGATCGACCCGTCCTCGTCGTTCGTCGCCGCCGTCGCCGCCCGCCTGCCGGGCGTGGACGTCCGTGAGGCGAGTGCCGAGGCGCTGCCGTTTCCCGACCACGGGTTCGATGCGACGTTGGCCCAGCTGGTGGTGCACTTCATGAGCGACCCGGTGGCGGGCCTGCGCGAGATGGCCCGGGTCACGCGTCCGGGCGGTCCGGTGGTCGCCTCGGTATGGGACCACGGCGGCGGCCGAGGACCGTCGTCGCCGTTCTGGCGAGGTGTCGCGGACGTCCACCCCGGCGCGCTCGACGAGAGCGACCCCCCCGGCTCACGCGAGGGCCACCTGGGCCAGCTCTTCGAGGACGCCGGCCTGGGCGACCTCGACGAGACGGTGCTCACCGTGACCGTGCCGTACGAGAGCTTCGAGGAGTGGTGGGAGCCCTACACCTCCGGGGTCGGGCCGGCCGGCGCCTACGTCGACCGGCTGGACGAGGCGGACCGGCAGCGGGTGCGTGACGCGTGCGCGGCGCAGCTGCCCCCGGCCCCCTTCGAAGTCACGGCGTCGGCGTGGACGGTGCGCGGGCGGGCCTAGCCGACTCCGTCGTGGGTCCGTCGAAGACCCGCAGCAACCGCTCCGCCTTCCAGCGGGACTCGGCGTACTCCTCGGCGACGTCGGAGTGGACCGTGATCCCGCCGCCGGTCCCGAGCAGGTAGCGCCCGTCGCCGCTGGTGGTCAGCGACCTGATCACCACCCCGAGGTCGGCCCGCCCGTCGGCGGACACCCAGCCGAAGGCGCCGGCGTAGGCGCCGCGGGCACTGCTCTCCACCTCCTCGATGATCTGCATGGTGCGCAGCTTCGGCGCCCCGGTCATCGAGCCGGCCGGGAAGAGGGTGCGCAGTGCGCCGACGGTGCCCACGCCGTCGACGAGGCGCCCGGAGACCGTGGAGACCAGCTGAGCACGGTCGCGTAGGACTCGACCTCCATCAGCGCCGGCACCGCGACGCTGCCCGGCGCACACACCCTCGCCAGGTCGTTGCGGAGCAGGTCGACGATCATCAGGTTCTCGGCGCGGAACTTGGGCTCGCTGGCCAACCGGAAGCGCAGCAGCGCGTCCTCGTCGGCATCGGCACCACGCGGTGTCGGTGCGGCGAGCCGACGACGACGCGGGCGCGCTCGTCGACGGGGCGCTCGAGCTCGCGGTCGCGGGTGGGCATGCCGTCACCGCGGCCCGCCTCAAGCGGCTGAGGGAGCTCACCACCTGACCCGATGAGCAGCGAACGGTACGGCGAGGACCCTCAGCGCGCCCATAGTGGGCGGCAAGGACGCGGAAGCTGGCGGGGACCGCTGGGGCAGCGCCCGGTCGTTCAGTTCAGACGCCGGCGACGTAGGCGGTCAGGAAGTGGACGCCGTGGCGGTCGAGATTGCCGCGTGCACGGTCGTAATGTTCGGTGGTGCGGGGATCGGCGTGCCGGGCCAAAATCTGGGCGTCCCGCAACGGTACGCCGGCGTCGAGGGCGTTGGTGATCGCGGCGTGGCGCAGCGAGTGCGGGCTGATGTGGCGTGGGATGCCGGCCGTCTTCGCGATCCGGGCGACCATCCGATAGCAGTCGCGTCGGTCGATCGGCTTGCCCGACTGCGGCCTCAGGACCAGCGATCCTTCGGTGCGTTCGCCACGGCAAGCCTCCAGGACGCGCAGCACCGGGACGGTCAGCGGCATAGTCGCGCGCTTGTTGCCCTTGCCCACCAGGTGCAGCACTCGGTGCCCGCGCAGGGTCTCGCGGTAGTCCTCGATCCGCACCGCGGCAGCCTCCGAAGCACGCAACGCGTTGATGCCGAGCAGGTAGGCCAGCGCGCCGTGGTGCACGGTGATGGTCTGGGCGACCTGTAGAAACCGGATCAGCTCCAGTCGGTCCAGGCCCTGTGTACGTGTCTCGTCTTGGTGGATCTTCGGCAGCCGGGCGTAGACCGCCGGGTCGGCGGGGATCAGTCCGTCGATGTGAGCGAACCGGAAGAAGCCGCGAACGCCGTGCATCATCGTGGCGACCGAGGAAGGCCTCAGACCGCCCTCGGCGAGCTGCCGGATGTACAGCTCCACGTGGGCGCGCTGGATGCCGACCAGCGGGTCGAGCCGGTTGGTCTCGCACCAAGCGAACCATCGCCGCAGCTGGTAGGCGTACAACTGGTGAGTGTGGCCGGTGTATCGGGCGAGGTAGGAGACGGCGGCCAGCTGAGCCGGTGTCATCGCGTCAGGCTGGAACGGCAGCAGGATCGTGTTGGACATGGCATGCTCCCGGCGATCTGGCGAGCACGCCCCAGCGGCGGACCGCCACACGCGGTGAGGCACCTTGCCTGACGCTAGGCCCTAGACCAGCGCGGCAGGCGGCGGAAAGACGCACGGAGGGCAAGGTGCCCGTGGTTCGCTTGGTAGTGGCGGATACTGGCGGCACGGGCAGCGCATGGAGTGAGGTCCGTGCGAACAAGTCGATCTCCCCGTGGCGTGGCGGTCATCACTCCGATCGCGCACACCTCGTTGCGGTGATGGCGGAGAGGGAAACGTGGAGCGCCATAGGTCTGTCGTCCTCATCGGGTCCGCGGACATTAGTGGGATCGTCGAAGGACTGACACACACCTCAAGGCTGAACTCAAAGTCGACCCTCACGTTCGAAATCCCTTCCGACGCCGCGCGAGACCACCTGATTGACCTAACCGCACAGGTGACTTGGTCCGTTGTGGCCCCATCCTCCGAGATCGAGGGTGACCGTGGGGATCTGCGATTCGCGGGTCGGGTTGAGGTCGCCGAGGAGCGCGACGGAGTGATTCACGTCGGTTGCAGCTCGATGGCTGTTCGTTTCGAAAACGTCCGCATCCCGCTACTGAAGAACGAGCTGACGCCGCAAGACGCCTTTGTCCTCATGGCGTCGCTCGGCGGTTTCCCCCCGGATCGAGTGAGCTCGGGTGACCCAGAGCCAGAGGTCACTGAATTTGATGTCCTCCTTCCACTGGTTGGGATTCGTGTGGGAGACGCGTTGGCGGCCAACGGTCTCGACCTACGCGGCACAGACGCGTTGACCCCCTTTGAGCAGTTCCTGGAGCCGAACCCCGGGCTTCAGGCCATCGCTTCCGCCTGTCACTCCGTAGCTTGCGCCCGAGTTCGCGCGAGGTGGGCCGTTGAAGCAGAGACACAGGGGCGCCGACTGGTTGAAGATGCTCTGGCTTGGCTCATGGTCGGGGTAAGCGACGGGCTCGTGCACACTAACGGCCCGAAGCGCTACCTGCTCGACGACGCCCGTTCTAGGCCAGACTTGCTTGGAATGGTCATCGTCAACTCCCTTAGTGACCGCGGGCGGTACTTGCGGTCTCTCGAGACCATCCCGAGAGCACCGATCGTGACCCCTGGAACCGAAAGGCTGTCACTCGATGGTCTCGACCCAGCCGGACTCCCTGCCAACCTCTCTGATGCGCTGGCCTCATTCCAGCGCGCATACCTATCGGTTGGGTCCCCCGCGATCCTGGCGTTGTGGGAGTGCATCGAGTTCGTTGTCATCAATACGGAGGTACCCGCGCTATTCAAGGGGTCGCAGACCAGAGCGCTGAGGCGAGCGAGCAAGGGGGTAGGACTCACACCCTCTCAACAGCACCGATTCGACGAAGCACTGTCGTACTTGAATGCGCCACCGCTCCTCCTCAAGTTGCGTCGTTTCGCCCAAGCAGGAGAGGTCCCAATCAGCGACTTTGAGATGGCCCTGGTCGCCAAGCTGCGCCGCCACAGGAACGACGTGATGCACGGGCGGAGGCCAGAGCATGTGGAGCCAGAGGACCTGCGGCACGGAATGTCAATCGTTGCCCGCATCCTGCGGTCCGCCGTGATGAGGTCAGCACGTCGATATACCGCGCAGAACTAGTTGCGGTCACTCTACGCGGACGAGGCTAGCCGCCGTCCCGGAGTGAAAGCAGAAGGGTCTTGCCGAATCGCACGGCCGGAGCAGCCGCGACCTGCACACCTACCGAAGAAGAAATCCGGAATCGGACCTGCGTCGATCGCATAGCCCACAGGCGGCGAAGTGACGCACCCGGCTGACGCGGTCTCGGGTTACTGGGTCGACGTTGGGATGAAACGTTCGTAGGCTCGTGGTCTCGCCTCACCCCTGGGGCGAACGGGCTACGGCAGGTACTGATCCTGTGTGGCGACCGTGATCCGTAAACAGTGGTACGACCACATCGGCAGGGGTTGCCCGGCGGACCTGGTCGACCTCCGACTGGGTCCGCCGGAGTCCTCACGCGGCGGCATGACCTACGCGGTCTCCGGTTCCAGGTGCAGTCGGCCGCAATGAGTTTCAGGACACCGATCGGGTTTCGGTGTTCGGCCACGTCTGTCGGGGTCTGCCACTACCTTGCGCGGCATGGAATGGGTGCTACTCCTGCTGATCGCTGCCGTCGGGTTCTACGTGGTGGTCAGGGCGATGTCGCCCGCTGCGCCTCCGGCGCCACCGACGCAGGTCGGAGGTCAGTCGAGCCGTGCTGGCGTGCCTGGGCGCCCGACCGCCGCCCCCTCGAACCGGTCGCGGTCGTCCGGCCACCGGCCCCCGGCCTACACCCGCGAACGGACCGTTGCGAGTCGGCGCGACCCGAGACCGTGGGACTCCACCAGCCGTGACATTCCGTTCGCCGAACCTGGTCTTCGAGGTCCGCTCTTCCACTATGGAGGGACCTCGATGCGTAGCGGCGCCGAGCACTCCGGTCCCTATGCCGTCATCGATTTCGAGACAACCGGCCTGTCGGCCAGGCGCGACCGCATCGTCGAAGTAGCGATTGCTCGAGTGGATGCGAGTGGACGTATCGAGGATGAGTTCGCGACCCTGATCAACCCCGAGGGCCGCGACGTAGGGCCAACCTTTATCCACGGAATCACGAACGCCCAAGTCGAGCGAGCTCCAACATTCGCCGACGTGGCGCCTGAACTGTTGTGCCGCCTGAGCGGCGCGGTCGTCGTCGCCCATAACGCAACCTTCGAGGAAGCGTTTCTCGCTGCAGAGCTCAAACGTGCTGGTCTGGAGGTCCCCCGGTTGCCAGCGCTTTGCACGCTTTGGCTTGGCCGTCAGACCTTCACGACGCCGAACTACAAGCTCGGAACACTCGCACGAGCTGCCGGGGTGCCGCTCGTAGACAAGCACGCAGCACTGGGTGATGTGCGCGCCGTCTGCGCGCTGCTCCCACAGATGACGCGACAGCTCCGCACTCCGGTCCTATTCAGCTGCGTACCGATGTCCTGGACTTCGAGAAATGCCCAGCCGCTTCCACTGGTCACGCGAGCCGTAGCGCTGCGCAAGGGCAGTGATGGCTGGATGCATTCCCTCATGGCGCGGCTCCCAGTCACGGGCATCGCGCCGCACAGTGCTTCCGCCGAGGCGTACCTCGACGCACTCACTGAAGTGCTGTCCGATGGGAAGATCACAGGCGAAGAAGCCAAAGTACTTGCGTACCTCGCCGGCTCAGCCGGCATGGGAGGTGAGCAAGTGCTCGACTCAACAAGCGCTTCCTGGATAGCCTTCAGACTGCCGCGCTCGACGATGACGTTCTCACCGCCACCGAAGTCCGCCAACTCAAGTCCGCAGCCAAGGCTCTGAGCTTGCCCGAATACTTCGACGACCTCCAACCCACGCCCGCGCCTGCATCTCCCCCTTCTAACGAGAGTCCAAACCGGGTCGAAACACCGGGCGGCAACTCGATGAGAGACCGTGCCGAGCGGGGTTCACGGGCACTCGCCTTGCAGCGCCAAGGATCGAGCCGTTCTGAGATCGCAGCAGTACTTTGCGTTAGCCAGGAGACCGTCAAGTCGCTACTTCGAGACGCAAAGTTCTACGAGAATCCCCAGTCGGACCCCTCGCGCTTCGCGATGGCACGCGAGGCGCGTCAGGCTCGCGACTCTGGCGTCACCCGCGACGCGTTTCAGCGGAACCGCCAAATATCCACCGGAAAGAGCACGGAGGCTTGGCGCGACGCCGCGATGGTTTGCGACGCTCAGTAGCGGCGAGGACGTTGTCAGCACGCCACGCCACACTCGTCATCCGTTCGGTTCACGAGGACTAAGGGGCGCAAACCGTTCGGGTGACAGCAAGACTTCCGACGGCATCGTCGAGCACACACAGAAGGTCGCGTATCTGGACGGCACTAAGGTCGTTCGTGGCGAGTTTGGCTTCCAACTTGGACCAAGACAGGCCCGGCTGCGCAACGACGATCTCCCCGCGCACGACAGGTCTGGCGTCCAGCAGCGTCCAGGGTCGTTGCTCGGATCTCGGGCTCAGCAGTTCAGTCAGAAGTCCGTCGTCCCCGTCTACGACCGTCAGCACCGGCGACTTCCCGTGTACATATCGCGCAGACATCTCGGTGAAGAGGTCCGGATCTGAGAACCACCGTCGGCTCTTCGCAGCCTGGGCGCCCACTACCTCGACGTCGGTCACTCGAGCGCTCGGCTTTGCACCTCCCGCCGGCTTGACGTGCCAGAGCTCAACCCGCACATCTCGCTCGATGTTCAACTCGAGGATGATCAGGTCCGCGAACTCTCCCTTGCCGTCATTGTGAAGAACCCACCGGTGTTGAAAGCGCGAAGGCCTGGCTACCAAATGCGAACGCACATACGAGTGGACCGAAACCTTCCCCGCTGCGACCGCGGATGAATCGAGCTGCTTCTCGAGGTCGACGTTCGGCCAGTCCATAGGGGAGGCGATCAGGCGCGAGAGGGAGTGATTGACTCGGGGTCGTTCGTAGATCACGGAGCCGACTACCGTTTGCCCGGACGCGAAGTACACCGTAGGCGGAAACTCAGTTAACAGATCCTCAAGGCTCCTCGCTGTTGCGAACCCCCTGTGCACCTCAACGCTCTGCTCGTTAGCGGACGACACCTCGCCGATCAGATCCTGCCTACCAACCCACAATGGCGACGGCACCGCTGGATCCGTTCGTAGTTCGAGCTTCAGATACTCTCCGGCCGCATCGCGGCCAGCTCGCACTTGGAGATCTAGGTGCTCGAGCGGCTCTTCATCTAGGTACCAGTCCGCTCCCAAGAGTCCGGGATGCCAGTCGGTGAATGCCACCTCGGATTCCGGGAGCGCACCCAAGACCGATCCCCTAGTGACGTCTGGGAGCAGGGGGTTCGCTGCAGCTGAGGATGACCAATATCGAGCACCGAAGCTCGCCATCACGTCGTCGTACAAACGGATGGGCACGAGTCGCGACTCCCACATCTTCGCCTTCTCGACTGCGATCCCGACGTTGTAGGCAGCCAACCCCTCGCCCTGTGACACCTGCGCCATTGCGTGGCCGATCGCGCCCTGAGCGGTGTCCACCTCGCGTAGCCCTCGATCGACGCCAGGGCCGGCAAACGTCTTGTAACTTGCAGTGCCTCTGCCGCCAGAGTTTGTGTTTCGGACACCTACGTTGGAGACGGAAACACGAGGCAGCGAGTCGAAGGCCCCGTGCAGCCTCTCTGGATCTGCTGCTCGTAGTCGTCCATCCGTGGTGTCCAAAAGTTGGAATAGCTGCTTGCGCACGTTTCCGTCGTCGGAGTTGGCGAGCAGCAGGCCTGCCTGCCCCCGTAGTCGAGGCGGCACCCACGTCAGTAGATGCAGGTCGAACCGGTTGGATTCGAGTCCGCTATGGGCGTGCCATCGAGGCGATTCGGTCCTGCGAGTCACCAGGAGTAGCGAGCTGCGCTCCATAGTCATCGACCGGTAAAACACCTCGTGTCCTCCGCGGACGCGCGCGCCAACGGGTAGTTCATCCAGGCACTTTTGAAAATCTGGGGTCCAGTCGTTGGCGCGACATTCCCACACGGTCGCCCTCACCGGGATGACCATGGACTCCACTGAGAGTTCGTTCGGCGCTGTCTCGAGCGCGGAGGCGAAGGCGCGGGACGCCTTTGCCTCCGCGATCTCGTTGTCGATGACCCCGGCGACGAGGCTCGCCCAATCCGCGTCTTCCTCGTAGAGCGCCCGAACTCCCCCTTGCAGGGACGGGAAGACATCGATGTCTCGTGCGGCGACCAGGACCGAAGGCTGTGGAAAGTCCGGGTGACTGCGCACAAGTCGGCCAATCAACTGGATCGTGGGCGAGAGCGAGCGATGTTTGTCGTGATAGGCCGCGACCCGAAGACGCGGCAGGTCGAAGCCCTCGCCCAGCATGCCGACAACGGCTACTGATCGCAGGGAGCCGTCACGAAGGCCAGCAATGATCTGCTCCTGTCGTGCGGCGCTCAAGCTCGAGGTGAGTGCGACCATGTCTCGTCCAGCAGCGCTATAGCGCTGGGCCAAGTCACGCGCGCGTGCGGCTGTGTTGGCGCGGACCAAGACAGTGCTGGACTCGTGGGCGGGATCATCCAAGACCGCGAGCGTGCGCCTCATAATCAAGTCATCGCAGGCCTCCTGGGTGATGGAGGGAGTGACGTCGATCAGATCAGCGCTGACAGGCTTGTAGTACCCCTCTGCGATGGCACGGCTGAGTGGATAGTGGAACGCGATGTCGCCGGGGAGGCGCTTGCGGTCACGCCGCTTAGGGGTGGCCGTCAGAAGCACCCGCCGCGCCGACGCGAAATGCTCGAGGATGGCGCGCCACGTGCGCGCAGAAGCATGGTGCGCCTCGTCGACAATGATCAGATCGAACAGGTCGCGCCGGGGTGGCTTGTCATAGTGTTCTGGACTAATCGAGGTTGGGATCGCGACAACGACGTCGGCGTCCTCAAGTGCCGACCAATCGCTAGCGCGGCCCGTCATCTCCACGACCCTTGGCGTCAAGAGATCATCGAGAGCGCCGATGTCGCGCAGCACGCTTTGCGTCCGGAAGCCCTCGGCCAGCTGAGATCGCAACTGCTTGCTCGGCACCACGACCAGCACTCTCCTGGCGGCAGACAGGTAGGGGATAGCGGTTGCTATGGCCGACTTGCCGGCGCCTGTTGGGAGAGAGAGTAGTGCCGGCTCAGCGTCATGAACGGACCAGTGAGACAGCAAGGCCCCGAGAGCGCCGACCTGCGCGGGCCGCCATCGGGGCGTCTCGGCGTCCTTCAGAAATGTGAACGCGACGCCCGGGCTCTGATAGTGGCCAGTCACCGCCTCATTATCTGTGGAAGCCGCCGACAATCTGGGTTTCTCACACGTGCGTCAAAATGGGCGGTATGGGCTAAGTGGCCGGCCGCCGGGTCAGCAGGGGTGGCAGTCCGACCGGCGGTCGGGTAAGCGCGCAGGGGCCGGGTGACGCACGGGTCGACAACGGGCCGCCGACCGGAAGGTCGACGGCCCGTTGCCCTTGTGGCCTAGGTGTGGCCTGGGTTAGCCTCTGTCCTTCAAATCCGCAGGTCAGAGGGCAACTCCACTCAGATGTCGTAGTACAGCTCGAACTCGTGCGGGTGCGGACGCAGCTGCACCGGAGCGATCTCGTGCTCCCGCTTGTAGCTGATCCAGGTCTCGATCAGGTCGGGCGTGAACACGTCTCCGACGGTGAGGAAGTCGTGGTCGGCCTCGAGCTCGTCGAGCACGGCGCCGAGCGACGTTGGCACCTGGGCGATCTCCGCCATCTCGTCCGGCGGGAGCTCGTAGATGTCCTTGTCGATCGGTGCCGCCGGCTCGATCTTGTTCTGGATGCCGTCGAGGCCCGCGAGCATGAGCGCGGAGAAGGCGAGGTACGGGTTCGCCGAGGGGTCGGGGAACCGGGTCTCGATGCGCTTGGCCTTCGGGTTGGTGCCGGTGATCGGGATCCGGACCGACGCGGAGCGGTTCCGCGAGGAGTACACCAGCGAGATCGGCGCCTCGTAGCCCGGCACCAGGCGGTGGTAGGAGTTCACGGTCGGGTTGGTGAAGGCGAGCAGTGCGGGCGCGTGCTGCAGGATGCCGCCGATGTACCAACGGGCCACGTCGGACAGGCCGCCGTACCCGGTCTCGTCGTAGAACAGCGGCGCTCCGTCGGCCCACAGGGACTGGTGGACGTGCATGCCCGAGCCGTTGTCACCGAAGATCGGCTTCGGCATGAAGGTGACCGACTTGCCGGCCTCCCATGCCGTGTTCTTGATGATGTACTTGAACTTCATGACGTCGTCGGCGGCCTTGAGCAGCGTGTCGAACTTGTAGTTGATCTCCGCCTGGCCCGCGGTGCCGACCTCGTGGTGCGCCCGCTCGACCTGGAGGCCGGAGACCTCGAGGTTCTTCACCATCGCGTCGCGCAGGTCGCCGTAGTGGTCGTACGGCGCAACGGGGAAGTAGCCACCCTTGAAGCGGGTCTTGTAGCCGCGGTTGTCGCCCTCGGCGCCCGAGTTCCACCAGCCCTCGACGGAGTCGATGTGGTAGAAGCCCTCGTTGGCCTGGGTCGAGTAGCGGACCGAGTCGAAGATGTAGAACTCGGCCTCGGGCGCGAAGTACGCCGTGTCCGCGATGCCGGTGCTGGCGAGGTAGGCGAGCGCCTTCTTCGCGATGTTGCGCGGGTCGCGCGAGTAGGGCTCACCGGTGATCGGGTCGTGGATGAAGAAGTTGAGGACCAGCGTCTTCTGCACCCGGAACGGGTCGACGTACGCGGTGGTCGGGTCCGGGAACAGCGCCATGTCGGACTCGTTGATCGCCTGGAAGCCGCGGATCGAGGAGCCGTCGAAGCCCAGGCCGTCGTCGAAGACCGACTGGTCGAACGACGAGACCGGCACTGTGAAGTGCTGCATGATGCCAGGCAGGTCGCAGAAACGGACGTCGACCTGCTCGACACCCTCGTCCCTGATGAACTTGAGCAGCTCTTCGCTGTTGTTGAACATTCGATCCTCCTCGGCTGAGGCGCGCGGCCCAGCCATCGGTCAGCCAGTCACGGTCGGGCCGTCGGGCGGAGCTACGCACAACGGACCCTTCCGGGAACCTACCTAACGGGGCATTGCACGCACAGCACCGCATTGTTTCGGCTGTGTAAACACTCGCGATGCACGAGTGCCCCAGCCCCCCTCGTGGGGGACTGGGGCACTCGTCAGGCCACAGGAGGACAGTGCCCGTCAGCGGATGAAGAGCATCTCCTGGTAGGTCGGCAGCGCCCACAGGTCGTCGGCGACGACGCCCTCGATCGCGTCCGCGGCCTCGCGGACCCTCAGCATCGCGGGGAGGACGGAGTCGCGGTAGTAGGCCGCCTCCTCGATGCCCTCGTGGTCGTGCGCACCCTCCTGGGCCGCCTTGAGCTCGGTGATGCCGGCGCGGAGCGCGGCGACGAGCTCGGAGACAGCCTGCAGGTCGGAGAGGTCGGCCTCGACACCGGCCGCCTTGAGTGCGGACACGTTGGTCGCAAGCTCGGTCTGGTAGCGGACCGCTGCCGGAAGGACCGTGGTCTGCGCGATCTCGGCGGTCAGGTTCGCCTCGACGTTGATCGTCATGACGTACTGCTCGACACCGACCTCGAAGCGCGACTGCAGCTCGGCCTCGTTGAGGACGCCGTACTTCGAGAACAGCTCCTTGGCCTCCGGGGTGCAGTACTCCGGCAGCGCGTCGACCGTGGTGCGCAGGTTCTTGAGCCCGCGGACCGAGGCCTCCTCGTGCCACTCCTCGGAGTAGCCGTTCCCGTTGAAGACGACCGCGCCGTGGTTCTCCACGATCTTGGCGAGCAGGGACTGCACGGCCGAGTTGAAGTCGGTGCCGGCCTGGACGGCGGCCTCGAGCTCGCTGGCGCAGAAGTCCAGAGCCTCGGCCATGATCGTGTTGATCACCATCATCGGGGCGGCCACGGTCTGGTTCGAGCCCGCGGCGCGGAACTCGAAGCGGTTGCCGGTGAAGGCGAACGGCGAGGTGCGGTTGCGGTCGCCGGCGTCCTTGGTCAGGTCGGGCAGGGTGTCGACGCCGACGGAGAGGACGCCCTTCTGCTTCGACGAGGTGGCGCCACCGTTGGCGATCTGCTCGAAGATGTCCGCGAGCTGGTCGCCGAGGAAGATCGAGATGATCGCGGGCGGCGCCTCGTTGGCGCCGAGCCGGTGGTCGTTGCCGGCGGACGCGATCGAGAGGCGCAGGAGGCCGCCGTGCAGGTGAACGGCGCGGATGATCGCGGCGCAGAACACGAGGAACTGCGCGTTGTCGTGCGGGTTGTCACCGGGGTTGAGGAAGTTGCCCTGGTTGCCGTTGCCGAAGGAGAAGTTGACGTGCTTGCCCGAGCCGTTGACGCCGGCGAAGGGCTTCTCGTGGAAGAGGCACTCCATGCCGTGCTGCTTGGCGATCGCCCGGAACGTCGACATCAGCAGCTGCTGGTGGTCGGAGGCCAGGTTGGAGCGCTCGAAGACCGGGGCGATCTCGAACTGGCCCGGCGCGACCTCGTTGTGACGGGTCTTGGCCGGGATCCCGAGCTTGAAGAGCGCACGCTCGGTGTCGTGCATGAACGCCAGGACGCGGTCCGGGATGGCGCCGAAGTAGTGGTCGTCGAACTCCTGGCCCTTCGGCGGCTTGGCGCCGAAGAGGGTGCGGCCGGCGTTGAGCAGGTCGGGGCGCGTGTTCACGAAGGAGGTGTCGACCAGGAAGTACTCCTGCTCGGGGCCGCAGTAGGAGACGACGTTGTCGATGTCCTTGTGGCCGAACAGGGCCAGGACGCGCTTGGCCTGCTCCGCCATCGCCGCCTGCGAGCGCAGCAGCGGCGTCTTGTGGTCGAGGGCCTCGCCCGTCATCGAGACGAAGATCGTCGGGATGCACAGGGTGTTGCCGTTGGGGTTCTCGAGGATGTAGGCCGGCGACTGGACGTCCCAGCCGGTGTAGCCGCGGGCCTCGAAGGTGGCGCGGATGCCGCCGTTGGGGAACGACGAGGCGTCGGGCTCTCCCTGGATCAGGGTCTTGCCGGTGAACTCCCAGATCGCGGTGCCGTCGCCGACCGGCTCCATGAACGAGTCGTGCTTCTCGGCGGTCAGGCCGGTGAGCGGGTAGAAGACGTGGGCGTAGTGGGTGACGCCCTTCTCCATCGCCCAGTCCTTCATCGCGGAGGCGACGATGTCGGCGTGGGCGGGGTCGAGCTTGTCGCCCTTCTGGATCGTCGCCGCGACGGACTTGAAGACCGACTTGGGCAGGCGCTTCTGCATGGTGGCGAGACCGAAGACGTTCTCACCGAAGAAGGCGCCCGTCTCGTTGGCGATGTCGAAGAAGGCGGCCGGGGCCTCGTTGGCCTCGATGTCGCGGATCGCACCCAGGCGGGTGGGGTTCGCAGTCATGTGAAACTCCCTGGTGTGGACGACGCGTCGTCGCCGGCTGGTCGAACACGTGACGTTAGGCGAGCCATGTTTCGCGAAACGGACCGAACGTTTCAGCCGTGTTAACGAGTTCGATCGGGGCCGAGACTTTGCCCACGCAGGGGAGCCCTAGCCTGTGTCTGTGTCCCACGCGCCCGCCGACCGCTCGCCGTTCCCGACCGCGTCCTGGGGGCGCCGGATCGTCGCCCTCCTCGTGGACTGGCTGATCTGCACGCTCGCGGTGATCGCGTTCGTCGGTCTCGAGGCGTACGGCGAGCCCGGGTCGGTCGCGTCCGCGATGGTGCTCGTGGTGTACGTGGTCGAGTCCGGTGTGCTGACGTGGCTGGCCGGCGGCTCGATCGGCAAGCTGCTGACCGGCCTGTGCGTCGTACCCGCCGACGGCCGCCTGCGGCGACTGAGCCCGGTCAGGGCGTTCGGCCGTCAGCTGCTGGTGGCGCTGGTGATCCCGCCCCTGGTGTTCCGTAACGACGGTCGCGGGCTGCACGACGTGTTCGCCGGGACGTCGACGGTCACCTTCGCGACGCTGCGGACGCTGGTGAAGTAGGGCTCAGCGACCGCGCAGGTTGCCGCGCATGCCCTTCATCGACGTCGGGATCGGGCCGCGGGGGAGCGGCACCTTCGGGCGCTGGGCGTCGAGCGCCTTGAGCCGCTGGCGGATCTCGGTGATCTCCGCGGGCTTCACCTGTCGGCCCAGCTTCTGGACGTGCTTGACCAGCTTGGGCAACGGCACCTGGCCCTCGTCGTTGCCGACCAGCACCTCGTGCACGGGGTAGTCGCCGGCGACGCGGGCGTGCTTCTTGCGCTCGCTGATCATCAGCGCCTTGAGCCGGGTCAGGTTGCCCTCGCCGACGAGGACGATCCCCGGAGGGCCGACCACGCGGTGGACCATGTCCTGCTGCTTGGTGAAGCCGACCACCTCCTCGACCACCCAGCCGCGCCGCAGCATGGTGAGCGCGCGGGCGGCGGCGCCGGGCTGACCCTCGAGCCGGTTGAACGCGGCCCTCTGGGCGCGGCGGCCGAAGACGATCATCACGGCCAGCAGGCCGATCAGCAGCGCGCCGACGATCGCCATGATCAGGCTGAAGGTGCCTTCGCCGGGGAGCAGCCAGAACAGTCCGAACCCGAGGGCGCCGAACACGAGGAACGTCCCGAGCATCCACCAGCGGATCGCCGGGTCGACCTCGCGCGCCATCTTGTAGGTCTCGAGGACCTGCCGGCGCCGGCTCATCTTGGACGGGTCGACAGGGGGCTTGGTCTTCTTGGCCATGGGGTGCTGCGGTCTCCTCAGACGGTGGCTTCGGCCCGGGCTGCGTGGGCCTCCCGAGCGGACATCGCCTGACCGTACAACCGACCGGCCCGGTAGGACGAACGGACGAGCGGACCCGAGAGCACTCCGGCGAAGCCGATCTCGTCGGCCTCGTCGCGGAGCTCGACGAACTCCTCGGGCTTCACCCAGCGCTCGACGGGGTGGTGGCGTACCGAGGGCCGGAGGTACTGGGTGATGGTGAGCAGCTCGCAGCCCGCGTCGTGCAGGTCGCGCATCGCCTGGGAGACCTCCTCGCGGGTCTCGCCCATGCCGAGGATCAGGTTGGACTTGGTGACCAGGCCGAAGGCGCGCGCCTGGGTCAGCACGTCGAGCGAGCGCTCGTAGCGGAAGGCGGGGCGGATCCGCTTGAAGATCCGCGGCACGGTCTCGACGTTGTGGGCGAGCACCTCGGGCCGGGACTCGAAGACCTGCTGGAGGAGGTCGGGCCGCCCGTTGAAGTCCGGGATCAGGTTCTCCACGCCGGTGTCGGGGTTGACCTCGTGGATGACCCGCACGGTCTCGGCGTACAGCCAGGCGCCGCCGTCCTCGAGGTCGTCGCGCGCGACGCCGGTGATGGTGGCGTACTTGAGGCCCATCTTCTGCACCGACTCGGCGACCCGGCGTGGCTCGTCGCGGTCCAGCGGCTGCGGCTTGCCGGTGTCGATCTGGCAGAAGTCGCAGCGGCGGGTGCACTGGTCGCCGCCGATGAGGAACGTCGCCTCGCGGTCCTCCCAGCACTCGAAGATGTTGGGACAGCCGGCCTCCTGGCAGACCGTGTGGAGGCCCTCGGACTTCACCAGCTTCTGGAGCGCGGTGTACTCCGGTCCCATCTTCGCCCGGGTCTTGATCCAGGAGGGCTTCCGCTCGATCGGTGTCTCGGCGTTGCGGACCTCGAGACGGAGCAGCTTGCGGCCTTCAGGTACGGGGGCGGTCACCGCCACAGCCTACTCCGGGGTCGGTCGTCGGGCCGCCTCGGCGGGACCCCGGTCGGGCCACGTCGCGGCGCCGGCCTAGGACGAGGTGTGTCCTCCGCGAGCGCCGTAGGTGAGCAGCGCCACGCCGGTCGCCTGCCCCTCGGACCGTGCCGGGTCCGGCCGCGGGTCGTAGTCGGCGGTCGGCTGGTACGGCGCCCAGGCGAGCAGCTCGCCCAGGTGACGTCGTACCGGGTCGAGCACCTCGGCCACCGGGACGTCGCGCCCCAGCTCGCGGCTCAGCGAGGTCACGCCGGCGTCGGCGATGCCGCACGGGACGAAGCGGTCGTACCAGCCGAGGTCGACGTCGCAGTTCAGTGCGAAGCCGTGCATGGTGACGCCCTGGCTGACCCGGATGCCGATGGCGGCGATCTTGCGCTCGGGCCCGCGGTCGTCCGCCCGGAGCCAGGCGCCGCTGCGCCCCGGTACCCGCGCGGTGGTCACGCCGAGCTCGGCGCAGACCGCGATCAGCGCCTCCTCGACGCGTCGCACGTAGTCGACCACCTTCACGTGGTCGGGCAGCCGGACGATCGGGTAGCCGACGAGCTGGCCGGGACCGTGGAAGGTGATCTTGCCGCCGCGGTCGACGTCGACGATCGCCGCACCGCCGGGGTCCAGCGGACGCTCGTCGGGCCGGGTCCTCTTGCCGGCGGTGAAGACCGGCGGGTGCTCGAGCAGGAGCACGGTGTCGGGAAGGTCGCCGGAGACCACCTGTGCGTGGACTTTGCGCTGGAGGTCCCACGCCGCGAGGTAGTCCACAGGTTCGGGACTGAGCCCGGCTTCGCGGAAGACGATTTGGCGGTCCGTCGCTGACAGCTGGGCACTCACATCGCCGAGCCTACTCCCGAGCCTGTGGATGACCGGATGCGCCGGTCGCGGTCGACCGGTAGGAACAAGGCATGTCAGGTGACCCGCACGGCCGCGCGACGGCGGTCTTCGTCGCCACCCTGGTGGCGGTGCTCGCCGTGGTGGCGGTGGTCTCCGTCGCGGTCGTGCGCGAGCCCACCCCACCCGACAGCCGTACGACGCCCGTCGCGCCCGCCGCGGTCGTCGCGCCCCGCGCGCGGTCG
>NZ_SSXI01000313.1 GCF_004803405.1 Nocardioides sp. | reverse complement strand
CCGGCGAGCTCGAGGTGGACACCGGTCGACGGACCGTGCTCCGCGGCGGTCGACCGATCCCCCTCACGCTCAAGGAGTACGGCGTGCTCGTGGAGCTGGTGCGCGCCGACGGCGCGGTGGTCTCGGCCGAGGAGCTGCTCGCGCGGGTGTGGGACGAGCACGCGGACCCGTTCACCAACGCGGTGCGGGTGACCATGGTGGGGCTGCGCCGCAAGCTGGGGGAGCCGGCGGTCGTGGAGACCTTGCGCGGCGCGGGCTACCGGGTGGTCCGATGACGACGCGCGGCGACGGGCTCGGCGGCCTCAGCGTCCGGTGGCGGCTCACTGCCGTCTACACCGCGGTCGCCGTCGCGTCGGCGGCGGTGCTGCTCGCCGGGATCTACGTGCTGGTGAGCCTCGACCAGCGCTCCGGCCGCTTCATCGGGACCACGACCCGGCTGGACAGCACGAGCGCCGTGCCGCCCCCGGGCAACGACATGCTCGTCAAGCGGGCGATCATCGACGCGCAGGGGGAGGCGGTCGACAGCACCCTCGGCAACCTCCTGCTCTGGTCCGGGATCGGGCTGGTCCTGATGACCGCGGTGTCGGTCTACGTCGGCTGGCTGTTCGCCGGCCGGGCGCTCCGACCGGTACACACGATCACCAGCAGGGCCCGTCGGATCTCCGCGGACTCGCTCGACGAGCGGCTCGCACTCGAGGGACCGCGCGACGAGCTGCGGGAGATGGCGGAGACGTTCGACTCGCTGCTCGACCGGATCCAGGAGGCGTTCGAGTCCGAGCGGCGGCTGGTCGCCACCATGTCCCACGAGCTCCGCACCCCGCTGGCCAACCAGCGCACCGCGCTCGACGTGGCGCTGGCGGACCCGGACGCGGACGCGGCCGACCTGCGCCGGGCCGGCGAGGTGGCGCTGGGTCAGGCCGAGCGCGCCCAGCGCACCGTCGACGGGTTGCTCACCCTGGCCCGGGTGCAGGCCGGAGTGGAGGCGGTCCGCCTCGGTCCGGTGGCGTTCGACGAGGTGGTGCGGGCCGCGGTCGACGCGGCACGTCAGGACGCTCCGTCACTGGCGTGGGAGGTGGGGGTCGATCCGGTGATGGTCCGCGGCGATGCTGAGCTGCTGGCGCGTGCGGTGGGCAACCTGGTGCAGAACGCCGTGGTGCACAACGTCCCGGACGGGTGGGTTCGGGTGCGCCTGCTCGCCGGCGTGGGGGCCGCCGTGCTGGAGGTGGCCAACAGCGGCCCGCGCGTCCCCCCGGACACGGTCCACGCACTGACCCTGCCGTTCCGCCGCGGCAGCGCCGACCGCACGACCTCCGACCGTGGCACCGGCCTCGGCCTGACCATCGTGCAGGCGGTCGCCGACCACCACGGTGCCGGGCTGCGGCTCACCCCGCTGCCGGACGGTGGGCTCCAGGTCGAGCTGTCCCTGCCGCTCGGACCGTAGGCCGGGGCGGTCGCGCCGCGACCCGAGACCAGGGCTCAGCGCCAGCCCAGCTCCGGAGCGAGGTATCGCAGCACGCTCTCGATCACGTGCGCGTTGTAGTCGACCCCGAGCTGGTTGGGCACGGTCAGCAGCAGCGTGTCCGCCGCGGCGATCGCCTGGTCCTCGGCGAGCTCCTTGACGAGCTTGTCCGGCTCGCCGGCGTAGGACCGGCCGAACCGGGCGAGGCCACCGTCGATCTGTCCCACCTGGTCCTGGCTGGCCGACTCCCGCAGGAAGTAGGTCCGGTCCCGGTCGTCGACGAAGGGGAAGATGCTCCGGCTCACCGAGACCCGGGGCTCGCGGGTGTGGCCGGCCGCGGCCCATCCGTCGCGAAACCTCTGGATCTGCTCGGCCTGGAGTTCGTGGAACGGCACGCCGGTGTCCTCGGTCAGCAGGGTGGAGCTCATCAGGTTCATGCCCTGCTCGGCCGTCCACTCCGCGGTCGCCCGCGTGCCGGCGCCCCACCAGATCCGGTCCCGCAGGCCGGGGGAGTGCGGCTCGACCCGCAGCAGCCCCGGCGGGTTGGGGAACATCGGCCGCGGGCTCGGCTCCGCGAACCCCTCGCCCTCGATCACCTCGAGGAACCGGCGGGTGTGCTCGCGCGCCATCGCGGCGTGGTCGCCGTCCTCCGGCTCGTACCCGAAGTACCGATACCCGTCGACCACCTGCTCCGGTGACCCCCGGCTGATGCCGAGCTGCAGCCGCCCACCGGCGATCAGGTCGGCCGCGCCGGCATCCTCCGCCATGTAGAGCGGGTTCTCGTAACGCATGTCGATCACGCCGGTGCCGATCTCGATCCTGCTGGTGCGGGCGCCGATCGCGGCCAGCAGCGGGAACGGAGAGGCCAGCTGGCGGGCGAAGTGGTGCACCCGGAAGTACGCGCCGTCGGCCCCGAGCTCCTCGGCGGCGACCGCCAGGTCGATCGACTGCAGCAGCGCGTCCGCCCCGGATCGCGTCGCCGAGTGGGGCGACGGCGTCCAGTGGCCGAAGGACAGGAACCCGATCTTCTTCACGGGTAGTGCAACGCGCGGGTCGCGCAGTCATTCCGTGGGGGGTGTGGGGTGGTGGGGCTGGCCGGGCTGCTGCAGGTTTCTCAAGGTATGCAGGCGAACCTGCACATCCCACGCCGTACAAAGCCTGGGAAGTGCAGGTTCGCCTGCATACCTTGAGAAACCCGCAGTAGCCCCAGCCCCCTCAGTCCCCGCTCTGCCTGCTGAACGCGGTGTCGAACGACGCCGCGGGCGGTTCGAAGTCGAACCGGCGCAGGAACTCCAGCGCCTCGGGGGCGCCGTGCAGCCGGTCCATGCCGGCGTCCTCCCACTCCACCGAGACGGGGCCGTCGTATCCGATCGCGGCCAGGGCGCGGAACGCGTCCTCCCAGGGGACGTCGCCGCGTCCGGTGGAGACGAAGTCCCAGCCCCGGTGCTGGTCGCCCCAGGGCAGGTGGGAGGAGAGGATGCCGTTGCGGCCGCCGCCCATCCGCATCCGGGTGTCCTTGCAGTCCACGTGGTAGATCCGGTCGGCGAAGTCGGTGATGAACGCGACCGGGTCCAGGCCCTGCCACATCATGTGGCTCGGGTCCCAGTTGATGCCGAACTCCGGCCGGTTGCCGACCGCCTCGAGCGTGCGCTGGGTCGACCAGTAGTCGTAGGCGATCTCCGAAGGGTGCACCTCGTGCGCGAACCGCACCCCGCACTCGGCGAACACGTCGAGAATCGGGTGCCACCGGTCCGCGAAGTCCTGGTAGCCCGCCTCGATCCGCTTCGCCGGCACCGGCGGGAACATCGCGACGTACTGCCAGATCGAGGACCCGGTGAACCCGACGACGGTGTCGACGCCCATCGCCTGCGCCAGCCGGGCGGTCAGCTTCATCTCCTCCGCAGCGCGCTGGCGGACCCCTTCCGGCTCGCCGTCGCCCCACACCCGGTCGCGCACGATCGCCTGGTGGCGGAAGTCGATCGGGTCGTCGCAGATCGCCTGCCCGGTGAGGTGGTTGGAGATCGCCCAGCACTCGAGCCCGTGCCTGCGCAGGATCTCGAGCCGACCCTCGACGTACCCCTCCTCCTCGACGCGCCAGGCGTCGAGGTGCTCGCCGGAGACGGCGATCTCGAGGCCGTCGTACCCCCACTTCGCCGCGAGCCCGGCGACCTCCTCCAGCGTGAGGTCGATCCACTGTCCGGTGAAGAGCGTGAAGCGCTTGCCCATCAGTCCTCCTTGTCCCGTACGACGTCCACCCGCGTGCCCTGCTGAGCGGCGGACCGCTCGATCGCGGCCAGCACCCGCTGCACCACCAGACCCTCGGCGAACGATGGCGTCGGGTCGGTGCCCTGGTCGATCGCCATGAGGAGTTCCGCCGCCTGGATGATGAAGGTGTGGTCCCAGCCCAGCACATGACCGGGCGGCCAGAAAGCGCCCAGCCACGGATGGTCCGGCTCAGTCACCACGATCCGCTGCGAGCCGCTGACCTGCGCCGTCGGCCCGCCGCGTCCGTCCTGCACCTGCAGCTCGTTGAGACGCTCCAGGTCGAACCCGATCGTCCCGCGGTCGCCGTACACCTCCAGGGCGAGGCCGTTCTTGCGACCGGTCGCCATCCGGCTCACCTCGAGGCTCGCCACGGCGCCGGAGGCGGTCACCAGGTTGGCCCAGGCGGCGTCGTCGACGGTGACGTCCTCGGGTCCGTCCGGCCCGGTGCGGGTCGGCACGAAGGTGCGGAGGTGACCGGTCGCCGAGACCACCGGCTCGCTGAGCAGGTGCTGCACCAGGTCGACCACGTGCGAGCCGAGGTCGCCGAGCGCGCCGGACCCGGCGCTCTCGCGGCGCAGCCGCCAGGTCATCGGGGCAGCAGCGTCGGCCAGCCAGTCCTGGAGGTACGACGCCCGGACCTGTCGCACGACACCGATCCTGCCCTCGGCGATGAGCCGCCTAGCGAGGTCCAGCGCCGGGACCCGGCGGTAGTTGAAGCCGATGCCCGACCGCACGCCGCGCGCGGCGGCGGCGACGGCTGCGGCCACCATCTCCTCGGCCTCCGCCACGGAGTTGGCCAGGGGCTTCTCGACGAGCACATGCTTCCCGGCGGCGAGCGCGGCCAGCGCGATCTCGTGGTGGCTGTCCCCGGGTGTGCAGATGTCGACGATGTCGACGTCGTCGCGGGCCACCACCGAGGTCCAGTCGGTGGCGGACTCGGCCCAGCCGTACTGCGCGGCGGCGCCCTTCACCGCGCTGGCGTCCCGGCCGACGAGGACCTGCTGCCGGACCGGAGGCGTGTCGGGGAAGAACGCGTTGACGTTGCGCCACGCGTTGGAGTGGGCCTTGCCCATGAACGAGTAGCCGATCACAGCCACCCCCAGCTGCTCGGTCATCGGACTCCTCCTGAACTCAGGAACGCCAGGCCGTCGCGGGCCAGGTCGTCGGGGGAGGCCGCGAGCGGCCGCCAGATCGACGCCGCGACCGCGATCGCGGCGTTGTCAGGGGTGAAGCTCTCGATGGCCAGCGGGCCGTCGTACCCGATCTCGTCGAGGGCCTTCATCAGCGAGGGCCAGTCGGTCTGGTCGCCGCCGGGAGCCCCGCGGTCGCTGCCGCAGACCTGCAGGTGCACGAGGTGCCGGCCGGCACGGCGCACGGCCTCGGCGCTGGACCGCTCCTCGATGTTGAGGTGGTAGGTGTCGAGAGCCAGGCCCAGGCTCGGCCCGAGCAGCGGGCCGAGCGCCTCGAGGGCCTGATCGACGGTGTTGACGAGCGAGGTCTCGTAACGGTTGAGCGGCTCGATGCCGATCCGGACGCCCCGGCGCTCCGCGTGCTCGACCACGGGGGCGAGATTGACCCGCCACTCCCGGTAGGCGGCGCTCCGCTCGGCCGTCGTCATCCGCCAGACCCGACCGGTCTGCGCGTAGAACGGCCCGCAGGCCGCGGGCGCCCCGAGCGCCGCGGCCAGGTCGACGCAGGCCGCCAGGTACTCCTGAGTGGCGGCGACCGTCTCCGGGGAGGCGGAGACGAGGTCGCGCCCCGGCGCCATCGCCCCGACGACGTACGGCGCCAGCCCGGTCTCAGCCAGCACCGCGGCCGTCGGCCCCGGGCTGATGTCGCCGGCGTTCTCCAGCGGGATCTCCACCGCGTCGAAGCCGAGCGCCGCGATGCGCCGCAGCAGGTCGGGCAGGTTCTCGTCGGTGAGTGGGGAGGTCCACACCCAGGTGTTGACGCCGATGGCTCTCACGATGAGGCCTTTCCATGGTGGGGAGGTCGAGTCCATGGTGGGGAGGTCGGGGAGGGCGCGTGCGCGCGCTCCCCGACCTCCGCGCGGGCTACGGGATCTGGCGCTCCTGCCACACGTCCGGATAGCCGGGCAGGTCCTCGCCGCCGAACTTGGCGTAGTGCCCGTCGGGCATGCCGTTGTTCGCCTCGAGGTAGTCGTCGCGCTCCTCCTCCGTGATCGGCTCCTGCGGAAGCACCCACTCGGTCGGGATCTCCTCGCCCTTCGCGATCTTCTCCAGCGCCAGCAGCGGGGTGCGCCACTGGAAGTTCGAGTACACCGGGGCCAGGCCGTTCAGGCCGGTCTCCTCCCACTTGCGCAGGAAGCTCATCTCGTCCTCGCCGGTGATCACCGGGTAGTCCATGCCCGCGTCCTCGAAGGCCTCGAGCGCCGCGACCGAGCCGTCACCGGCGTCCATCCAGATGCCGTGGACCTCACCCTTGGTGATCTCGTCGGTGATGATGCTCTTGATCTTCTCAGGGTTGGCCCCGGTGAAGTAGTCCACTGTCTCGATGCCGTTCTCGTCGAAGATCTTCTTCGCGGCCCCCCAGCGGGTCTCGAGCACGTCCACGCCCGGAAGGATCCGCAGCGCGACCACCTTGTCCCCCTCCTCGAGGTTGTCGACGAGGAAGTCGGCGGTGGCAATGCCCCACGCATAGCCACCGATCGGGTGGATGAAGGTGGTCGCGCAGTTCGTCTCGACCCCGCGGTCGAAGACGACGACGGGCTTGCCCGTCTCACACGCCCGCTCCACGGCAGGGGTGAGTGCTGCGGTCGAGTTGGGCGAGATGATGAAGGCGTCGCAGTTGCCCTCCGAGATGAAGTAGTCGATGTCGGCGATCTGCTTGTTGTCGTCGTCACCGGCGTCGCGGGTCTCCATCTCGGAGATCACGCCGTTGTCCTCGAGCACCTTCAGTTGCTGGTTCATGGTGATCCAGCCCGTCTGGCGCCACGGGTTGGAGATGGAGGCGTTGGCGAAGCAGGCCTTCATCGGCTTGTCGGTCTTCCACTTCGACGTGTCGGTCATCGGGCCGTCGATGTACTGCAGCCACGGCTCGTCCGGGTTGCCCTCGAACGTGGCGTCCATCTGCTCCCGCTGCTGGTCGAAGTCGGCCTGGGCGAACCACTCGCTGTCGCTGCTGGCTCCGTCCGAGGTCTCGTCGGCACCGGGGTCGGCTCCGCTCTCGTCGGTCGAGCACGCCGTGAGCACGGCCAGTGCGGCCGCCCCCGCCAGCACGCCCTTGAGGTGGTTCCTGCGCATCAAATGCCTCCTGTGTTCGTGCCCGGGACGGGCTCAGTGGTGGGAGAGGGATCGCTTGTTCCCGAGTTCGATGGGGTGGCGGACCCGGTACGGCGACCACGGGTCCAGGCGCGGGCTGCGACCGCGACGGCGACGATGATGATCACGCCGCGCACGGAGTCGCGCCACGTCGCGTCGATGTCGAGCACCGTCAGCAAGGTGAAGAGCAGCTCGATGGCGAACGCTCCGGCCACCGCCGACAGCACCCAGCCGCGGCCCCCGCCGAGCACCACGCCGCCGAGCACGACGGCGGTGATGGCTGCGAACTCGTACCCCCGGCCCACGGTCGGATGCACGCCGGCGTGGCCGACCAGGAGGACACCGGCGACGGTCGCGGCCAGGGAGGAGAGGATGAACGCCTGCGTCTTCACCCACCACACGCGGGCGCCGGCGATGCGCGCAGCGTCCGGGCTGTCGCCGACGGCGATGAGGGTGCGGCCGAACGGCCGCCGCATCAGCCAGACGGCGGCTGCGCAGAGCACCGCGAGGATGATCAGCGGGTACGGGATGACCTCGACGACCGGCACGCCCTTGACCACGCCGCGGCCCATCTGCCGGAAGTCGTCGTTGGGCGGCGCGTCCGCGGCCCCGCCCGAGAGATGGCGCACCAGTCCTGTCAGCGCCAGCATCATCGCGAGCGTCACGATGAAGCTGGGCACCTGCAGCACCGTCGTCGCCAGTCCGTTGAGCAGGCCGACGAACGCGCCGAGGAGAAGCATCAGCACCAGGCCGGTGACGTTGCGGCTGGTGTCCTCGCCGATGTAGTTGCCGGCGATCACCACTTGCGCGGCGATCACCGCGGCCATCGAGAGGTCGAACTCACCGGCGACGATCACGTAGTACTGGCCCATCGCCGCGATCGCGATCGGCGCGGTGCGACCGAGGAACCTGATGATCACGCCCGGGTCGCCGAAGTTCGGGTTGGCGATGATGGTCGCCACCAGCAGCGCCGCGGCGAGCAGGAAGATCGCGCCGCCGGGCGTGCTCATCGACGCGGCCATCCGGCCGCCGATTCCGTGCGAGTACGCGGGAAGGGTCACGGCGCGGGTCTGGGTCGTCGAAGTCATCTCGCCTCCTGAAGCGCGGCGTCGAGCACACCGGGCCGCTCGAAGCGGGCCGGCCGGCGGTCGATGGAGCGTCGGGCATAGACAGCGACGGCAGCGACGATGACGGCACCGCGGACGACGTCGCGAAGGAACGGCGCAACCTCCATCACGGCCATGACGTTGTCCATCACCGCGAAGATCGCGACGCCGGCGATGGTGCCGGTGATGTTGCCCTTGCCGCCGGCGAGCAGGGTGCCGCCGAGCACCACCGCAGCGATCGACATCAGGTCGTACTGGCCCTGGCTGCCGATGGTGGGGTTGCCCACGGAGAGCCGGGCGAGCAGGAGCAGACCCGCGAACGCCGCCAGGACCGAGCACAGCACGTGCGCGGTGATGATCGGCACGGAGGTGCGGACCCCGGAGAGCCGGGCCACCTCGGGGTTGCCGCCGACGGCGTAGAGGTGGTGTCCCGTCCTGGTCCGCCGTAGCAGCAGGATGGCCAGCAGCGCGCAGCCGAGCATGATCAGCGTGGACACCGGAATCGGCCCGATGAACGAGATGCCGATCAGCCGGAAGGACCGAGGCGCGGAGCCGGTGTTGCCCTGGTAGTTGCTCGCGATGTAGCCGCTGATGATCAGGCCCATGCCGAGCGTGGCGATGAAACCGTGGACGTGCAGCAGGCTGACGACGACGCCGTTGACGAACCCGATCGCGGCAGCCAGGCCGACGGCGGCGAGAAGGGCCGGTGCGACGTTGCCGGTCTCGCCGGCCATGATGCCGGCGGCGACCACGCCGGTCAGGCTGGCGACGAACGGCACCGACAGGTCCAGGCTCCCGCCCAGGATGACCAGGGTCTGCCCGATCGCGATGAAGCCGAGGACACTGGTCGCGGCGAGGATGTCGCGCAGGTTGCCGGTGCTGAAGAAGTTGCGGCCCTCGACAGCGGTCAGGACCGAGCCCAGGACCACCGCCAGGACCAGGACGATCAGCACGATGCCGGTCGCGGTGAGCCCGCCGAGGCGCTTGGAGAGCGCGGGGGGCGGAGCCGTGATGTCGCTCACCGGGCCTCCTGGTGCGCTGCGCCGGTCGCCAGATGCAGGACCGCCTCCTCGGTGGAGCCGCTCGGCAGCTCGCCGGCGAGCACGCCGTCGCGCATGACGAGGATCCGGTCGGACATGCCGATCACCTCCGGGAGTTCGCTGGAGACCATGAGTACGGCGACGCCCTCCGAGGCCAGGACGCGCATCAGCTGGTAGATGGCGTGCTTCGCGCCGACGTCGATGCCGCGGGTCGGCTCGTCCATCAGCACCACGCGGGGGTCGGTGGCCAGCCAGCGAGCGAGCACCACCTTCTGCTGGTTGCCGCCCGAGAGGAACTGGACCTCCTGGTCGAGCGCGCGGGCCGCGACCTCGAGGTTGGTCAGCAGGCCGGGCACCTCGCGTCGGGCGCGACCGGTGCGGCGTGGGAAGACCGCGCGGACCGGACCCAGCGCGTTGTCGAGGATCGACTGGTTGAGAGCGAGGCCGGTCGCCTTGCGGTCCTCGGTCACCAGCGCGAGACCGGCCCGGACAGCCGCTCGCGGCGAGCGCGGCCGGAGCGGGCTGCCGTCGATGAGCATCGTGCCGCGGGTGAAGGGCCGGACGCCGAAGATCGCCTCCATCAGCTCCGAGCGGCCGGACCCCTGGAGCCCGGCGATGCCGACGATCTCGCCGCCGCGGAGGGTGACGTCGATGCCGTCGACGTACCCGTTGCCGGCGCCGCGCAGCTCGAGCCGGGGCTGACCGGGCTCGGTCCCCGCAACCGGGCCGGGGAAGAAGGCGGACATCTCGCGGCCGACCATCAGCCGGACCAGCTCGGCGTCGTTGAGCTCGGCGGCCGGGCGCGAGGCGACCTGGCGCCCGTCCTTGAGGACGGTGATGGTCTCGCAGAGGTCGAAGATCTCCTTGAGCCGGTGCGAGACGTAGAGGATGGCGACGCCGCGGCCGGTGAGCCGCTGGATGATGTCGTAGAGCAGGCCCACCTCGTGGTCGGCGAGAGCGGCGGTCGGCTCGTCCATCGCGATGATCCGGGCGTCGAAGCTGACCGCCTTGGCGATCTCGACGACCTGCTGCTCGGCGACCGACAGCGTCCGGACCCGCTGCTGCGGCCGGAGACCGGTGACACCGAGCTCGTCGAGCAGGGCCTGGGTGTCGCGCTGCATCCGGTCGACGTCGACCAGGCCGCGGCGGCGCGGCTCGCGCCCCAGCCAGACGTTCTCGGCGACGGTCCGCTCGGGGAGGAGGTTGAACTCCTGGAAGACCGTCGAGATGCCGGCCTGCTGGGCCTGCAGCGGGTGGTGGAAGACGACCGGGCTGCCGTCGAGCTCGACGACGCCACGGTCTGCGGTGTGCACGCCGGCGAGGATCTTCATCAGCGTCGACTTGCCGGCGCCGTTCTCGCCGACCAGGCCGTGGACGTGGCCGGCCCGCAGATCGATGTCGGTGTCCCGGAGCACCGTGTGCCCGACGAAGCTCTTCGTCAGTCCGCGGGCGCGGAGCAGCACCGGGGAGTCCTCGGCGTGGCGGGCGTCGCTGGGAGACTGCACGGGCTGCGGCACGCGGTCACTGTGGCACGCGTCACCCACTTCTGTCGAGTGTCCAGCAAAAGTCGCCTGCTGGACGTGACAAAGGGCGGCGTGGTTGACTCCCGCCGTGCGGCCTAGCGACGTCTTCGACATCCTCAGGGACGGTCAGCCGCGCACCCGGGCCCAACTGGCCGAGATCACCGGCCTCGCCCGATCCACGATCACCGCTCGGCTCGACGCCCTGATGCGGGTGGGGCTGGTGGTGCCCTTCGGCGGAGTGTCCACCGGCGGCCGGCCGCCGTCGCTGCTGGCGTTCAACCCCGGTGCCCGAGTGGTCGCGGGCGTCGACCTAGGCGCCAGCCACGCTCGCGCAGCGATCGCGGACCTGGACGGTCGGATCCTCGTTGAGCGCGGGACCCAGCTCGACATCGCACTCGGCCCGGAGCGGGTGCTGGGATGGGTCGAGGAGGTGGTCCGAGAGCTCCTCGCCGAGCAGGGGCGCGACGTCAGCGAGCTGGCGGCGATCGGCATCGGCCTCCCGGGCCCCGTCGAGCACTCGACCGGCCGCGCGATCAACCCGCCGATCATGCCGGGGTGGGACCGGTACGACGTGCCGGGGCACGTGCAGCAGGCGTTCGCGGTACCCGTCCTCGTCGACAACGACGTCAACATCATGGCGCTGGGCGAGCAGCACTCCCAGCTGCGTGACGTCGCCGACCTGGTCTTCATCAAGGTCGGCACCGGCATCGGGGCCGGCATCATCTCCGGCGGCGCGCTCCAGCGCGGCGCACAGGGCACGGCCGGGGACCTCGGCCACGTGTTCGTGGCCCGCGGCGCCGACGTGACCTGCCGGTGCGGCAACCGGGGCTGCCTCGAGGCGATCGCCGCGGTCCCCGCGGTGGCCGCCGCGATCCGCGCCGCCGGCGTGGACGTGCCCGCCGACCAGGACGTGGTCGCGCTGGTCCGTGGCGGCGACCGGGTCGCGATGACGGCCGTCCGCCAGGCCGGCCGGGACCTCGGCGAGGTGCTCGCCGCGCTGGTCAACCTGGTCAACCCCTCCGTGATCGTCATCGGCGGCGCCCTGGCGGCCGCCGGGGAGGGCTTGCTGGCGGGCATCCGTGAGGTGGTCTACCAGCGCTCGCTGCCCCTCGCCACCGAGCACCTCCACATCACCACCTCGCGCGCCGGCGAGCGAGCCGGAGTGCTCGGTGCCGCCGCCCTGGCGATCGGCCACGTGCTCGCGCCCGAGTCGATCGACCGCGCCTGTGGAGTGCCTCCACCGACCGCCGGAGCCCTCATCTAGGGTTCTTCGGTGACCACCGACCAGGCGACCGGCGCGCCCGCGAGCGACTCGCCGG
>NZ_SSXI01000154.1 GCF_004803405.1 Nocardioides sp. | reverse complement strand
GGGTCCGCAGCGCATCCTGTGCGCTGGGCCTGCTCCGGCTGCGCGCCCCGGTGGCGGCCGGCCCGGTTCGAGTCGCGATCCGCGCCGAGCAGGTCCAGGTCGCGCCCGCCGACGAGTCCGACCGCGCCGGGGTCGTGCTCGACGTCAGCTTCTACGGCCACGACGCGACCATCCGAGTCGTTCTGGACTCCGGCGAGCACGTGTCGGCCCGCACGCCGGCGAACAGCGTGCCCCGGCCGGGGGACCCGGTCCGGGTCGACGTCGTCGGGGAGGCCGTCGCCTTCGCTGTCTGAGGACGGAGGGGTCAGGCGACCGCGCTGCCGGGCATCTCGGCCGGCGGGCAGTCACAGCCGTCGCCGCACCCGAGGTACACGTGGATGCCGTGTCCGCAGCGCGGGCAGGGCATGTCGTGTGAGATCCGGTTGGTCGGTTCCAGGGCTGTGTTCCACATGATCGGCACCTCCTCTCGCGCTGCTTTCCTGTTCCATCGGCGGTGTTCGAGGCTTCTGAAGGGAATGACCGGAGGACATCGCAGGAGTCATCGCTGATACCGAGAGCGTCTCGGTCACCACTCAGGTATGCCGGCGGCTCGCCGAAGGTGGACGGGAGGCCCCGGCACCGGTCTCGTCCGGTCTTCCGGAGGATTCCTCTCTCATGCCGGCCCATTCCTCTGCCCGCGGCCTGGTGCAGCCTCGTCCGACGACGGGCGGGCGCACGCCGCCGCGAACGCCGGCATCCGGGCGTGGCGCGCTGGAACGTGCACTTCGTCCCCGGCGCGTGGAGCACCCACCGGTACGCACGCCAGGCGCTGTGGCTGCAGCAGGCACGGATGGTCCGCGGCCTGCACGCCGCACTGGCGTCCCGCGGGGTCCCGGTCTTCGGCGGCGGCGACATCAACCGCCGGAACTACCCGTTCCCGGGCGACGCCGTCGTCTACGACGCCTCGCCGCGGGGCGGATCGACAACCTCGTGCACGCACGGACCCGACGGGTCGGGGTTACCGGGAGGCCGACGTGGGTCGCGCTCAACTCCGACCACGACGGGCTGGTGGTGCCCTCCGTGATCGGCACGAACGTCGCTCCGCCGCCGCCCCCGCCGACGCCGTCTCCGCAGCCGGAGCCGGAATCGGAGCCGGGTCAGCGACGAGCGGCACGTCGGCGGCTGCCCAGCTCACCGAGGAGCACGGCCGTCAACGCCAGGACGAACATGATCGTCCCGATCACATTGATCTGCGGCGGGATGCCGCGCTGGGCGGCCCCCCACACGAACATCGGGAAGGTCACCTCCTGGCCCGCGTTCAGGTTGGTGATGATGAAGTCGTCGAAGGACAGCGAGAACGACAACAGCGCCGCTGCCAGGATCCCCGGGAACACCAGCGGGAAGCTCACCCGCCAGAAGGTCTGCCACTCGTTGGCGTAGAGGTCGGCGGCCGCCTGCTCGAGCGCCGGGTCGAGCCCCGCCAGCCTGGCCTTCACCGTGACCACGACGAACGACAGGCAGAACAGCACGTGGGCGACGAGGATCGTCCAGAAGCCGAGTTGGGCCGCGAAGCCGGCGTTGACGAACAGCGCGAGCAACGACGAGCCCATCACGATCTCGGGCGTCGCCATGGGCAGGAACACCAGGAGGTTGGCCGCGGACCGTCCGCGGAACCGGTGCCGCACCATCGCGAAGGCCATGAGGGTGCCGAGCACGGTCGCGGCCAGGGTGGCGAGCAGTCCGATCCGCAGCGAGAGCGACACCGAGGAGCAGAGCTGGTAGGGGTCGCAGATGTTGAGCCAGTTGTCGAGCGTGAAGCCGTCGAAGGTGTAGCTGTTGCGGCTCGCCGGGTCGTTGAAGGACATCAGGATGACGACCAGCACCGGGACGCACAGGTAGAGCAGCACCAGCAGGCCGACCACCAGGACGACGTGCCCTGCCAGCCAGCGACCGAAGCGCGTCACAGCAGGTCCTCGGTGCCGGCGCGTCGTACGTAGATCGCCACCATCGTGACGATGGTGACCATGAGCGCCACGGACAGCGCGGATGCGGTGGGGTAGTCGCCCGCGCCGAACAGCGCCTGGATCTCGTTGCCGACCATCCGGGTGTTGGGGCTGCCGAGCAGCTGGGCATTGATGTAGTCCCCTGCGGAGGGGATGAACGTCAGCAGGCTTCCCGCCACCAGCCCGGGCATCGACAGCCGCAGGGTGACCAGACGGAACGCCGTCGCCGGTGAGGCATAGAGGTCGGCGGCGGCCTCGACGAGCCGGTGGTCGATCTTCTCCAAGGAGGCGTAGAGGGGAAGCACCATGAACGGCAGGAAGTTGTAGGTGAGGCCGGTGACCACAGCGAAGGGCGTGTTCATCAGGCGGCCGCCCTCGCCGAGCACGTTGAGCCACTGCAGCGCCGAGACGATGAGCTCGTTGTCGCCCAGCAGGTACTGCCAGGACAGCGTTCGCACGAGGAAGCTGGTGAAGAACGGCGCGATCACCGCGACCAGCATGAGATTCTTCCATCGGCCGGCCTTGAAGGCGATGGCATAGGCCAGCGGGTAGCCGAGCAGGATGGCTGCACCGGTCGCCGCGAGTGCGTAGAGCAGGCTACGCAGGATCTGGTCGGAGTAGTCGCGCACCGCGTCGACGTAGTTCTGCCAGTGCCCCGTCATCCGGTAGCCGAGCTGGAGCGATCCGCTCGGGTCGTAGAGGCTCGTGGCCACCAGGACGACCGTGGGGACGACGAAGAAGAGCGCCAGCCACAGTCCGCCTGGCAGGAGCAGCACGTAGCCGGTGAGTCCGCGGCGCGCGCCGCGCGGCTGGATCTCCGGCCCGTCCGGCGTCTCGGCGCCGGGCAGGTGTGCCGCCGCTGTCAACGTTCGCTCTCCACGCCCGCCCGCGCGTCCTGGGCGGCGTCGAGCAGGAACGTGTGCTCCAGCGCCCAGGTCAGGTCGACGGGGTCCCCGGGGGAGAAGCGTCCCTGGCTGGTGTGGTTCTGCTCGAAGACCGACAGCTCCTGGCCCCACGGGGCCCTCACCAGGTACTGCGTGCTGACGCCCGTGTACGACGCGTCGCTGACCACACCGCCCGGGAGCCGGTTGAGTGCAGGATCGGCCGCCATCGCCGGCACCATGTGCACCTTCTCGGGGCGCACGCCGACCCAGACGTCGCCCTCGGTGACGCGCGCGCGGTCGCGCGGTGCGGCCACCTTCGCGCCCTGCACGTCGACCACCACCACCTGCTCCGCGTCGGTGCCCACGATGCTCCCCTCGACCAGGTTGGACTGGCCCAGGAAGTTGGCGACGAAGGTCGTGGCCGGGAAGTCGTAGAGCTCCTCGGGGGGGCCGAGCTGCTCGATCCGCCCGCCGTTCATCACCGCGACGGTGTCGGCCATGATCATGGCCTCCTCCTGGTCGTGGGTCACGTGCATGAACGTCAGGCCGACCTCGGTCTGGATTCGCTTGAGCTCTATCTGCATCGTGCGACGCAGCTTGAGGTCGAGCGCGCCGAGCGGCTCGTCGAGCAGCAGCACCTCGGGCTGGTTGATGAGCGCGCGCGCGAGCGCGACCCGCTGCTGCTGCCCGCCGGACAGCTGGCCGGGCTTGCGCCGGCCGAGGTCCCCGAGCTCCACGAGGTCGAGCATCGCGGTGACCTCGGCGTCGACCTTCGATCGTCCCCGACGACGCAGGCCGAACGCCACGTTGTCGCGGACGTTGAGGTGGGGGAAGAGGGCATAGCTCTGGAACACGGTGTTGACCGGCCGCTGGTACGGCTTGAGCCGGGTGATGTCCTGGCCGCCGAGCTCGACCGTGCCGCTCGTCGGCTCCTCCAGGCCGCCGACCATCCGCAGGGTCGTGGTCTTGCCGCACCCGGATGGGCCGAGAAGCGCGAAGAACGAGCCCTCCGGCACCACGAGGTCGAGGTTGTGGACCGCCGTGAAGGCCCCGAACTTCTTGGTGACGCCGGTCAGCCGCAGGTCACCCACTGATCGCCCTTGCGAAGTCCCGGTCGTACTTCTGCCGGGTCTTCTCGTCGAGCTCCATGAAGCCGTAGGTCTTCGCCAGGAAGTCCTCCGTCGGGAAGATCAGCGGGTTCTCGACCAGGCTCGGGTCGACCTTCTCCATGGCCTGCTGCGCACCCTCGACCGGGCAGATGTAGTTCACCCAGGCAGCGAGTGTGGCGGCCACCTCGGGCTCGTAGTAGTAGTTCATCAGCGACTCGGCGTTGGTCTTGTGGGTCGCCTTGTTCGGGACCAGCATGTTGTCCGACCAGATCGACAGGCCTTCCTCCGGCGCGACCCATTTGATGTCGGGGTTCTCGTACTGCAGCGCGATCACGTCGCCCGACCACGCCTCGCAGGCGAGGATGTTGCCGCTGTTGAGCCCGCGGATGTAGTCGTTGCCCGTGAACTGGCGGACCTGGCCGGAGGCGACGTACTTCTCCAGCCGCTCGATCGCGCTCGCCCACTGGTCCTCCGTGAAGTCCTCCGGGTCGGCGCCCTCGAGCAGCAGCATGAACAGCATCGTGTCGTTCAGCTCGGAGAGGAGGGTGATCTTCCCCTTGAGGTCCGGACGGGTCATCAGCTCCTCGAAGCTCCCGACCTCCTTGGTGTACTTCGCGTTGTAGGCGATGCCGGTCAGGCCGCTCTGCCACGGGACGCTGTAGGAGCGGTCGGCGTCCCAGGAGGGCGCCCTCAGCGAAGACTTGAGGTTGGCCTCCACGTTCGGGATGTTGGCCTTGTCCAGCTCCTGGATCCAGCCGAGGCTGATCATCCGTGCGGCCATCCAGTCGGTGAGCGTGATGATGTCGCGGCCGATCGACTCGCAACCCCCGAGCTGGTCCTTGACCTTGGCGAAGAACTCGTTGTTGTCGTTGATGTCGGTGTTGTAGGTGACATCGATGCCGGTCTGCTTCTGGAATCCCTCCAGCGTCGGCATCTTCTTGCCGTCGACGTCGATGTACTCGGGCCAGTTGGAGAAGACCAGGTCCTTCTCCTCCGCGGAGCGGTCCTCGCTGACGCACTTGTCGGCGTCCTGGACCTGCGACTCGGTCCCGCAGGCGGAGAGCATGCCTGTCGTCCCGACAGCAAGTCCGGTAAGGCTGAGGCCCCGCAGGAACGCCCTGCGATCCAGGGAGGCCCGCACCGGGACCGGAGTGTGGCGAGGGGTGGGCATGACTTCCTCCTGCGGTCGGGGACCTGCTTCGGATGCTGTCAGGTCCAGGCACCTCAAGACAAGGGAATCAGTCGATCTGAAACAGGATCGCAACGAAATCCATAGGTGGACTCGCCTGATGACGACGTGACTGGAAGGATCAGTCGCGTGAACAGGACGCCCCGCACCGATCGCACCGCGCCGCTCGACGACGTGTCGAAGGCGATCATCGAACAGCTCCAGCAGGACGGTCGTCGGTCCTACGCCTCGATCGGCAAGGTGGTGGGCCTGTCCGAGGCCGCCGTGCGACACCGCGTCCAGCGGCTCATCGACGGTGGCGTCATGCAGGTCGTCGCCGTCACCGACCCCCTCGAGCTCGGCTTCGCCCGGCAGGCGATGGTCGGGATCCGGGTCGCCGGGGCGCTGGAGCCGGTGGCGGATGCGATCGCCGACCTCGACGAGGTCGACTACGTCGTGATCACCGCCGGCGCCCACGACCTGCTCGTCGAGGTGGTGGCCGAGAGCGACGAGCACCTGCTGGAGATCATCTCGGGTCGGATCCGGCAGATCGAGGGCGTGGTGGGCACAGAGACGTACATGTACTTGAAGCTCCGCAAGCAGACCTACTCCTGGGGGGTCCGCTGACCACCGTCGACGGTCCCTCGCTGTGGCACGCCACGGCCGGCGAGGACACCGCGCCGCGGCCGGGCCTGGACGGCGACCTCGATGTCGACGTCGCGATCGTCGGCGGCGGCTTCACCGGCCTGTGGACGGCCTACTACCTCGCCGAGAGCGACCCGACGCTCCGGATCGCGGTCCTCGAGGCGGAGGTGGCGGGCTTCGGCGCCTCCGGCCGCAACGGCGGCTGGTGCTCCGCCCTGTTCCCGGTCTCCTCCGAGCGTCTGGCCCGGATGCACCGCGGTCGCCCCGGTGCGCTCGCCCAGCACCGGGCGATGCGCGAGACGGTCGACGAGGTCGGCCGGGTGTGCGCTGTCGAGGGCATCGACGCGGGGTACGCGAAGGGCGGCACGATCGTGCTCGCGCGCAGCCCGGCGCAGTGGACGAGGGCGCGCGCGGAGGTCGCGTACGCCCGGGCCTGGGGTCGTGATGCCGAGGAGCTGCGGCTGCTCGACCCGGCCGAGGCGCGCCAGGTGCTGGCGGCGACCGGGGTGCGTGGGGCGACCTACACCCCCGACTGCGCGGTCCTGCACCCCGCCCGCCTGGT
>NZ_SSXI01000165.1 GCF_004803405.1 Nocardioides sp. | reverse complement strand
GCGCCTCGAGCCCGGTCCGCGACCTGGACCTGATGGCGCTGCCGGCGCCGGTGGGCGAGCGGCGCCGGGTGATCGCGAACCGCGGGCTCTCCGGCATCGACGGCACCCTCAGCACGGCGATCGGCGCCGCCCTCGGCCGTCGCCACTCGACCCGCAACCTCGCGCTGGTCGGCGACCTCACGTTCCTCCACGACCAGACCGGGCTGGTGCTCGGCCCTGACGAGGCTCGCCCCGACCTGACCATCGTGGTCGCCAACGACGACGGCGGCGCGATCTTCTCGATGCTCGAGCAGGGCGCGCCCGCCCACGCGGCGAGCTTCGAGCGGCTGTTCGGCACTCCGCACGGGACGGACCTGGCCAGCCTCTGCGCCGCCTTCCAGGTGCCGCACCTGCGGGTCGGCTCGCGGCCCGAGCTCGAGCAGGCGCTGGCGATGCCGAACGGCGGCATCGAGGTGATCGAGGCGACCGTCAGCCGGACCGGGCGCCGCGAGCTGGATGCCCGCCTGCGCGACCTGGGGCATCGATAGGATCTGCCGGTGCCCACTGAGCGCGGTCGGACGTCCATCGCCTCGGGGGCGGACGAGGAGGCTCGGCGCGGCTCTCCGCTGCGGACCTTCATCCACACCGAGGCCGCGAGCGCGGGCCTGCTCGTCGCCGCCGCGCTGATCGCGCTGGTCTGGGCGAACTCGCCGTGGTCCGAGAGCTACCAGGACCTGTGGGAGCAGTCGTTCTCGGTCACCCTCGCCGGCAACGGGGTGACGATGGATCTGCACCACTGGGTCAACGACGGCCTGATGGTGGTGTTCTTCTTCGTCATCGGACTCGAGGTCCGCCGCGAGCTCGCGGTCGGTGAGCTGACCGAGCGGTCCCGGCTGGTCATCCCGATGATCGCGGGCATCGGCGGCTTGGTGGTGCCGGCGGCCCTGTACCTCCTGGTCAACCCGACCGGTCCGGGCTCGGCCGGGTGGGGCGTCGTGATCGGGACCGACACCGCGTTCCTGCTGGGCACGCTCGCGCTGGTGGGGCCGAGCGTGTCGACCCAGCTGCGCGTCCTCCTGCTCACGCTCACGGTGATCGACGACATCGTGGCGGTCACGGTGATCGGCCTCGTCTACTCCGACGACCTCGACCTGGCCGCCCTGGGGGTGGCCGCGGCCTGCGTGGTGGCCCTCGGCGTGCTCGATCGCGTCGGTGAGTGGCGGGCCTCCCCGTACGTCGTGGCCGTCGGCGTCCTGTGGGTGGCGACCCTGGAGTCGGGCGTGCACGCCGCCATCGCCGGCATGGTCTCCGGCCTGCTGGTGCCGGCGGCCGAGCCGGACCGCGCGCTGGTGCAGCGTGCCGCCGAGCAGTTCCGGCGGTTCCGGCAGTCGCCGATGCCGGAGGTGCAGCGGATGGCCCGGCACAGCCTCAACCGGGCCGTGTCGGTCAACGAGCGGCTGCAGGAGGTGCTGCACGGGTGGACCAGCTTCGTGGTCGTCCCCGTCTTCGCGGTGGCCAACGCCGGGATCGACCTGCGCGACGGCCTGCTGGGTGAGGCGCTGCGCTCCCCGGTGACGTGGGGTGTGGTCGCAGGGCTGGTGGTCGGCAAGCTGGCCGGCATCGGGATCGGGGCGATCGTCGCTGTCCGGCTCCGCCTGGGCACCCTGCCCGAGGGCGTCGGCGCGGGCCACGTCCTCGGTGGCGCGGCGCTGTCCGGGATCGGGTTCACGGTGTCGCTGCTGATCGCGGGCCTGGCGTTCGAGGATGAGCGGCTGCAGGACGAGGCGAAGGTCGGGGTGCTGCTGGCAGCCGCGCTCGCAGCGCTGGTGGGATGGCTGGTCTTCGGGGCCGCCGCCCGCTTCTTCGGCCAGCGCGACGCCGCGTTGCCCACGACCCTGAGCGACCCGGTCGACCCCGACCGCGACCACGTCCGGGGTCCACGCGACGCGCCGCTGACCCTGGTGGAGTACCTCGACTTCGAATGCCCGTTCTGTGCCCGGGCCACCGGGGCGGCCCGCGAGGTCAGGGAGCACTTCGGCGACCGCCTCCGCTACGTGGCCCGGCACATGCCGCTCGCGGTGCACCCGCATGCCGTGCAGGCGGGCCTCGCGGTGGAGGCTGCGGCGAAGCAGGACCGCTACTGGGAGATGCACGACCTGCTCTTCCGACGGCAGGACCGGCTCGAGCGCACCGACCTCGTCTCCTACGCGGCGGAGCTCGGGCTCGACGTCCAGCGATTCCTCGACGACATGGACGACCCGCGCCTCGCAGACCGGATCGCCCGCGACGCAGCCGGCGCGGCGAGCAGCGGCGTCCGCGGCACGCCGACGTTCTTCATCGGCGACCGGCGGCACCAGGGTCCGTACGACGCGCGCACCCTGATCCGCGCCCTGGAGGCGGCGGGCAGCGACTAGCGTTGAAGGATGCGACTGACCAAGTTCGGGCACGCCGCGGTCCGCATCGAGCACGACGGCACGACGCTGGTCCTCGACCCCGGCAAGTGGACCCAGCGGGAGGCCCTCGACGGTGTGGATGCGGTGCTGATCACCCACGAGCACGACGACCACTACGACCCCGAGAACCTGCGCGCCACCGACGCACCCATCTACACGATCGGGGCGGTGGCCGCTCGGATCCGCGAGGGCGCTGCGGACCTGGCGGAGCGGGTCACCGTGGTCCGCCCCGACGAGGCCTGGTCCGTCGGGGATGTTGCGATCCGCGCGATCGGGGAGCTGCACGCGGTGATCCACCCGGACCTGCCCCGGTTCAACAACAGCGGCTACCTGATGACGCTCGGCAGGACGACCGTCTTCCATCCCGGTGACGCCCTCACCGGCCCGGGCGTGCCGGTCGACGTCCTGCTGGCACCGGTCTCGGCGCCGTGGATGAAGGTCAGCGAGGGCATCGACTTCGCGCGTTCCGTCGGCGCGGCCCGCAACGTGGCCATCCACGACCGGGTGTACTCCCAGGTCGGGCTCGGCATCGCCGACACCCACTTCGGCCGGATCCTGGGCGCGGCCGGGCTCGAGTACGTCCGCCTCTCGGACGGAACCGACCTGCGGTAGCCCCTCCGCGTAAGGACCCCTTCAGGGTGCGCTCAGCCGCGCGCGGCATGATGGCCCGATGCCCATCCAAGGTTCGACCATCGCCGGAGCAGTCTTCGGTGTCGTCCTCCTCGCCGGTGTCGTCGGGTTCGGCGTCGGCCTGCCCGAGCTGGTCGGTGACAGCGCCGAGAGTGCCTCGAGTGCAGACCTGCCGGAGCTCCCCGACGCTCTCGACGACCGGATGGTCGCCGTCTCCGCAGTGACCCCGGAACAGGTCGGCGTGACGACCCCGCAGGACGAGGCCGGGCTCGACCAGGTCACCGAGGCGGCTGCCGAGAACGAGACCGAAGCCGGGGCCGCCCTGGCCGAGCAGTACGGCGCCGCCACCGTGCGTGCCTACATCGACATCGCCGGCATGACCGGCGGCGACGGCCAGACAGCGCCTGCGCACGTCGCCGTCACCGTCGTGCCCGGCGAGATGGGCCTGGTGATCCCCAACGGTCCGTTCGCGATCGACCAGTCCGGGTCGCACTACGAGCTGCGAGAGATCGACGGCCACCGATGCGCCGTGGCGTGGCGGGAGGAGGTCGACCAGATGACGGGCGAGCCGACCGGCGCCGAGGTGCCCGCCTCCGCCTACCAGGCCGAGTGCCGGGCCGAACGCGACGGCGTGGCCTACGACGTGTTCAGCACCGGTCTGGAGCCCGAGAAGCTGGCCGGGTACCTCGACCGGGTCCTGGAGCTCACCGCCGAGGACTGAGCTCTCGGCTCCAGTAGACGATCACCCGGTCGCCGACCTGGACCTGCTCGTAGAGCCAGGCCACGGCCTCCTCGTCGCGGACGTTGACGCACCCGTGTGACGCGCCGTCGTAGCCGGTCGCAGCGAAGTCGGGCGAGTAGTGCACGGCCTGTCCGCCGGAGAAGAACATCGCGTACGGCATGGGCGTGTGGTAGAGGCTCGACACGTGCTCGCGGCTCTTCCGCTGGACCGAGAAGGCGCCCTCGCGGGTCGGCAGCTCGGAGGAGCCGAAGCGGACGTCCACGGTCCTGCGGACCTCGCCGTCGACCACCCAGCGCAGGGTGCGGCTGGACTTGTCGACGCAGAGGGCACGGCCGGTCGTGCAGCGCGAGTCGAGCGCACCGGGCCGGTTCGCGCCCGAAGGTGGCGGCTGGCCGGTCAGCTCGGCCCTGCTGGGCGCACGGGTCATCCGGTGCAGGCGGTCCAGCGTGCGCTGGTCGACCTCGCCGGTGACGGCGATGCCGCGCTTGGCCTGGAAGCCCCTGACGGCCTCGGTCGTGACGTCGCCGTAGAACCCGGTCACCGTGGCGTGGAACCAGTCGATCTGCTTCAGGCGCGCTTGGAGATCGCGGACCCGGTCGCCCTCGGCGCCGGGGACGAGCAGCGCGGGGCCCGGTACCTCGAGCTGCTCGGGCTCGGCCGGCTGGTCCTCGGCCGGCTGGTGCTCGGGCTGCTGTGCGGGCTGCTGTGCGGGCTTCTGGGCGGGCTCGCCACCGGCCATGGCGGCGGGGCCGTCGTCCATCGGCGCCCCCGCCGGCCGAGGAGCCTCGTCCCACGGGAGGGTCGTCGACCGGGCGGCCCAGCCGGCGCCGTACGCAAGGACGGAGCAGACGGCGGCGACCACGGTGAGGAGCGTGATCCGACGGGCCACGAGCAGCTTGGTGTTCATGCCTGAAGAGACGCCGGGGGAGGGCGGTTGGTTGCGCTCGGCTTTCGGGGGACGCCGCCGCGACCTGCCGAGGGACCGCGGATAGGCTTCCGCGGTGGCCCGCGCAGAGCTCGACAAGCAGCCCGCCGACGTACGCCGGATGTTCGACGCCGTCGCGCGGCGCTACGACCTGACCAACGACGTGTTGTCGTTCGGGCAGGACCGCCGGTGGCGCAAGGAGGTCCTCGCCGCCGTGGATCCCTCGTACGGCGACCGGGTGCTCGACCTCGCAGCCGGCACCGGCACCTCGAGCCAGCCCTTCCGTGACGCGGGCGCAACCGTCGTCCCGTGCGACTTCTCGATCGGCATGCTCCAGGTCGGCAAGCAGCACCGCCCGCACCTGCCGTTCACGGCCGGCGACGGCACCAGGCTCCCGTTCCGCGACGACACCTTCGACGCGGTCACCATCTCCTTCGGGCTGCGCAACATCGTCGACCCGCTGGCGGGTCTCGCCGAGATGCGCCGGGTCACCCGACCCGGTGGCCGGCTGGTGGTCTGCGAGTTCAGCCACCCGACGTGGGCGCCCTGGCGCACCGTGTACCTCGAGTACCTGATGAAGACGCTGCCTGCGATCGCGCGCACCGTCTCCTCGGCGCCCGACGCCTACGTGTATCTCGCCGAGTCGATCCGTGCGTGGCCCGACCAGCGCGGGCTGGCCGACCTGATCGGCGAGGCCGGCTGGAGCAACCCGGAGTGGCGCAACCTGTCGGGCGGGATCGTCGCCCTGCACCGCGCGAGCGCCTGACCGCGGCCGCCGCCGCACGCTGAATTTACGCAAACCCTCCATGCTTTAAATACGCAGGTCAGCGAGCGATTTCCCCCGCCCGACGGCAGTGCCGGGCGATCGGGGACCCCCCTGTGCCAGGCCCTTGGATGAGTGGCAAGATGTGCGGCACGCCACTAGTGATTCTGTTCACAAGATCACGAGAGGGAGGCCCCATGGAGCTCTACACGCCGGTCCTGGTGCTGGCGGCTCTCGCTGCGCTGTTCGCGATCGGCTCCGTCGCGATGAGCACGATGGTCGGGCCCAGGCGCTACAACCGCGCGAAGCTGGACTCCTACGAGTGCGGCATCGAGCCCACTCCGCAGGCGCTGAGCGGCCGCTTCCCGGTGAAGTACTACATCACCGCGATGCTCTTCATCGTCTTCGACATCGAGATCATCTTCCTCTACCCCTGGGCCGTGCAGTTCGACGCCATGGCCTGGTTCGGGCTGATCGAGATGGTCATCTTCCTCGCCACCGTCTTCGTCGCCTACGCCTACGTCTGGCGTCGCGGCGGGCTCGACTGGGATTGAGAGCCACGATGCACGCACGCCGCCCACGTTGTCGTCGTTCGACGACCGCTTCGCCCCTGAGGTCGCCTGCGCTTCGCGCCGAAGGCGCCCGCGCCTCCTGGCTCTCAACGAGAGGGAACTGACATGGGTGTCGAGGAGAAGCTCCCCAGCGGAGTCCTGCTGAGCACGGTCGAGGGACTCGCCGGCTACATGCGCAAGGCCAGCTTCTGGCCGGCGACGTTCGGCCTGGCCTGCTGCGCCATCGAGATGATGACGTCCGGCGGCCCCAAGTACGACCTCGCCCGCTTCGGCATGGAGGTCTTCCGCGCCAGCCCGCGCCAGGCCGACCTGATGATCGTCGCCGGGCGCGTGAGCAACAAGATGGCTCCGGTCCTGCGACAGATCTACGACCAGATGGCCGAGCCCAAGTGGGTCCTCGCCATGGGCGTGTGCGCGAGCAGCGGCGGCATGTTCAACAACTACGCGATCGTGCAGGGCGTCGACCACGTCGTCCCCGTCGACATGTACCTCCCCGGCTGTCCGCCGCGGCCGGAGATGCTGATCGACGCGATCCTCAAGCTCCACGACAAGGTCCAGGCCACGCCGCTCGGCGCCAACCGCCGGGCGCAGATCCGCGAGATGGAGGCCGAGGGCCTGGTAGCCCTCCCGACGAGCGACGCGAGGGGCCTGCTGCGATGACCGACGAGAAGAAGGCCGGCCCCGACAAGGCCGTCGAGCAGGCCGCCGTCGACCAGTCGCCGGAGAACGCTCCCGAGCACCTCGAGGAGGTTCGCGCCGGCATCGAGGTCCACGCCGTCGACGAGCGCCGCGGGATGTTCGGCGTCACGGGCCCGGGGGACACCAGCGGGTACGACGGACTGGTGGCCCGCGTCGTCCTGCCGGGCGCCGCGCAGCGGCCCTACGGCGGGTGGTTCGACACGGTCGCCGACCGGATCGACGGACTCATCGAGCAGGTGGTGATCCACCGCGGCGAGATCACCTTCCACGTCCACCGCGACCGCCTGGTGCAGGTGGCGAAGCTGCTGCGCGACGACCCGTCGCTCCGCTTCGAGTTCCTCTCCGGCGTCAGCGGGGTCCACTACCCGGGCGACAAGGGCCGCGAGCTGCACGCGGTCTACCACTTCACGTCCTACACGTGGAACCGGCGGATCCGGGTCGAGACCAGCGCCCCCGACGGCGACCCGCACGTCCCGAGCCTGGTGCCGCTCTACCCGGCGGCCGACTGGCACGAGCGCGAGACCTGGGACATGTTCGGCATCGTCTTCGACGGCCATCCCGCGCTGACCCGGATCCTGATGCCCGATGACTGGCCGGGCCACCCGCAGCGCAAGGACTATCCCCTCGGCGGCATCCCGGTCGAGTACAAGGGCGCGTCCATCCAGCCACCCGACCAGCGGAGGTCCTACAGCTGATGACCACCGAGACCGACCAGGACTTCTACGCCGGCACCTCCGAGACCGGCGAGGGCAGGGTCTTCACCGTCACCGGACAGGACTGGGACGAGATCGCGTCCGGCCTCGGCGGGGGAGACGCCGCAGAGCGGGTCGTGGTCAACATGGGCCCGCAGCACCCGTCCACGCACGGCGTCCTCCGGCTGATCCTCGAGCTCGAGGGGGAGACGGTGACCGAGGCCCGCTGCGGCATCGGCTATCTCCACACCGGCATCGAGAAGAACATGGAGTACCGCACCTGGGTGCAGGGCGTCACCTTCTGCACCCGGATGGACTACCTGTCGCCGTTCTTCAACGAGGCGAGCTACTCGCTCGGCGTCGAGCGGCTGCTCGACATCGAGGACGACATTCCGGAGAAGGCCCAGGTCATGCGGGTCCTCCTCATGGAGCTCAACCGGATCTCCTCCCACCTGGTGTGCCTCGCGACCGGCGGCATGGAGATCGGCGCACTGACCGTGATGACGATCGGCTTCCGCGAGCGGGAGCTGGTGCTCGACCTGTTCGAGCTGATCACCGGTCTGCGGATGAACCACGCGTTCATCCGCCCCGGCGGCGTCGCGCAGGACCTGCCACCGGGCGCGCTGGACGACATCCGGTCCTTCGTCGCGCTGATGAAGAAGCGTCTCCCGGAGTACGCCGCGCTCTGCAACGCCAACCCGATCTTCAAGGCCCGACTGGAGAACGTCGGTCACCTCGACCTCGAGGGGTGCATGGCGCTGGGACTGACCGGGCCGGTGCTGCGCAGCACCGGCTACGGCTGGGACCTGCGCAAGACGCAGCCCTACTGCGGCTACGAGACCTACGACTTCGACGTGCAGACCTGGGACACGGCCGACTCCTACGGCCGCTTCCGGATCCGCCTCAACGAGATGTGGGAGTCGCTGAGGATCATCGAGCAGGCCGCCGACCGACTGGCCCGGCTCGAGGGCGCGCCAATCATGATCGCCGACAAGAAGATCGCGTGGCCGAGCCAGCTGGCGATCGGCAGTGACGGCCTGGGCAACAGCCTCGACCACATCCGCCACATCATGGGCGAGTCGATGGAGGCCCTGATCCACCACTTCAAACTGGTCACCGAGGGCTTCCGGGTCCCGGCAGGCCAGGCGTACGTGCCGGTGGAGTCACCGCGCGGCGAGCTCGGCGCGCACGTCGTCTCCGACGGCGGCACCAAGCCCTTCCGGGCGCACTTCCGCGACCCGTCGTTCAACAACCTCCAGGCGATGGGCGTGATGAGCGAGGGCGGCATGATCGCCGACGTCATCGTCGCGATCGCCAGCATCGACCCCGTCATGGGAGGAGTCGACAGATGACGACGGCACCGATCGACGACAAGACGTACGGCGAGCTGCGCGAGATCGCGGCCCGCTACCCGGAGCCTCGGTCCGGCCTGCTGCCGATGCTGCACCTCGTGCAGTCGGTGCAGGGTCGGATCACGCCCGAGGGCATCGAGGCCTGCGCCGCCGTGCTGGACATCAGCGCCGCCGAGGTCAGCGGCGTCGCCACCTTCTACACCATGTACAAGCGGCACCCGGTCGGCGACTACCACGTCGGGGTCTGCACCAACACCCTGTGCGCGGTGATGGGGGGCGACGAGATCCTCGCGCGGCTCAAGGAGCACCTCGACATCGGCAACGACGAGGTGGCGCCGCAGCGCCAGGGTGACACCCGCACGGTCAGCCTCGAGCACATCGAGTGCAACGCGGCCTGCGACTTCGCCCCGGTGGTGATGGTCAACTGGGAGTTCATGGACAACCAGACCCCCGACTCGGCGGTCCAGATGGTCGAGGCGCTCCGCACCGGCAACGAGGTCTCCTCCACCCGCGGGCCCACGCTGTGCACCTGGCGCGAGGCCGAGCGGGTCCTCGCCGGCTTCCCCGACGGTCGGGTGGACGACGGCCCGACCGCTGGTGAGGCCAGCCTGGCCGGTCTCCAGATCGCCCGCGAGCGCGGCTGGAGCGCCCCGGATCCCGCCACGGTCCCCGTCCCTGCGGAGTCGAAGGAGGGTGACGCATGACCCAGCTGACCCCCGTGCTCACCGACATGTGGGACGTCGAGCAGGGCTGGAAGCTCAAGCCCTACGAGGCCAAGGGCGGCTATGCCGCCCTCGACGTCGCCTTCGGGATGGCGCCCGACGACGTGATCGGCGCCGTCAAGGACTCCGGCCTGCGCGGTCGCGGCGGCGCCGGTTTCCCGACCGGGATGAAGTGGTCCTTCATCCCGCAGGACAACCCGAAGCCGAAGTACCTGGTGGTCAACGCCGACGAGTCGGAGCCGGGCACCTGCAAGGACATCCCGCTGATGATGGGCAACCCGCACGTGCTCGTCGAGGGCGTGATCATCAGCTCCTACGCGATCCGCGCCAACAAGGCCTTCATCTACATCCGGGGCGAGGTCCTGCACGTCATCCGCCGGGTGCAGGCCGCCGTCGACGAGGCGTACGCCGCCGGCCACCTCGGCAAGGACATCCACGGCTCCGGCTACGACCTGGACGTCGTCGTCCACGCGGGGGCCGGGGCCTACATCTGCGGTGAGGAGACGGCGCTGCTCGAGGGGCTCGAGGGCCGTCGCGGACAGCCTCGACTGCGTCCGCCGTTCCCGGCGGTCGCCGGCCTCTACGCCAGCCCGACGGTGATCAACAACGTCGAGTCGGTGGCGTCGGTGCCGGCCATCGTGAAGAACGGTGCCGCCTGGTTCGCCTCGATGGGCACGGAGAAGTCCAAGGGGCACGGCATCTTCTCGCTGTCCGGTCACGTCACGAGGCCGGGTCAGTACGAAGCGCCGCTCGGCATCACGCTGCGCGAGCTGCTGGACCTCGCCGGGGGTATCCGCGAGGGCCACCGGCTGAAGTTCTGGACCCCCGGCGGCTCCAGCACGCCCCTGCTCACCGCCGAGCACCTCGACATCCCCCTCGACTTCGAGGGCGTCGGCTCGGTCGGCTCCATGCTCGGCACCCGCGCCCTGCAGATCTTCGACGAGACCGTGTGCGTCGTGCGCGCCGTGCTGCGGTGGACCGAGTTCTACAAGCACGAGTCCTGCGGCAAGTGCACCCCGTGCCGCGAGGGCACCTGGTGGCTGGTGCAGGCGCTGGACCGGCTCGAGAACGGGTCGATCGACGAGCAGGGCGGCGCGGAACTGGTCGACCAGCTGCTCGACCAGTGCGACAACATCCTCGGCCGCTCGTTCTGCGCTCTCGGCGACGGCGCGACCAGCCCGATCTCCAGCTCGGTCATGTACTTCCGCGACGAGTACCTCGCCCACCTGCGTCACGGTGGCTGCCCGTTCGACCCGGCTCGGTCGACCGTGTGGGCCGGACAGGAGGTCACGGCATGACCACCACCCCGGACAAGACGACCGAGAACGCCGGCGCGGTCGAGCGGGCCGGCGGCGTCGAGCTGGTCACCGTCACCATCGACGGCATCCAGGTCAGCGTCCCCAAGGACACGCTGGTGATCCGTGCCGCCGAGCAGATCGGCGTGCAGATCCCGCGGTTCTGCGACCACCCGCTGCTCGCGCCCGCCGGCGCCTGCCGTCAGTGCCTCGTCGACATCCCGGACGCCGGCAACGGCCGCGGCTTCCCCAAGCCGCAGGCCTCCTGCACGCTGCCGGTCGCGGAGGGCATGGTCGTCAACTCGCAGGTCACCAGCCAGGTCGCCGACAAGGCGCAGCAGGGCGTGATGGAGCTGCTGCTCATCAACCACCCGCTCGACTGCCCGGTGTGCGACAAGGGCGGCGAGTGCCCGCTGCAGAACCAGGCGATGTCCAACGGCCGCGGGGAGTCGCGCTTCTCCGACGAGCGCAACCGCGGGGTGAAGCGGACCTTCCCGAAGCCGATCAACCTCTCGCCCAACATCCTGCTCGACCGCGAGCGCTGCATCGTGTGCCAGCGCTGCACCAGGTTCGCCGACGAGATCGCCGGAGACCCGTTCATCGAGCTGCTCGAGCGCGGTGCGCAGCAGCAGGTCGGCATCGCCGAGGACGCGCCGTTCCTCTCCTACTTCTCCGGCAACGTGATCCAGATCTGCCCCGTCGGTGCCCTCACCTCCGAGCAGTACCGCTTCCGCTCGCGACCGTTCGACCTGGTCTCCGCAACCGGCATCGCCGAGCACGACGCGTGCGGCTCCGCCATCCGGATCGACCATCGCCGCGGCAAGGTGATGCGTCGCCTGGCCGGCAACGACCCGCAGGTCAACGAGGAGTGGATCACCGACAAGGACCGCTTCGCCTTCGCCTACGCCCACCTGGACGACCGGCTGACCTACCCGCAGGTGCGCGAGCCCTCGACAAGCTCCGGGCAGCGCGGGGAGCTCAGGCCGGCGTCGTGGCCCGAGGCCTTCACGGTGGCGGCGCGGGGCCTCGCCGCGGCGAAGCAGGCCGGCGGCGTGGGCGTGCTGACCGGAGGCCGGCTGACGGTCGAGGACGCCTACGCCTACAGCAAGTTCGCTCGGGTCGCCCTCGGCACCAACGACATCGACTTCCGGGCTCGCCCCCTCTCGGCCGAGGAGACCGCCTTCCTCGCCGCGCACGTGGCGAACACCGGCATCGATGCCCCGACGCGCGACGGCCGCCGGCCGGTCTCGTACGACGACCTCGAGACGGCCACGACCGTGGTCCTCGCCGGGCTGGAGCCCGAGGACGAGGCCGGCACGATCTTCCTGCGGCTGCGCAAGTCGGTCCGTGCCGGTGGCACCCGGGTGATCGGCCTGTCGCCCTACTCCACGCGCGGCCTGCGGAAGCTGTCCGCCCGGGTCGTGCTCACCGCGCCCGGAGACGAGGCCGCCGCGCTGCGCGACCTCGGCGACGAGCTGGACGCCGGCACGGTGCTGCTCGTGGGTGAGCGGCTGGCCACCGTCCCCGGTGCGCTCTCCGCGGCCGCGGCTG